>JAISSD010000070.1 GCA_031273295.1 Prevotella sp.
TAAACTGCATATTATCAATGAATTATAAAATAAACGTTCAAATATGACCGATTTTTATTAATATGATATATAATTGATTATCTGGTATTTATGCTTATATAAAGTACCTGAGTAGTTACGAAAATTTAAACTTTGCGAAAAATTTTGCGGTTACGGGGAATCTGCGTTCATCCTTTCAATCCGCGTCGTCTGCGTGCAAAAACAGGCGGAAAAGGAAACAGACAGGGAAATGATACTCAGCTGGCCTGTTTCCGCATATCTATCTCCGGCTCCGCCATTGTCGCTTCACAAAAGAAAAAAACAGCCTGAAACCAGTCCTGAAAATTTGAATTTGAACGGGCAAAATTCAAACAGATACTAAAATCCGGTCACATAATGAAACAAGCTGTTCAAATTTCGCTAAACGCCTGATTTTTTACCCGCTTTAATGCGCATATTTGAAATACAAGTAATAAATTTGACCGCAAGAGAAACATTATGGACTATTCACATAAACGATAATCATTAAAGGATTTATGGAACGGGCATACAAAAGTAGCGCCAAAGAGTATGAAACAAGGTTCGGCGGAGCCAGTATGTTGCAAGTTCCATGCGGTCGTTAAAAAACAAATTATGTACACATGAAAAAACGCTGTTTTATGGCGCTCATACCCTTTCTCCTTTTTATGGGGCGGACAGTACTTCCGGTTCACGCATTAGCCGGGAATAACTCTTCATCCGCTTTGCCTGTCCCTCTCGGAGATCCCTTTATCATGCTGTATGACAATCTGTACTATGCCTATGGGACAAATAACAGCGACGGTATAGAAGTATATACCTCCGATGACCTGAATACATGGACGAAAGCGCCCCGTCTGGCATTGCATAAAGACGATTCGTGGGGAGACCGGTGGTTTTGGGCTCCGGAAGTGTATTATATAAAGGATAAAAACAAATTCTTCATGTATTATTCTGCCGGCGAACATATCTGTGCCGCAACATCCGATTCGCCTTTGGGGCCTTTTGTCCAGGAGAAGAAGCAACCGATGATGGCAGACGAAAAATGTATAGACAACTCCCTTTTCATAGACGATGACGGAAAAGCCTACCTTTATTTCGACCGATTCAATGACGGATTGAATATCTGGGTAGCGGAACTGGAAGATGATCTTCTGACGATAAAACAATCTACCTTGACCAAATGTATAAACGTGTCCCAGTCATGGGAGGAAGTCTGGCCGCGTGTCAATGAGGGCGCATTCGTGATCAGGCGCAAAGACCTGTATTATCTCGCCTACTCGGCCAATCACTACAAAAGCCCTTTTTACGGAATAGGCTATGCTGTCGCGGCTTCTCCGACAGGCCCGTGGACCAAGTATGAGAAGAATCCGGTTTTGCAGAAACCCGGCAATCTGGCGGGTGTAGGCCACAGCGCCATGTTCAGGGATAAAGACGGGCAATTGAAGATCGTATTTCATGCGCATAAAGATCAGGATAGTATACATCCCAGGGCAATGTATATTGCAGATGTGTCATTTACAGAAGAAAGTGTGCCTGTGATGAAAATAACGGGGAGCGTACTGAAACCCCGGCTTGCAACCCCGAAGGCAGATACGCAAAGCAAGGTTTATCGCAATCCTGTGATCACGGCAAGCACGCCGGATCCGACAATCATTAAGGTTGACGGCGGAAGTTTTTATCTGTATGCAACGGAAGACATTCGCAATGTGCCGGTTTACAGATCCGACAATCTGGTTGATTGGGATTTCTCGGGTACGGCTTTCACAGAAAAAAACCGTCCCGGTTTCGAGCCGGAAGGCGGTTTATGGGCTCCCGACGTCAACTGTATTGACGGCAAATATGTCTTGTATTATTCCATGTCGGTATGGGGCGGCGAGTGGACTTGCGGTATAGGCGTCGCCGTTGCCGACAACCCCGGGGGGCCTTTTACCGATAAAGGGAAGCTTTTGGGAAGTAATGAAACAGGAGTACAGAATTCCATAGACCAGTTTTATATGGAAGATCAGGGAAAGAAATATCTTTTCTGGGGCAGTTTCAGAGGTATCTATGCCATAGAACTTGGCAATGACGGACTCAGCCTGAAACCGGATGCGGACAAAAAACAGATAGCGGGTACAGCCTTTGAAGGGACGTATATTCATAAAAGAGGCGGGTATTATTATCTGTTTGCATCTGCGGGCAGTTGTTGTGAAGGAGTCAATAGTACTTACCGGCTCGTTGCAGGCCGTTCCGGATCTTTGTTTGGCCCGTATGTGGACAAGTCGGGCAAAGATATGATGAATAACGGTTATTCGGTCGTTATCGGGCCTAATTCCCGCTTTGTCGGGAACGGGCACTGTTCCGAAATAGTGCAGGACAAGAACGGGAACGATTGGATACTGTATCATGGAGTGGATGTGGAAAATCCAAAAGGCCGTGTTTTATTGCTTGACCAGATTAAGTGGGACAAAGACGAATGGCCGTACGTGGATGGCGGTAGCCCGTCTTTGTCGGCAAACAGGCCTGTGTTTTAAATCTGATATACAACAAATCAATATAAAAAACAAAGCGGCTTTTCGTGAAACAGGCCTTGTCAATGCGTTATTTTATACAGTAACTCTTTCAATAATTCCCCGTCGGGAGTGGAAACATTGCCAACTCCCTTGAATTTGGCGTCGTATGTCCTTAACAGGCTAATTATTTCCATGCATTTAAAGGCATTGTAGTTATGCATCGCCGTAATATAATCCTTTGCCTGGTACGGATTCTTGAAACCCAGTTCGGCGGCGACGCCCTGTTCTGTTTTGTTTTTTACCCAGTAGCATATCATCAGGTTGCTGAAAAAGTTGAAAAGTATAGCCAGTGTTACGATCAAAGGGTTGTCCTTGGGATTCTTTTCAAAATAATCGGCTATCCGGTTCATTTTGAAAATATTCTTTTCTACGATCGCTTTCAGCAGTTCGAAATTATTGAAATCTTTGCTTATCCCGATATTCTCCTCTATAAGGTTGGGGGTGATCTGCTTCTGGCCTGCAGGTATGGCAATCAGCAACTTCGCTATTTCGTTCGCCAGTTTGCCGGGATTATTCCCCAGATAGTCGGAGAGCATCTGGGCCGATTTGGCGTCTATCGTCAACCCTTTCTGTTGTATATAGGATGAAATAAAGGCCGGCATTTTATATTCCGTTATTTTCTTCGATTCGAACACAACGCCGTTCTTGTCTATCTCTGCACATAGTTTCTTGTGTTTCAATATCCCGTTTTTGTAGTTCAATACGAGGATGGTTGTACGGAGCGGATTCTTTACGTAAACTTCCAGTTCTTCTATTTTATTCAGATTTTGAGCTTCCTTTATCACAACCAACTGATACTCTGACATCATCGGGAAGCTGCGCGCCAGTGTAATAACGGAAGATACATCGGTCTCCATACCGTAACGGACGACCTGGTTAAAAGACTTTTCTTCTTCGGGCAGGACGGTATTTACCAACAAATCGGTGATCTCGTCAATGTAATACGGCTCGTCTCCCATCAATAAATAGACAGGCTTGAATTTACGGGCTTTTATATCTGTTATAATTTGCTCAAAAGTCATAATGGTTATTCAAATCGCAGGTGTCTCACAGTTTGTCCGTTGTTTATCAATGTAGAAAGGGCCTCGATACCGATAAGCACATGTTCGTTCACAAAGTTCCGGGTGACCAGGCTGTCGCTTTTTTCTGTTTTCACGCCATCCGATATCATCGGCTGGTCGGATACCAGCAACAATGCGCCGGTTGGGATCTGGTTGGCGAATCCGCAGGTAAACAATGTCGCCGTTTCCATATCTACAGCCATTGTGCGAATCCGCATCAGGTAGTTCTTAAACGCGTCGTCATATTCCCACACACGGCGATTGGTTGTATATACCGTTCCGGTCCAATAGTCGCGATTGTGGTTGCGGATAGTGGACGATACCGCCCTCAGCAGGCTGAAAGCAGGCAAAGACGGCACTTCGGATGGAAGGTAATCGTTCGATGTACCCTCTCCCCGTATGGCGGCAATCGGCAATATGTAGTCTCCCAGGTTATTATGCTCTTTTAGCCCGCCGCATTTACCCAAAAACAATACGGCTTCGGGTCCTACCGCGCCGAGTAAATCCATTATGGTTGCCGCATTGGCGCTCCCCATACCAAAATTAATGATGGTAACGCCATTAGCCGATGCATTCGGCATGTTCCCGTCAAGCCCCACAATGGGCGCATTGAAATGATCGGCGAATATCTCAACGTATTTTGCGAAATTAGTAAGCAATATATGTTTGGTAAACTGTTTCAACGGCCTTTTGGTATACCTTGGAAGCCAATTGTCCACAATTTCTTGCTTTGTTTTCATATTAACTTTACTTTTGCTTTAAAGATACAACGCGTATTTTTTCTTTTTTGTTGTATGGGATAAACAAAGGTAACAAATGTTGGATTTAAATCTGCCCCCTTTTGAAATAAATATAAAAAAAACGGACGGAAAGCTAACTGTCTTTGACAGGCTGCGCCGTAAGTTTGTGGCGCTGACTCCCGAAGAATGGGTGCGCCAGCGCTTTGTTAATTACCTGATAACCGAAAAAGGGTATCCGCAAGCGTTAATGGCCAACGAGGTACAAATCAGCCTGAACAGCCGGAAACGGCGGTGCGATTCCATTGTTTACGACAAAACCCTTTTGCCTTTGGTTATAGTAGAATACAAATCCCCGGATGTGGAGATCACACAAGCCGTTTTCGACCAAATTGCAAGGTACAACATCGTATTGAAAGTAAAATATCTTTTTGTATCCAACGGCCTGAGCCATTATTGTTGCCTGATGGATTACGAAGCGCAGACTTTTTGCTATCTGGCCGCTATACCGATGTATAACGACTTGCTTGGAAACAGTTTAAATTTCATTCATCCAAATTTTTAGGGCTGTTTTCAGACTGATCTTTCTTTTGTGGGACAATAATAGCGAGCTATCGGAGCCGGAGGCAGGTATTTTGCGCTCCCTGCTTAAAGGAGCGGTTTATACTCCGGGGTTACAGCAAAAAAGACCTCCCGTACGAGAAGCCTTTTTATATCATATTTTTAAACCGCTTATTCAGTCGGAGGCGTTGGTTGCTCACCCGACGGTGCAGGCGTATTGCCCGATGGCCCTGGCAATGTTGTAGACAGATCGGGAGCGCCCGTGTTCACCGGAGCCGGCGCGCCCACTTCAGGTTGAAGCGTAGATGTTGCTTTCGGCCTGATCATAACGCACACGACACTCATAACCATGATAAAGCCTGCAAGTCCCCAAGTCGCTTTTTCAAGAAAATCGGTAGTCTTGCGGACGCCCATGATGGCGTTTGACGATGAAAAGCCCGACGAAAGACCTCCGCCTTTGGAATTTTGAACAAGAACTATCAGTACCAAAGCAATCGCTGCAATTACAATTAATACAGTAATAAGTGTAATCATTTTGTATCTTTAAATTTCGAATTTATAATCAGTTTTTCCAAAAAAATCAATTGGTCTGCAAAGTAAATATTTTTTTTCGGATAATTCAAACTTAAATGTTTAATAATTTTGTATGCTTTCTCATACTTTTTCTGTTTTATATAAATTTTAGCCAGTGTTTCGGTAAAGAATATGTCTTCGTTCAGTTCGTCGTCTTTTTCATTCGCCTTTTCCGTATCATTGGGCAGAGGCTCATCCTTTCCGCTTATTTGTATGCGGATGCCTCCTTCCATCTCCGAGCGGGTTATAAATGTATCTATGATGTTCTGATGCTTGAGGTTCGGGGGTTCTTGCCTGACAGAAGCATCTTTACTCTCCGGGATGGAAGAGATCTGCATGTAGGTAAAATAATCCGTTGACGCGAGGCTGGAATGGGAAATGCTGTACTCCAAGTCGGCATCCACGCCATTATTATCGCCTTTCGACTTGAAAAAGGCGTCCAGCAATAAACCGGTTTTATCCACACTGATCTCTTTCTTTCCTGTCTGGTGGAAAAAGGAATCGTATTCATCACTCAAAATATAATAAAACAGGGCTTTACGGTCATTCACAAAAATACTCAACTTGCCAAGTTCCTCCTGAAAATCATCGCCGCTAAACAAATACACGGATTTCAGATAGGCGAATATACCGGCCTGGAAATATGGATGTTCTTCAATAAAGGTTTTCAAAGACCGTATGTCTTCTCGCGAAGGGTTTACTCCTTTGTCTGTAAACTTGTATAATTGCTGAATATCCATGACGCTAGTTAATTAAAAATAAATTTAATGTGTCAATATGCCGACGGGATAATATGCCAATTGGCGCGAACGGCAAATAATTCACTGTTCTTCATTTGAAGACATTGGGCATATTGATTCTTGTAACTCATGTCACCAGTTAGACATTGTCGCATTAAAGATCTGGTCTACAATATCTTTCGTAAGCTCGTCAATCAGGCCATCCTGTACGTCGGTAAGCATGAGGCTACTGGAAAAGTCACGGTAGGCGGTGATCGTTTCCTCTTTATCCTCTCGCGGATTCTTGTTATTCCTGAAACGCATCTTCACGCCCAATGTCAAACGGGTTTCTGCCGAGAAGTTATCTTCCTTTACCGACAATGGCGTCAGGTCGTATCTTATAATTTCCCCTTCCATCTCCAACGACGGATTCACCGAAGTGAATTCCAGTTTGGTATTACGGGTAAATACATCTTTCATCCTCTCATTAAAGACCTGCGTAAGCGGAGGGTAGACATACGGAGACTGATTTTGGAAATCGCGAATGTCGATTGTCGGAGTTTCGGCGTAATTGATAGACGCCCCGTTAAATTTATAAGACACCGTGCAACCGGCAAACAACGGGATAAAAAGGAGAAACAGCGCTGTTCTTTTCATAAATTTTCCAGATTATATTCTTTTATTTTCCTGTATAATGTACGCTCCGATATTTTTAGATCCTGAGCCGCATTTTTCCGTTTTCCGTTATGCCGTTCAAGGGCTTTTATAATCATATCTCTCTCCACATCCTGCAACGACAGCATTTCCTCCTCATATTCGGGAGCATCAATCACATCGGCGTCGGTAATCGTGGATGCGGGTATTATCGCATGTCCGTCATCCTTGACGGGCAAAGCGGCCGTCCTGTCGGAATTGACGACCATCGGCGTAAGAGGGTTCTCATGACTGTTAGTTGCCGGAGAAGATATAATATCGGGAGATTTTATATTTCCGGACACGATGTCGTGAACGATCTTTTTCAGTTCGTTCATGTCTTTCTTCATATCAAACAGTACCTGATATAATATTTCGCGCTCGTTGTTGAAATTTTTCTGGTCTTTGGCATTTATTGTCCCCACAGGTATGAGGCCTACCTCATTTGCAGGGAGATACAGTTTCAATATATCCGGCGTTATGTCCCTTGTTTGTTCGATAATCGAAATCTGCTCGGTGATATTTTTCAATTGACGGATATTACCCGGCCAGTAGTATTCTTTCAGCGTCTGCTTTGCCGGTTCGGTAAGCGCGATGGGAGGCATGCTGTATTTTTCGGCGCAGTTACTCGCGAATTTTCTGAACAACAATGGAATATCATCTTTGCGATCTCTAAGCGCAGGAATGCGGATAGGCACAGTATTGAGCCGATAGTATAGATCTTCGCGAAAACGCCCGTTACGGGTTGCCGTTATCATATCCAGATTGGTAGCCGCAACAACGCGCACATCCGTTTTTTCGACTTTCGACGAGCCTACTTTTATAAATTCGCCCGTCTCAAGCACGCGTAACAGACGGGCTTGGGTAGACAAAGGCAATTCTCCTACTTCGTCCAAAAACAAGGTTCCTCCGTTAGCAACCTCAAAATATCCTTTGCGTTCGCCGGTCGCCCCTGTAAAAGAGCCTTTTTCGTGTCCGAACAATTCTGAATCAATCGTCCCTTCGGGAATGGAACCGCAGTTGACTGCAATATATGTCCCGTGTTTACGATGACTGAACTGATGTATGATCTGGGAAAAATTCTCTTTTCCCACGCCGCTTTCCCCGGTTACCAGCACCGACATATCGGTAGGGGCTACCTGAAGGGCGATATCTATAGCCCGGTTGAGGCCGGGACTATTCCCGATGATGCCGAAGCGTTGCTTTACTTGCTGAATATCCGGTTTTGCCATTTTTAATTACGAGTTATATGTTACATTTTAAAGCTATAATGATCAACCATTGTTATACCCGGATGGATAACAAACAGGCCTGCGGCTTTTAAAACATGACAAAATTACATATTTATTCCTGTTTTGTCAGTCTTTTTTTAGTGAAGATTTGCAAAGAGCAGAAATCATTTAAACAGGGTTGAGTTTTCCCCTCGAATATTATCATAACTGTATGTCAATGTGTTATATTATTATGATACAAATATGGTGCAAATTAACAAATATCAAATCTATTCAATATTATTGATAATAATACGTACTCCGTATGCCTCCAAGGAACTGTTATGTATTAAATTGACTGATATAATTTTTTAATATATTATAGAACAGGTATTTGAAATGTGATAATCGTCATGTTATTCAGTAACAATTCCCAAGAATTAAACCAATCCTTACCCTCTCAAACAAGTAATAGTAAATGCCTTACATTTTCTACTTTCCGGCACGACGTCCTCTATGGTATATCCTTTACGCGGTTCAAAAATATCTAAACCTCTGCCAAGAATAATCTCCCAACCGGTATCCGTTGTAATCTTTCGGTCATGAAAATCCTTAAATTCGTAAGTGAATTTGATTCCCGCCTCAGCCATGGATTCCCGAATCTCATCAAATGCATCAATCGAATCGGGTATCCTCTCTTCTGTATTCCAAGTAATCAAGCGAATATCTATCTCTTGGTCAATTGCTTTTTGTTCTATAATAACGCCAAAGAATTCAAGCAGGTTTTTTATTTGATAAGGAAGTCTGATGTATGGATCTTCAATCGTGATTTTCGATGCTCCCTGCACATAATCTGCAAAAAGAGATTTGTAGGAGATTCCGGTTTGATTCTCCCGAATAGAAATATTTTTCACTAAAGGTTCAGATTCAATCCGTTTTCGTTGAATTTTCGCCTCATTTTCGTTCTGTTCTATTTTTCCCGTTGGAATATTTGTTGATTGTTCTTCATCTAGAATAAGAGACTGTTGGAATGAAGGATTGTTTAGATTCTCCAACGTTTCAACGTGAACTTCTTCTCCTGAAGACAAAATAGTGTAAATAAACTTCGCCGGTTCTGCCTTAAATGTTTCGTCAATGATATATAATTGGTCTTTTACTCGTTTTCTCCCTTCTGCTGCAAAATCAATCAATTCCAAGGCTTCTACTTTGGTTATCTTTTTATTCGGATAAATTAGTTTCATTAAGCCGGAGAACGTTTTGCGTATCGCGTTGTGATCTCTTTCCGAGAGAGAACCGTCAAATTTTACCTGCTCGCTTAATATCGTTGAATAGTCTTGTTTCCGAAGTTCGTGCAACACTTCTGCCAAATAATCGGTAATAAATCCAAAACCATCGCTAAATGACGATTTTTTCAGCACCCTCACTTCCCAGCCCGGCACATAAAGATGTATGCGATCCAAAAAGGCGCCTTTAATAAATGCATCGGGAATGGATTCAAATAAATGAGAATTTATCTGCATATAAGGTACTGTATGCTTTGTATTTCCAATAAAAGCCAAAGATGCAGAAGCTTCATGAGGCGCCTTTCCCCG
>JAISSD010000091.1 GCA_031273295.1 Prevotella sp.
TTGATAATGTACAACAATTCGACAAAGACCTGAAAGATTTTGAATTACCGGAATCAGTACGTAAAGTTTCACAACCGCCGAAAGAAGAACGTTACAAAGATCGTTGGACAAATGTAAAATTATCAAAACCGAAACCGGGTGATTTTTTTAATCGCCGGAGTTGTTCGTGGTACTGGAATTCAAAACGTAAAGATATTACGTTATTGCAAGGTCTTGTTGAGTTTGCAAAGGAAGATTATGAAACAGCAGAAAAGCATTGGAATCTTCTTGCAGAACTTGACAAGGAATTTTATGCACAACAAAAAGCGACTGGTTGGGAAAACGCCACTACCCTTGCCCGATTAACATGGAATTTACGCAACCAAAAAGGTTCGCTTTACGCAACACCGGAAGAGATGGCTTGCTTCAAAGACTCAAAACGACGTCTAGCAATTTTTATTGCAGATTTGTTTTATGAAAACAAAAAACATAAAGAGGCATTATTGATTTATCAACGTTTGGAAAATGATGAACTTGGAACACTCTCGAAAAATGAAAAAGCGTATGCAACGCTCGGTATATTTGCGTGCTTGTGTTGGATATCCCGTTTCGACGAAGTTACATTCCTGTTTCCAAAATCTACATTGTTTATAGGTACACCAAGTGAGAAACGGGCGGCAGTCGCCATTGCCAATCGAATTGTTCAGCATGGAACTCCTGAAGCTTATGAAAAGGCTCTGCAAATATACGAAAACTGTATCGCCCGATTTCCAAATTCACCGGAAGCCTTGACTTGCCATTTTTTTGTTGCAGAATTATGCCGGAATATTTGTAAGCGTATGCCCAATCTTGGACAAGATATTCGTGACAGTTTACGTCGGAAAGCAATTGAACACATGCGAGAATGTGTGAATAACATTGAATCAGTTGAATTCAGGAAATATGCAGAGTCCATGGAAAAGAGCTTACTTCAAAACCGATGACAATAATTATCGCATCAATATTAACGCTGAAATAAGACAGCACAACAGGAAAAATGAAAATTCTCAGATGTTGTTATTACTATTGGACCATCTCTTCCATCATGATTTACTACTTGGTGATTATGATGACAACTTCAATTTTATTTGGAGATGATTCGCGGTATGCCACGGTCAGTAAAGCCAATAAAAATACGACCATTGCTGCTTTCAGTGATGTACCGCAAGGCAATTATGATTTTAAACGATTCTTAACCGTCTCGACATCGGATAATACCTACATGAAAAAAGTATATCGTGTTCAAGGCGATATGAGTACTCTGTGGCAATTGGTCGTGAACTGTGATTTGATCAACTTAAACCAAACATATACGCTAAGTGAACCGCAACAATCAATTCATTATGATGGTTCTCACAATCCGAATGCTACATGTAAAACATACCAACCGGTGTTCAGTGGTCTTGCTGGTCCAATCGGAGGAACAGGAAACACAAATGCCGATTATGATTGGACTGTAACCGCTGGCGAGCATGAAGTAAAGCCGTTAATACTACAGAATGTCGTTTTTAATGGAACAAATTCTTATCATGAGGATCCCATATATGATACAGACGCAAGCCCAATTTACCAAGCTGGCGGATTGGTATCCCCACAAGACTGGCTTAAAAATCGCACCAAAAACCCTGCGATCTTTTATAGCAGTAATAGTAATCCAACGGTAGATGTTATTTTAAATGGAGTAATGGCATCAGGTATGAAACTCTCTCTTAAGGGAACAGGACCTGATGGTATACTTGCACAATGTAATAATGTCACACCCAATACAAGCGATAATACAGTAACAGTTACTGGAATACAATTAACCGGTTTAACGGGAAATGGAGTCAAATATTATGAAAACATGTCGTTATCTTGGCAAGCATCTATAAATGGAGGAACATGGTTTGATGTGGGGAATTCGGACAATGAAATGTATGTTTCTCTAAAAAAACCAACTTTCAATCCTGTTGTTACGGAAGTGCATATTTCAGTAACAAATGCTGTAGGTCTTAATGCTGAAGCAACTGTCAGAAACATCTTGATAAATTATTTCTCTGGCAGAAGTGTGAAGAAGAAAGATGGCGGCAGTTTGGCATATTATATTACAGGTGGAGGCGGTCAGGGAAAATATGGCTTGATCTATGTTGGTCATTCCAAATGCAATGCTTGGGTAGATTTATTTATTGGAGTGTTAGGATGTCACGGGATTTCTTCTTCACGGGCTATTCTTGAAACTTCGAATAGAAATGAATTTATGAAAATCAAAACATATAGTTTTCAAGAACCTCCCAGTGGAACGGGACAATATCCCTATAAAATTGCACTTGTCGCTAAACTTCCAGGACAAAGTAATCCTAATCCAGTCATTGATTATTTCCAAAATCATTATATTGTTGAAGTTAGTCAGGATGTTTATTTCGATCCAAGCTATGGAATACGCTATAATACCAACCGTGTCGGGTTACTCAATAACGCATTTATCAATGTTTCGGTTTCTGCGTTTGGAATTGCCGATGGTTTTCAAATTGATGATTTTCGCAAGAGAAGAGATGACGGAAATGAAATTCGTTTCCGATAAAGTACGGTTGTATTAATTTTTGTTTTCACCGGAGGCATGTTATGACAAACCAAAAATACCATTTTTGTACCAATCAGATGATTATTGTCATGCTTTTTCTCATTCATTTTATATTTGTTTCAGACCGCCTGTTTGGGGAGCCTATTGGAGAATATGAATTCGTTACTTTTTTGCCTGAAGAATTACCTAGTATCAAAATCGGATTGATTCTCAATAATAATGCAGTGTACTCTTTCGACAGCGTTCAGACAGTTGATGTTAACTATAAAAAAGGAGGAGTGCCGTTTGAACAAATCACTACTCCTACTATATCGACAACACATAATGTACTCCAATGGTTTACAGGGAACTTGGATACAAATTTGGTAGTTACGAGTTCATTGCCATCGAAATTTGGAATCGTCAAAACGAACCATGTTTCCCATGCTGGATTTAGTTTGCAATGGGGAGACAAACGTATGAGTCGATGGTGTTTCAAAGATGGTATTTTTTGGTGCATTCCAGACCTTATCATCCAGATGGATTCAGGTTATCCCTATGCTGGAGCTTATAATGAGCATTTTCCTGCTCTTTATTGTACTGAACTCAAAACTTCTACACTCGTAAAAAAAATAAACGAGAATCCTGATCCTGACCCGCGTGAACGATATCGAGAAACTGATATTGTCCGCGATGAGTGGACACCGGCAGTGTCTAAGCATAACTCTGGTATTCAAATTACCGATCAGCGTTTCCAATGTTGCTCAATACTTCCACCTATGTCACGTTTCGGCGTTCCTTATTATGACAGTCTTTCTGGTGGATTCGATTTTGTTCCTCTTTCTCGATACCGGTGGAGATTTTGTACATTAATACCTAATTGGGATCATACTAATGGAATAGCATATTATCCATTTACTGTTTGGGAAGCACAAAGTCGAATCAAAGAACGAAATGAAGTGCAAGGGTATGAAACCCGTTGGCAAGTCTATTCGCAAACACTCTTGTCTTGGGGAGGTAAGTTCTTTGCTATATCTGTCAAAAATGTTAAGGATAATACGCAGATCTTTCATCTAATACGTGATCGTGCTCCTTGTTACAGTCTTACTGAGACGGGCATGGCAGAATATCTACCTAAATCATATAAAGTCAGTGGAGAATTATATTGCTTAAAAATCCCTGATGAAGACATTGTCGATGAGAAGAATAAACCGTGGCATCTGCAAAATGAACCTCCCAAGAATTGGATTCACAAAAAGATCAACTGTAAGAATCCGATTTTCGATACAAAAAACCGTCGCATTATATCAATTATTTACTTGGAACCAGAGGGTATGGTTTATGGTTTTGGCAAAGATTTTTATATGAGATTAGATGTGTTACCTGAAAATAATAACTGGAAAACAGCGATCGTTTCATGCCATGATATTACGGAGGGAGAAGTTCTAGGGAAAGACAGCACGGGTAAAGAACGCAACATTGGCGAGCCTTTTAGAACAGTTTGGCAATGTTCGAAAATTCTCAAGGAAGCTGGTTTAATAAATTTTCAAACGGATGATTCAGGTGGTTCCAAAATCGAGTGAACCGGAACAATTAAATGAACAAATAACAAACCGTCCGATAAAAACTTTTCATTATAAAAAGGTTATCGAACGGTTTTATCATTTTTAATCAAAGTTATTTCGTTACACCGTAACGTCTTTTTCATCTTCCTGTACGACATCCTGAACAATTCCTGCTTGTTTCAAAAAGTGGTCAGCGATTTTTGAAGCGTCACGACTTGCCCGCCAGATGTAGGTTGTGTCGTTTTTCATTGCTTTGATCCAGTACGCGATGTAGGATTCGTGTCGTTCAAAATTGTTCGGAATATTACAAGAACGACACAAAAAACATGCGGTAAGTTCGGCGACCAATTCACCGTAGGCATATTCCGGTGTGTTTTTGTTACCGGTCATTTTTGTATCGAGAACATTTTTGTCACCCCAATGTCCAAGTTCGTGAAAAAGGGTTGCCCAATGTGCTTCTTCATGTTCGAATTGCATTGCCAACGGTACACGGATATAATTTTCGTCGAATGAATAATAAGCCTCATTCCCTCCAGACCTGATTTCCGCACCACAAGATTCAATAATCCTATTTGCTGTTTCATAATCGGAATCGATTTTAGTTTCGATAAGATGTTTGAATTTGTTTTTCGGGTC
>JAISSD010000026.1 GCA_031273295.1 Prevotella sp.
GCAACCCTGTGACGAAGGATTATCTCCTGAACCGGTTCGGTACCCGCAGACAAACCGGGAATCGTCGTGTACCCAACCATCAGCATGTTACTCCCGGAAATCGAAGCAGTACCGGTAGCGTTGGCAACGGCGGCTGTAAAATCATTGAGAGTGGCGGTACCGACAACAAAGTTATCCGTGAAATTGTCGCTGACATTGGCAACGGCATAGAACACGTAATTACCTCCATTGGTGAAGTCGCTTACATCGAACGTGACCTGCACCTCCCCCTGATTCTGCTGAACGCCGGATTCGGATTTCTTCGCCACAAGAAATTCCTCGGCAGGAACGCCCGAATTCTTGAACATGTAAATGGTGACGTCGTTTATCCTGGCCTCGTCTTCCGTTGCACCCACGGAGCTTTCGTTGGCAGTACCGCCGCTAACCGCATAAGTCACGCTTCGACGGGGCGCAGGAAAACTGAAAGTCAAAGTACCGGTCTGACCGATTGTCTCCGGCCTGGAAACACTCTCTTCACTGCTGCAACCGGAAAACAACCCGGAAGCAAGCAGGATTACTGAAAGAATAGATTTTTTCATAAGTTTGAATTTTATTAATGAATTTGAATGTAAATATATCCAACAAATATATTGAATCCGGCTGGATAAGTAGTTGCAGATTTCCGCCTTTTTATATCCAATTATAGGAATTGTGATACAAACCCGAAATGACAGTACCGCAACGGATTGCAAAGTTCATGCATGTCATAACAGTTTTGTAAAAGGCGCATGCAGGGGTGTAAAAAAGACTTTCAAAACTTCGTTCAAAAAATATCACCGCAGGCAGTTTTTAACGCAAAGGATGCAAAGTAAATACTTTACGCCCCTTGTGATACGCTTTGTGTTCTTTGTGTTAAATGGATTTTGCGCCCTTTGTGATACACTTTGTGTCCTTTGTGATACACTTTGTGTCCTTTGTGATACCTTTGTGCCCTTTGTGATACCTTTGTGCCCTTTGTGATACCTTTGTGCCCTTTGTGATACCTTTGTGCCCTTTGTGTTAAATGGATTTGACCGTTCTTTTTTTGCAGTGCGACAATCTGGGGTAATGAGGTTGAGGGGCTATATGATATTCCATTGCTACGAGGTTGTTTTGTAAGAAAAATTAGGTGGAAATGAGGGTTTTTTTGCCATATACCTTTCGTGCGCAAAACCATGCCGGACACGGTATAGTAAAGGGCGCAAAGAATCCGCATAGGAAATTCAACCGTCCGTCGGGGTTGAGAGAGGAGGTTGTTTTGTCGGAAAAACCAGGTGGAAACGAGGTTTTGTACCACATACCATCCATGCACAAAACCATACCGTGCACGGTATAATATATAATTCATTAAACAATTTATTTTCACTATCAATATTTTGGCGCGCCATGTCTGCTTGCATGTCTGAAAATCTGCAGGGATGGCGCAATATATAAAATATCGTCCCCCTGCGGGACTTTCCAGAGAGCTTCGTCCCGACCGTAAAAAATGTTTCCGTCTACGCTTTTTGTTTTTATAACATTTTTTCTATAACTTGCCTCTGTTTATCAGCGAGAGCGACCGGATAGTTCACAAGTACTCTCTTTGAGGTCAACTTGTTTTGTAATTCAAAGACAAGTATCAAGAATCTGTCTGAATTTTGGCCAATGAAGCATTTTGGTTCTAAAACGGCTCTTTATCTGCCGGAAATTTTATCGGTAGGTTACAGTTTGTAAGTACTCAGGTACCAAAATGAATTGATTTACAAATATTTATCTCGATTCATATTTTGATGTTTAATGTAGACAAAAATTATAAACTGCATATTATCAATGAATTATAAAATAAACGCTCAAATATGACTGATTTTTATTAATATGATATATAATTGATTATCTGGTATTTATGTTTATATTAAGTACCTGAGTAGTTACGAGATTTTATCTCTTCTGCCAAATTTACCATATTCATTGCCCACAAAAATTCTTCAAAGTCTAAAGGGTACATATTTATTTCATTGACTTTACCCACAGGGAAAGAATATTTTTCCCTGTTAATAGCAACACCCGACAAGGAACCGGCTGCTATAATATGATGTTCAGGCGTTTGCTCGCAAAAATATTTTAATGCAGTTAAAGCCCTTTCGCAGGCTTGTATTTCGTCGAAGAATATAAGTGTTTTGCTTGGAACTATCTCCTGCATTTTTGTCGCTTCAAGGTATTGAATGATTTTTTTAGGAGATAATTCCGTCTCAATAAACTTGCATAGGGTGGCCTCAATCTCCATATTCAGGTATAACACATGTTCATAATGCTCCTTGCCAAACTGCTCCACTATATATGTTTTGCCAACCTGACGAGCTCCGTTGATAATCAAAGGCATTCTTCCGGGACTGCTTTTCCACTCTAAGAGGGATTTGCTTACTCTTCTTTTCATCGGACTTGATTTTTTGTAAAATTACAATTATGTTCTGAAAAATCATATTTGATTGAACTGATCCATCGCACAGACCTTAATATCGCCTGGCAATATCAATGCAGGGTTTCATGGTTTTATAGTCGTTGTGTCCTGTCTATTTCATTATTCTTTGGCCACTTTTGCTTTGCGTTTGCCGGAACAGGTGATGACGGGCATGGAATCAACAAGCGTTATACCCGTATCACAATCAAGTGGCTGAAAATCTGTCAAAATGGGATCTACCATTCCCTTAGAGGCTTCACTCAAGCGATTAATACGATTGACAAAAGCCACGTAAGAGGGTAATTTTGGAAACCAATCCCGAAGATACTCGCTCGCAAATTCATATCAAAGAGGAAAAATACGATGCGGTTAACGGGACAAAAAACGGGGGATTATTAGGAAATGAAATTTTGAAATATAGCAAAAAGGTACTTTTTGATTTTGAGGAAATGAGATTTAGCGTTACGTTATAAGTCTCTGAAAGTAGAATTAGATATAACCTAATTATTTTGAACCCGGTTTTCCTCTGTTCTTTTGCCTCAAAAACACAAATCAAATTACCTCAAAAACATAAAATGAATTACCTCAAAAACACAAAACAACTCTTGCTTCCATGGAAATTTTGATTACCTTTGCTGGAAAATTTAGAAGAGTCTTTATGGAATATTTGAAGCGAATTGCCGATGAGCAGTTAAAATTACGTCTTGATGCTTTTGGCGCTGTTCAAATAGTGGGGCCCAAGTGGTGTGGAAAAACAACTACTGCAGAAAGGCAAGCAAAAAGTGTTATAAAGATGCAAAATCCGGATACCCGGGAAAGTTATTTGGCGACAGCACAGACTAAGCCTTCTCTTTTACTTAAAGGTGAAACTCCAAGATTAATTGATGAATGGCAAGTCGCGCCTGTATTATGGGATGCTGTTCGTCATGCTGTAGATGAAAGAAGATTAAAAGGACAATTCATACTTACAGGCTCGACAGTTATTGATGATGACGAGATTATGCATACCGGGACGGGAAGAATATCCAGGATGTCTATGTATCC
The DNA here is from genome assembly GCA_031273295.1 of Prevotella sp. Classification (GTDB taxonomy): domain Bacteria; phylum Bacteroidota; class Bacteroidia; order Bacteroidales; family Dysgonomonadaceae; genus Dysgonomonas. The sequence continues at coordinate 3,500 of JAISSD010000026.1, forward strand.
CATGAGTCTTTATGAATCAAAAGAATCCAATGGAAAGATCTCTTTACGTGAACTTTTTGACAATAAAGAACTTGATATGGACGGAGTCACATCAAGCCTGTCCATTGAAGATATTATTTTCGCAGCTTGTCGGGGAGGTTGGCCTGCATCGTTAGACATTACAAATAAAACGGCTCAACTGTTAATCGCAAAAGATTACGTTGATATTATCTGTAGTGAAGATATTTCAAAAGTAGATAAAGTACAGCGCAATCCCGCCTTGGCAAGACTTGTTTTGCGTTCTTATGCCCGAAACCTTTGTACATTGGCAAAAAAAACAAGTATGCTTGCCGATGTGTCAGCTGAAATGGAAGGTACTGCCATGCCTACATTTGACAGCTATGTAGAAGCATTGGAAAAACTTTTCGTAATTGAAGACATGGAAGCCTGGTCCCCCGCTATTCGTTCGGCAACAGTTATCCGGACCGGAAAGAAACGTTGTTTTGTAGACCCTTCTATTGCTGTAGCAGCAATGGGAACTTCTCCACAAAATTTAGAACTTGACCTCAAAACGTTTGGATTCATTTATGAATCCATGTGCATCCGCGACCTAAAAATCTATTCTCAATCTTTAGGTGGTAAACTATCCTGCTATCATGATCGGTATGGACTGGAAGCCGATGCAGTTCTTCATTTAGATGATGGAAGGTATGCACTAATTGAATGTAAACTCGGTAGCCGGGATATAGAAGAAGGTGCAAAACATTTGATTGAACTAAAAAAACTTGTGGAAGAAAAGAATATGAAGGAAAAACAAATATCGCTAAGACTACCTGACCTCTTGATTGTTTTGACAGGAGGAGAATTTGCCTATACACGAAAAGATGGCGTAAAAGTGATTCCGTTGGGATGTTTGAAAGATTAACATAATCTACAATCGGATACCGGCTTCAAGCAGTTGCCCAAAGTGGGAGTATTTCCTGCATCTTGAAGTTACCCTGTGATTTTTGTATGGGAAAGGATTGCTCGAAATACAAACAACCTGATTCAAAGGACAAAGCAGGTTTGTAAATTCAGAACTCCAATACTATCGTAATTTAAGTTGCGACCGATTTGTAAACTAGCTTCAGGTCAGAGAAAGGATATACGGTATTTGTATCATTCAAGATTTTACAAATATTTTTCACCGCCTCGTTTGCTCCTGGCGTAGAAAGCAAGTGTACCTGACCTCCAAAATTTTGTTTTGATAATCCGGTAAAAGATCGGCGTCGGAAGCAAAGATTTCTTTTAATAACCGGCGGACGTCCCTGTCTGCATTTTTGTAAATTGTTTGGATTTCTTCTTTACGGCAAAGATACGTTTTTTTGCCGAATTGCATGGTTAGTATTGGAGTTCTGACTTTTGTGAAACAAGTATCAAAATAGTGTCTGAAACAAGTATTTTCAAGTCATTAAAGGAATCTAAAAAACGGCTTTCAAATCGCTTTAAAACAGGAAAAGCAGCATTTCTGCTGCTTTTATTGCGGAGAGAGAGGGATTCGAACCCCCGGAACCTCGCAGTTCAACGGTTTTCAAGACCGCCGCAATCGACCACTCTGCCATCTCTCCAGTCTTGCAATGCTACGCTTTTCTTCAAAAGCGATGCAAAGATATGTACTTTTTCTTAATTCCAAAATAAAAAATCGCCTTTTTTGTGATAAATATCTGTCATCAGAAAAAATACTTGTTCAAAAATTCCATGGATTTTGTTTTATATGATTCTTGCCCTGATTGAAAACGGGAAAAACTGTGAATATATATGCCGGTCGTTGTAACTTCAGAACTCCTGACTTGGCACAGAATAAACTGTCGCATTTTTACAGCGCTTGAATATTCAATATATTTATACAAAGCATATTGCGATATTAAACCTGTCAAGATCACGACAATACCAGCTC
>JAISSD010000263.1 GCA_031273295.1 Prevotella sp.
AAAGTCAGACAGGACTATAAAATCACTCTGAAAAAGACGACTTACCCGATCAATGGCGCCCTCACGATAAAAGACGAGAAAACAGGACTTGAAAAGGAATTTGCCATCACCTCCGTTCCCGTTTACGAAAACACAATTCACAAACCTGTTCTTGTCGAGGGCAAGTATTGGGCGCCTGTGAACGTAGGGGCTACTTCCACTACTTACAGCGCTGATCTTGCCGGATGCGGCTATATTTTCCAGTGGGGACGCAGTTACGCACGGTTTATTAATGGCAGCGAAGACGACTTGGAGGAAGGTCCTTTATCCGCCGAACTCGCTTCTACTACTTACGCGGATAAATTTATCACAAATACTGATGGTAATGACTGGTTAAACGAACCTGATAACACTTTATGGTCGGGCGATAATGCACAAGGACCATGTCCTAATGGCTGGAGGATTCCTACGTCCGCAGAATGGACAATTTTGAGAGACAAGCAGCACAGCGGCACAGCGACCGTAGACAATAGGCGCTTGAAGATTCCACACGACCCGAACCAAATCGGCGACGACGACCTTTACCTGCCCGCCTGCGGACATCACGATAAGTCGGCCACATCATGGAACCCTCCGGGTACGAACGGCCGCTATTGGTCATCATCGCCTGCAACAGAGAGTAGGGTATCGAGATTCTACTTTAGTAATACGACTGGGAATAACTCGACTGTGGTTTCGTACCCTCGTGCTGACGGCTACGCGGTTCGTTGTATCCAGAAATAAAGGCGGCGGATCTCGTGGAAAACAGGCTGGTTGGCAAATGCGCCAATGGCGCGAAGAAAACCTCCAATCCTCCAAAAAGGCAGGGGTTTTAAGTTTCCGGTTGGTTGCCCCCGTTTTTAGGCGGAAGATTATTGCAATGGAGCGCAAATGGCTTTAGTCAAACCGGTTTTCCGGCTAAAGCCATTCTGAAAACGCATGCTTGTCCGCGCCTGCAAAGGCGTGGCAATGCAAGTAATGAAACTGTATACTCTTTCCGGATTGGAGCTGACTGAAAAGTCGGTTTTTCAGATAATTACCCGCCATACAAGTATCTGTGGCAGGATAAGAATCAATCTTTCAGGCTTTTTAGTCAGCCCCGCGGGAGAGGATAGCTCTGCCGATAGCAAGGACAGGACTCAAGGGAGTACGGATTTTTTGTGCTCTTATGAATACAAATTTAGCCGGATATATTTATTTCGGCAGATTAAATGCCGCCTTCAACGCTTCCATATCTTTCATGGACATACCCTCCGGCTCGAACCCCATCGTTTTGGCAGTCAAATAAATCAGAGCTGATTTGGATAATGTATCTACCATATCGAAAGCCTCCGTTATATTTTCGCTTACCGAACAGATCCCGTGTTTCTCCCACATCACCACATCGTAGTCTTTCAGCATTTCCACAGTGGCGTCCGCCAGTTCGATAGAACCCGGCATTTTATACGGTATGATCCCAAGTCCTTTCGGACAAAACGCCCTTGTTTCCGGAATCATGCTCCAAAGCAGGTATGTGAGCCTGTCTTTTTCGAGGAAAACCGGATCATGAGTCATCGCAATCAGTTCTATCGGGTGAGTATGCAATGCCGCTTTATAACCGGACCCGATTCCTGTATGGTAATTGTGCATCGATAAGTGCGATGGCAATTCCGATGTAGGACGCACCGGATTATCCGCTATGATTTCATAGCTGCTGCAATCGTCCAGAACACGTATCACTGATCCGTTCTCCATAGGCCGTCGCGCAAGGTCGCGCATGCGCTTGTTTGTGCCTTTGCAGAAAAAATAGCAGCCTTTCAGATGCGGAAAGGATTTGCCTGTCTGCACTACTTCGCTTACAGGCTTCATATTTTTTATCTCATCGTCTACCACATCGGTGATATTGACGGTTATATTACCGCCGTTACGTTCTGCCCAACCCTTTTGCCACAAGTAGCCGGCCACTTCGGCTACTTCGTTTACCCGTCCGGCCAGTTCGGGACGATTATCCAATATCGATTTCATTTACGCGCGTACTATCTATGCTTCGATATTGGCTTCTTGAGTCCTACTTACTCAAACTTACGGATACACGGTTATCATGTCCGTTGTGTTAAATACCAGTAGCATCGGTAGCGCGAGTGCATTCATTTGATTTTTTTCCTTCCCGCGTAAAAGCGGGGAGGTTTGCGCTACGCCGTTAGGCAGTCGAAATTTCTTTTCGTTACCAAGGTTTTGCGCATGGAGGACATAGAGTTAAAAGACGCATGAACAGATGAATTTCACGCGTTATATTGCAATGTATTGTACAAAAGTATGCTGCATGAAGTATAAACCAACTTGCCTAAGTTTTGTCTGTAGACGAAAAAACAATACAACAAGGATCTGTTTAAATTTTTCAGAGATATAAAACGGGCTGTTTTGCAGTTAAAAAGGCGTAGAGACGTGGCGCGCCACGTCTGCACAAACGATAAAATTTCCGACAAATAAAAAGGCCGTTTTAGAACCAAAATGCTTCATTGCCTCAAACTCAAACTGTTTCTAAATTGCCAAAGTCTTTTTCTTTGCCAAAAAGTCTTTTATTCCCCCAATATGTTCTCTGACTTTCTTGTTTGAAAATTCAAATACCTTGGTTACCAGCCCGTCGAGAAAATCACGGTCATGCGAAACGAGTATAACCGTTCCGTCGTAATCCAATAACGCGTTTTTCAATACTTCTTTCGTCTTCAAATCCAGATGATTGGTAGGCTCGTCCAGAATAAGGAGATTGACCGGCTCCAGCAACAATTTTATCATTGCCAGGCGCGTGCGTTCTCCTCCCGAAAGTACCTTTACCTTTTTTTCCGAATCGTCGCGGTTAAACATAAATGCGCCCAATATATTGCGTATCTGCGGACGGACATCGCCTTTGGCCACGCAGTCTATGGTTTCGAACACGCTGAGGTTTTCATCCAGCAAATCCGCCTGATTCTGTGCGAAGTATCCGATTTCCACATTGTGTCCCAGCATAATGTTTCCTTCGTATGGCGTTTCGCCCGTCACGCATTTCACAAAGGTCGATTTGCCTTCCCCGTTCTTTCCTGCCAAAGCTATTTTTTCACCGCGTTCTATCATCAGGTTAACGTTTTCAAACACCGTATGATCGTCATATTTTTTAGTCGCCATATCCACTGTCAACGGATAAGCGCCCGAACGGGTAGCCGGTTGGAAACGGATACGCACCTGCGATTTATCCTCTTCGTCTATTTCCACATATTCCATTTTTTCCAGCTGACGTACACGGCTCTGCACCAATACCGCCTTGGCAGCCTGCGCACGGAAACGTTCGATAAACTCTTCCATGTCGGCAATCTGCTTTTGCTGGGCTTCCCATGCATGTATCTGTTGCTGACGGCGTTCCCGGCGAAGTTCCACATATTTAGAGTAATTCACTTTGTAGTCGTAAATATGTCCCATTGTCAGCTCGATAGTACGGGTAGTGACGGCATCAATGAATGCCCTGTCATGCGAAATCAGCACCACGGCCTTGGCCTGCGTATTGATAAAATCTTCGAGCCAGCCGATAGATTCTATATCCAGATGATTGGTAGGCTCATCCAAAAGCATAACATCGGGATTTTTCAACAGGAGTTTCGCCAATTCGACGCGCATGCGCCATCCACCGCTGAATTCGCCGGTAAAACGGTCCAAATCGGCACGTTTAAAACCAAGTCCGAGCAGCGTCTTCTCAACCTCGCCTTCGAAGTTGATACCTTCTACCATTGCCAGACGTTCATGCGCATGGGTAAAGTCGTCTATCAGCCTGGCATAGTCGTCCGACTCGTAATCTGTCCGGGTTTCCAGTTGCCTGTTCATATCTTCGATTTTAGTCTGCAAGTCGAATATATGTGAAAACGCCAAAGAGGCTTCTTCCCTGACGGTACGTTCATCCGTAATCTTCATTACCTGCGGCAGATAACCGACGATTACGCCGTCAGGCCCTGTTACCGACCCTTTATAGCGGGTATCTACACCGGCAAGAATTTTGAGCATGGTACTCTTTCCGGCGCCGTTTTTACCCACCAGCGCGATTTTATCCTTGTCGTTTATTATATAGCTGATATTATCAAACAATACCCTGTCCCCTAATTCTACCTTTAAGCTGTCTACAATCAACATCCGAATATTCCTTTTTATTTTTCGAGGTGCAAAGATAAGATAATAGTTACGGGTTTTTAAAATATTATTTCACTTTATACGTCCAATATAAACAGGTGTATTTAACAATTAAAACGGGATGAAGATGAAAGACAGCAAAAAAGGTAACGGGCAGCAAAAAAACAAAGAAAAGGAAACCGGAAAAACAAAGCCTTCCGAAGAAGCTGATAGCCCGTATATAAAACTGGCTATTGCACTCGAAAAACTATGTGCCGATGATTTTTCAGCTGAAGATACGGATGTATAATTTTCCTTGTTGAACAAAACATAAAAAATATTTCTTTCCGGTCAAAAAGCAGGCCAGACGGATTTTTTGCAGGAAATACCGGATGAAGAAACGATCCGGCGCAGTCGCCGAAACGAAAGGATATCGCCGTACCAAATGCATCCTTGTCGATAGGCGGCAGTAGAACCCGTCTATTGGACATGTCGAGTCAGACCGTCATTTAGGCCGCAATTTCTACAGGGGGATCTTCCGTGCCTTTTACATTTCGTTACTCAAAGGATAAACCCTGAAGCAAACCCGACCTGAAAAAGAAACAGGGAATGATTGCCATCCCCTGTAACTGAAAAAATGAATCGAATAGCGTCCAAGGCGTTACCATTCTCTGGCTATAGCCGAACACACCTGACGCTGACACCGCCCGTCCGATCGAAGCTGAGGTCTGGGGTCACGTAGTTACTGTTGAAGTACAGGTTGTATGCGGTCGTCCCGTTGCCGACTGACGAGGACCAGTAGACGGCGCCGACAGCAACACCGGTTAGGTCGCCGTTGCCGTCGACGCGGCCCCCGGAAGCGGGAAAGGACGGCTCGGTGGAAACGACGTCAGTCTTGTAGTAAGTGGAAGTAATATTAAAGAGGTCGCCAGCGCCGGTATCGGTACCGTTGGGTTCAGCGACAACGGGTCCGGAACCTGTGTATTTCTCAAATTTATATTTAGTTCCGTCAACATCATAGTCGATGTCGTAATCAACCGAACCGCTGGCAGTGGAGAACTCGTTGGAAGTAGGCATCCGCCAGTTTAAACCGTTGCTTAAACGGCTAACAGCTCTCTTATCGTACAGGTATCTGCATATATCGCCCCGGTAAGAATTGTACATAGTGATATCGGAAATGGCAGTCAGGGCATTGTTGTCCCGCTCTGTACCGCCGTTGTCCGGAATGTACTGACTGATGCTGGAAGAGGGGAGGAGACCTTCACCGGCGTAAGGAATAGCAGCCCACAGGAGAGCCGCTGCAGCTTCATAGGTAGTGGGATCGGTACTGTAAACATTATCCCAGTCAATAGTTCCAAAATAAGTCTCTTTGAAGGTATTTATGACGGCACCGTTGACAGCAGTCCAGTCTTTTAAAGCCGAAACAGCGACCTTGTGATACTTGCCTGTTGAAAGATCGGGGATAAACAGGTAGCTGTCTTTCAAATGCGTATCGTTAGTACCCGTAGAAACGCCTATCAAACTGCCCCACTTGAAATAAACTCCCTGATAGCCGGTTTTTCCATCCGCAGTCTCCGAGAATGTCAATGCTCCTACTTCATCGTTTGCATTGCCATCCAATGTATTGTCATAGTAGATGTTGGACTGCGACCAAATCACCGGTTCGGGAGTAAACGGCGGCGGCGGAGCCAGTATATAATCGGGATACGGGTCAACGTCAATATCCTCGAAGCTGATATAGGAACCTATGTAGATACCGGGCTTGCTGTCCGGATCATCCGGATCAATCGGACCCGCGCCGAAGATCAAGTTCAATACATACTGCTTGCCGGGATCAAAGGTGATGCCCGTACCGGAAGCGGGAGCGACCAGGTCGTCAAACTGTACGTAAGCGGTAGCAGTCTCCAAACTGTTGATGGAATACTTGACCTCCAGATAAAACTCTTGAATTGTGTCCGGATGTGTAGCCGATAAATCTCCCGGTGTAGTCTGCGGCAACACGAACATCCCCTGATCCTCGCCGACAACCTTTGCAGGAGCATCACCTTTCCTGTACTTTCCGACCGAAACGCCCGAAGCCGGCAAAAGATAAGGATAATGAACCAGATTGGCGGGTGTGTAATCGGGGTACCACTTCATTGCTGATTCAAGCTCCGTCATTTTCAAAGTTCCTTTCGGTGACAGATTCCGTAGCGCCAGTCCCGTGACGGTGACAGGCTCCGTAAGGTTACTGGCGGCTGCAACAAGGACGCGTGACAGGGCATGGCGGAATTGCAATGGAACAGAACTGGCGTAACCGGTGGTAGCGTCCGGAGTAGCTTTGTAGCAAGCAACCAGAAAATCCTCCTGGGTAGTACCGCCTGCAGTATCCGGTACGGGAACTTTGTAAGCAATCTCCTGGTTCGCATCATTGCTTGCCGCCGCTTCCTTGATACCGACTGTAACATTCTTGCTGAACGAAGGGGAGTAGGCAAGGAATTCCACAAAACCGCTTTTGTCAGTCGGGAAGTACGCTTGTGGAGAATAGGTCCAGGCAGCGGCGGCGTGATTTCCGCTGCCACCCTCGCGATAAACTGTAGCGGCGCTGATCAGGTAATTGTCGGCATTGTTCCATTCGTCACCGTGATAGGCGCTGACAACAAAACTCTGGATGTTATCCTTTGAGGCGGTAGTCGCTTTCAAGGATGACATACCGCCCTGGGCGCGGAAACTGATGGCCCGGGAACCGGCAGGAACGCCGGATACATCGTCTTGCGAACAACCGGAAAGCAGAAGCAGTCCGGATAAAAACAATCCCGGCAAGAACCGGAAAACGAATTTTCGTCTTTTTTCAATCATAATTCTCTTTTTAATGATTAATAATTAATAATTTTGAAAATAAATATATAGATTGGGAAAATTCTCGAAAGAATAAATTCCAGAACAACATTCCGGCAGAAGGTATATTAGGCTGGTTTTCTGAAAGAAATCAGGATATAACTTGTATTGTTCTTTCAGGATGTAATTGCCGGACTGATTCATTTTATACGGTTAATTATACTTTTAAAATATTGAAAATAGTTAAATAATTTCAAACTATGGAACGAAGATATTTGGTTTTCCCGAATAATCTGTTACATATTTTCGCCTTTTTATGTTCAATTGCCGGAATTCGGAATGAAAATCAAACAAAGAGGCTGTTTTTACAGGGCGTTTGACTGGATGAACCGATGTGTGACCGGGTCGATCTCCAATTCAAATTGTTGCAGGCATAAAATTGTCGTCCCTTGCGGAACTTGCCGGAGCAATACATATAACAAGAGGTTGCAAGCCCTTGTCGATGTGTCCGGATATACCTTTTTTGAGACGCATTCCTTTTGCGGGGAGTAAAGGCCGGAGGTCTTTAGTTTGAATAACCACCGGCAATCAACAGAACGCCGAGCAGCCAGGTCGGTATTGTACGGTTGGCGGCAGACTCCTCCTTTCAGTCGGAATGACGGGCGCCGGTTTGGGCAGAGTCAGCATCCTTAAATTCTTTAATTCCCTTACATTACAGCGCCGTCAAACCTGAAGGAACGGAGAAGATCAGACGGGTTACAAACCAGTTCTTGTCGAGGGACAGTACTCAGAGGATGGCCCTGCCAACGAGAGAAGATATTGGGCGCCTGTAAATGTCGGGGCGAGTTCTATCGCATACGAAGGAGATGCAATTACCGGGTGCGGTCATTATTTCCAGTGGGGACGCAATGTTCCGTTTGATTACGGTAGCTTGAGCGATACCTATACTGGCCCTGTTAACTCTACGACTCCTGTTAATGATTACGCTACCAAGTTTATCACCACCAGTGCAGTTCCCAATGACTGGTTACAACCGGGAGAAGACGATGACCGCTGGCAGGACGACAATGCGCAGGGTCCATGTCCCGATGGCTGGCGGGTTCCTACAGGAGCAGAGTTGACAGTCCTGAAAAGTAAGATCAGCGGTAGTGTTACTGAAAACCGCATAAAAGTTACTGGCGTTGGCAACAATCTCTATTTGCCTACCGCCACCAGTCGCGGTATGGACGGGACTTTGATTATTTTTTTCATCTGTTTAAATTTTGTAAGTTATTGAAATTCAATCATACCCTTGTGTGTCAAAAATTGCTTTTGCCATGAATGTTTCATTTTCCAATACTTTCTAATAATTATTGAATACCAATCATTTATAAAATATTATTTTCTGAAATTATTTACTATTTACAATGGTTTTCGTACATTTGCAACACAGTTATTATTATGGCAAATTACTTTCCATATATCAAACCGGGGTATGTTATCCAAGAAGGTACGACCGCTTTATATGTCCGCTACAACTACGACCGGACAAAACGCACGCTTATCTCTACCGGATACAGTATCAAACCGGAACATTGGGATGATAAAAAGAAGTGCATTAAACGTGCTGTAACTACTCAGGTATTAAAAAGGGTTCGATAATTATTGAATATTATGGAATGATATTATGGAAGAGGTAAAACCCGCACAGTGTTCGGAATGCGAACGCATGAAGGAGCAAATCGCATCGTTGAGTGCAGTTGTGAAACGGCAGGAGGAGGAATTGTCCCTGTTAAATGTACAAATATGTATTTGTCAGGCTTCCCGGCAGAGGAACTGATGCGAATTTCGGGACATAAAAGCCCGGCGGCTTTCATGCGATACATCAAAGTGGATAACCAGCAGGCTGCCAATAGGCTGAAAGAATTGAGAAATAGCATGAATAAGGCAAAATAATATCCAAAATAAAGTATCTTTACCTATAAATGTGCGACAAGAAGTCACGTAAACAATAGTTCAGCAAGCGAGTCTGAACCTATCATTCCGTTGATAGTAGCCTAAAGGAGCGTGCGTAATCAGTAATAATTAGGTGCGAAGCCTCCT
>JAISSD010000271.1 GCA_031273295.1 Prevotella sp.
ACGTGCGTCTCATCCCGCAGATTTTCGGCAAATGTCATCAAGAAAAAGGAAATTATTCGTTCGGGAATTATCCCGGCTTATATATTATTGTTTAATTATTAATTTATTAACTTAAAAAAGAGAGTTATGATTACAAAAAGACGAAATTTCGTTTTCCGGTTCTTGCCGGGGTTGTTTTTGTCCGGACTGTTGCTACTGTCCGGTTGTTCGCAGGATGATGTTTCCAACGTTCCTGCAGGTTCTCGCGCTATTGGTTTCCGTGCACAGGGTGGTATGTCTGCCTTGAAGGCTACTACTACCGGTGCAGATTACATCCGGAGTTTTGCGGTCAACGCACATTACGGTACATATGATGCTGCCGGTAAATTCCTGATTGAGGGTGTTACAGTTTATCGCGGGGAGGGCGGCGGTACAGACTGGACCTATTCTCCCCAGGCTTACTTCCCGACAGAAGACAAAGGTGGCGTTAATTTCTTCGCCTATTCTCCTTCCGGCAGTAAATGCGTTGAAGGAAGTCTCAAGGAAGCGGCTGTGGCAAACGATGCCAACCAGACCATCACTTATGAAGTTCCTGAACCAACCGGTGCTGCCACATCCCAGGAGGACTTGCTCGTTGCCCGGCAAACAGTGATGTACAACAGCGGGAATAGCGCTTACCCCGGTGCAGCTGTTAGCTTGCAGTTCCATCATGCCTTGTCGCGTATTCTGGTCGCAGCCTCTTCCAGTCTCGGTCAGGAAGTTCCCGTCGTGATTACCGGACTGGAGTTGAAGAACCTGTACACGAAAGGTACCCTGCCGTTGAACTCGGATGATCTTCTTGCCACGGCTTGGGGTCACATTACCGGCGAGGCCGGCGCCAAAGTTTTGTGGGCGAATGACGGGTCTACCACTGCAAATTACGCATACAGTCTGCCTGCTTCCGGGGTTCATGTCGGTGAAACACTTGCAACTGTCACCGGTGACGACCAGGGGATTTTCGTTCTGCCGCAGACTACAAAGGGGGATCCAAGTGACGGGAATCCCGCAGCCGGTGTGACGGGTGGCGAGTTTGGATTGAAGGTTTCTTATTCGATCAACGGTTCTCCCGACATAGATGCTTACATACAGTTTGGCGATATCGCCGAACCTGTTGTTGCCACGGAAGGCGTCACATTCGAGATTGGTCGGCAGTACGTATTGAATTTGACTTTTGGCGCCGGTTCGGGTGGCGGCGATACTCCCGGAGGTACCGATCCTGACATCAACATCGGGGCCAAAATCAGCTTCGGGACTCTTGGGGTTGACGGTTATCCTGAAGATGACATAGAGGCTTTTCCTTATCAGCCTCCGGTTATGTATGCTCATGATCCTGTGATTTGGTCACAGTCTAACATCTATTATGACGAGTCTGCGGATGTAGCTGCAAACGTGGGTGCATTGACATTCTCGGAGTCCGCCCAAGACAAAAAGTATTACCAGGGGATTTACTTCAAGTGGGGTAGTTTGGTCGGCGTTTCTTCGGGCTCTGTAGGTACGCCTTTGAAAGATAGTTACCTGTTTATCCCTGATTCAGACGGGAAATATTACAAGGCGGCTGTTTCGCAATTAAAAGACTGGACTGACGACGACGGCGTCGTGGATAGCTTTAAAGATGCTTATTTTGGAAGTATTGACTGGGATAATGTTTACAGTTCCGACAATGCTACCTATACCGCTGCAGCGGCGATACTATGGGCTGCTATTCCTTGCGTTGCTGACAACAGTGTCATTAGTCCCGTCCCTGCGGATATCGCCACTGGCCGGGAGGCACGGGACGACAATGCATTGACAACAGCTTCCGGTACCGTGGGTCTGCCATACAGTTCTTACAAGGGCGACATATGCAAATACCTGGTCGACAAGAAGTCTACTAACGGTAATAGCAGTTTTGGCTATACCTGGCGTATGCCCACTTCCAACGATTTCGGTTACGGTTACGGTAACAGCGGCCCTATCACTAACAACAATGACGATAGCAGTGCTGACAACGAGTCCGATCCCGCCCCTGCTCCTTACAGGACTTTCTGGAATTCCAGCGGTACCGATAACGGCGGTTCTTTCACTGCCAGTACCAATCCTGAAGACGGTACAGACATATTGAACGGGAAAGCGTATTATACTTTGGTTGACTGGGTCTTCGGCGCTACCGCCAAGCCGTCCTTTCCCGCTTCCGGGTGCCGCAACGACGTCAATGGCTACTCGGGCCTCTTTGGCGGCAACGGCTACTACTGGTCTTCGTCAGCTAGCGGTGCGTTGAGCGCGCGCAACCTGAACTTCAACAGCGGCATCGTGCTCCTGTTCAACAGCGACAACCGGCCGTACGGTTACAGTGTTCGGTGCGTTAGAGACGGAGAAAATGTAGCGCCTTAGACGCGCATTCGATTCATTTGATTTATTGCCTTCCCTGTTAAAGAACCTGCGTGTGTGTTTCATACAAGCTCCTCTAACAGGGGAGGTTTTAAAATTCCCGCAGACGGAAAATTTTTTCGTCACCGATATGAAGAAAAACAAAGAACAGAGAAACAAAAATCAACAGATATCTAATTGCCCGTGACCTGTTTACATGGAAAGTCCAATATTTATCCGAGCGCTGCGCCATATCCGGAGCTTTTCAGGGTTAGCGCTTTGTGAAGAGTAATTTACCACGGCGACCTCTTGCCGTACTTTTCAGGAAAAGTCAAAAAAGATCTGTTATGAATTACAATATCGCATCTCCCTGCGTTTTTTACAAAACAAATTTCGTATTTTTGTATCTCTGAAAATTTACATGCTGATCATGGAACAAAAACTATCGGTTTATAACACGCTCACCCGTACAAAAGAAGTATTCGAACCGCTCCATGCGCCTCATGTGGGAATGTATGTTTGCGGACCTACAGTATACAGCGACGCCCATTTGGGGCATGCGCGGCACGGAGTTACTTTCGATCTGTTGTTCAGGTATTTACAGCACACGGGCTACAAAGTGCGGTATGTAAGGAATATTACGGACGTCGGCCACCTGGAAAATGAAGAAGGAAGCGGTGAAGACCGGATCGCTAAAAAAGCAAGGCTGGAACAACTGGAACCAATGGAAGTAGTTCAATATTACAGCAACAGGTATCACAAGGTAATGGACGACCTGAATACCTTGCCTCCTTCCATTGAGCCGCACGCATCGGGACATATCATAGAGCAGATAGAATCCATAAAAAAGATACTGGAAAACGGCTATGCCTACGAAAGCAATGGCTCTGTCTATTTCGATGTGGAAAAATATAACAGGGATCATGATTACGGCATTCTTTCGCACCGGAATATCGATGAAATGCTTAATGCAACCCGTGAACTGGACGGGCAGGACGAAAAGCGCGGCAAAGCGGATTTCGCCCTGTGGAAAAAGGCTGCGCCCGAACACATCATGCGTTGGCCTTCGCCATGGAGCGATGGTTTTCCCGGTTGGCATCTCGAATGTTCTACGATGAGTATCAAATATTTGGGCAAGGAATTCGACATACATGGCGGCGGACTCGACCTGATGTTCCCGCACCATGAATGCGAGATTGCACAAAATACGGCCATGGAGAAACGCCAGGTTGTGAAATACTGGATGCACAACAATATGATAACGATTGCGGGGCAGAAAATGGCCCGTTCGCAGGGAAACTTCATTACGCTGGAGCAACTGTTTACAGGCACGCACGACTTGTTGGAAAAAGCTTACAGTCCGATGACCGTGCGTTTCTTTATATTGCAGGCCCACTACCGCAGTACGGTCGACTTTAGTAACGAGGCATTGCAGGCTGCCGAGAAAAGTCTGGAACGCTTGCTGGACTCATACGGCAGAATAGACAGGATCGCGGTTTCGGATACGTCATCGGTCAATGTAAAAGATATACGCCGCAAGTGTTACGACGCCCTTAACGACGACTTGAATTCAGCGGTTGTGATAGCTCGCCTGTGCGAGGCCGGTACCATAATAAACTCGGCGGTCGCAGGCAACGTTACGCTTACGCAAGAGGATGCAGAGGAATTGAAAAGCATATTCGATACATTCCTGTTTTCCATACTCGGTATCCGTAATAGCGCCGCGTCAGGAGATAACAGCAATAGCGAAGCATTCGCAAAGGCAATGGATCTATTGCTCGACATCCGCCGGAAAGCGAAAGAGAATAAAGACTGGGCCATGTCTGACCGGATTCGCAACGAACTGGCAAAAGCCGGATTTGCGATAAAAGACGGTCCGGACGGCACGGAATGGAAGCTGAAATGAGAATCGAAGGACGTACTTTGTATATCTCCCTTCTTTTGAAAGAAACGGGGAAGGCGACCAACAATAAAATGCGTCAAGTTTTGATTTGCAACTCATAGCTGAAAATGATCACAACACTGTCTCCGGCTAAATTACAGGATTTCGAATCGCCTGTTCCCGTCAAGGACGCCACGGTTCCGCTGTACGCAGAGGAAGCAAAAGAACTATACGGATCAATGGAAGGTTTACCCGTGTCGGAAATAGCTTCGCTGATGCGTATCAATCCGCAGCTGGCGCACAATGCATATCAGTATATCCATGCTTTTCCATTGAGTAAAACGCCTCGACGGCAGGCTATATTCGCTTACAGCGGCATTGCCTATCAGGGATTGGATGCAAAAACATTTTCGGACAGGGATCTCGACTTTGCACAAAAACATCTGATACTGATGTCGGGACTGTACGGAGCGCTTCGGCCCTCGGATTCGATAAAGCCATACCGCCTGGAGATGCAGATCCCCGTAGTAAACAACAGAGGTAAAGATCTATACGCCTTCTGGACGGAAACCGTCAGCGAATATCTGGCTGAACGGATGAAAGCGGACGACAATGTATGGATCAACCTTGCATCCAAAGAATATGCAAAGGCTATAAACCGCAAGCTGCTACCCAAAGGACACAAAGTGATAACTCCGGTATTCAAACAGCAGGCGGATAAAGGCTACAGGCAGGTTGTGGTTTACGCCAAAAAGGCGCGTGGCATGATGGCCCGCTTTATTATTCGCAACCGGATCAAAAATGTGGAGTATCTCAAAGCTTTCGATTCCGAAGGGTATATTTTTGCGCCGCAGCTTTCGGATGATAACGAATGGGTATTCACAAGGTAGCGCGATTTCAGGCTTGTCTCAAAAACTTGCGTACCCCGACTTGTAACTTGCAACTATTTTGAATAACTTTGCGTTGCAAGAAAAATCATAAATTTAAACACTAAACAAAAATGAAAAGAGTTGTATTGATTCGCCACGGGGAAAGCGTCTGGAACAAGGAAAACCGCTTTACGGGATGGACTAACGTAGACTTGTCGGAACAGGGAATACAGGAAGCGATTAAAGCCGGAAAACTGTTGAAAGACGAAGGTTTCAAATTTACGCTCGCTTATACTTCCTATCTGAAAAGAGCCGTCAAGACATTGAACAATATCCTGGACCAGATGGATCTGGACTGGATCCCCGTCGAAAAAACATGGCGTTTGAATGAAAAACATTACGGTATGCTTCAGGGCCTGAACAAAGCCGAAACCGCTGAAAAATACGGGGACGAGCAAGTATTGGTATGGAGGCGCAGCTACGACGTTCCACCGGCTCCGCTTGATTCGGACGATCCCCGTTCGGCTTCGCAAGACCCCCGTTACGCATGCGTGCCGAAAGCATATATCCCCGAAACCGAAGCCTTGAAAGAAACCGTAGA
This sequence comes from Prevotella sp., assembly GCA_031273295.1. GTDB lineage: Bacteria > Bacteroidota > Bacteroidia > Bacteroidales > Dysgonomonadaceae > Dysgonomonas. The sequence continues at coordinate 5,717 of JAISSD010000271.1, forward strand.
ACGCATACTGCCTTACTGGCAGGAAGTCATCTATCCGTCAATGATGCGCCACGATGAAATCATTGTAGCCGCTCACGGAAACAGTCTGCGCGGTATCATCAAATATCTGAAAGGCATTTCCGACGAAGACATAGTCGGTCTGAACCTGCCTACGGCAGCGCCTTACGTATTCGAATTCGATGATGATCTGAACCTGATAAAAGATCATTTCCTTGGCGATCCGGAAGAGATCAAAAAACTGATGGAGGCTGTCGCCAATCAGGGAAAGAAGAAATAAATACGAAGGATTTCCATGCAAGGAGCATATATTTTGTCTGATATATGCTCTTTCCTGTTCGGGAAATTAGGAAAATAAAAACAAAACCGCTATCTTTGCACCGCTTTTACAAGCCCGTACGTGTGATGGGGATAAGGAAGCAAATCCTTGATTTGAGTAACACAATTTAAAATTAAAAGATGAAAACATTTGAACTAAAAGGCGAAGCAAGAACCGAGGTCGGTAAAAAAGTGGCTAAAGCTTTACGCAAAGAAGACAAAATCCCGGCGATCATCTATGGCGGTGAAAAAAAGGGTGAAACTATCCATTTTACAGTAACAAACAGAGATGTACGCAAACTGATCTATACTCCCGAAATTTTCCTTGTAGACCTTACAATAGGAACAGACAATTATAAAGCGATCTTGAAAGATGTGCAGATACATCCCGTAACAGATGCAATCCTGCATCTTGATTTCCTTCATGTATCCGAAAACAAACCGATTACGATCCATGTTCCGGTTATGCTGGACGGACTTGCGGAAGGCGTAAAAGCGGGGGGTAAATTATCTCTCGACCTGCGCAAACTGAAAGTGAAAGCGCTTTATAACCAGGTGCCGGAGAAAGTGCACATTGATGTGTCAGGACTGACTTTGGGTAAATCTATTCAGATTGGCGAATTGCATTTCGAAGGACTTGAATTGCTGAATGCGAAAAATGCAGTTGTTTGCCGCGTTCAATTGACTCGTGCAGCCAAAGGCCTTGCGGCTAAAAACGGCTAATTGCGGATAACTATAGAAAATAACGGGTAAAACGAGCATGCAAAAGTAGCGCCAAAGAGCATGAACATGTTGCGAGTTCCATGTGACCGCTAAAAAACAAAATTATTTCAATTATGAAATATTTGATTGTCGGCCTCGGTAATATTGGCAGAGAATACGAATATACCCGCCACAATATAGGATTCAGAGTATTGGACGCTTTAGCCAAAGCGTCCGATATTGTTTTTACAGACAAGCGTTACGGCTCTGTAGCCGAAATGAAAATAAAAGGACGCGCGCTGATCCTGCTGAAGCCTTCGACATATATGAACCTCAGCGGCAATGCCGTGCGCTATTGGATGACTCAGGAAAAAATCCCGATTGAAAACCTACTCGTTGTTGTAGACGATCTGGCTTTACCCTTTGGTTCTTTACGCCTGAAAGGAAAAGGCAGCGACGCCGGGCATAACGGATTGAAGCATATTCAGTCCATTTTGAATACACAGGAATATGCGCGCTTGCGTTTAGGTATCGGAAATGATTTTCCGAGAGGGAGTCAAGTGGACTATGTACTGGAAAACTTTTCGGACAATGAAGAAAAGGAACTTCCCGCCAAACTGGAGATTTGCGGAGAAATCATAAAGAACTTTTGCCTGGCAGGTATACAAAACACAATGAATCAGTATAACAATAAACAGTAATGGCTAAAGGAGAACCTAAAAATGAAGTACGCATAGACAAGTGGCTTTGGGCCGTGCGTCTGTTCAAAACACGCCAGACTGCCATGGAAGCCTGTAAAAAAGGGCGTATCACAATCAAAGGCGTGACGGTAAAACCGGCGCGTATGGTGAAAGCCGGCGACGTCATAGATATCCGCCGTCCGCCAATAATCTATTCGTTCGAGGTATTGGCCCTTTCCGAAAACAGGATGGGCGCAAAACTTGTGCATGAATTTATGCGGGATGTAACCCATCCTTCGCAACTGGAAATACTCGAAATGTCCAAAACAAGCGGTTTTGTAGACCGTGCACGCGGTACGGGACGCCCTACCAAAAAAGAGCGGCGCGAGTTGGAGCAATTTACGGACGATTACTCTTTCTTTGACGACCTGGACTTGGAAACTGTTTAAATTTCAGTCAATGAAGATTGATTTGGACGGAAGTATTTACCGGATATCTATTGTTTATCCCAAGTTTATTTTATCTTTGTATAGGTTTTATCTATGAGGCGTGACAGGGGCGATTTGCTTTCCCGTTGAAACCGCAAATAAAACCGACAGAATATCAAACACACCGAATTACAGACAATTAAATAGAAATATATGTATAACTGGTTTGAATGCAAGGTTAGTTACGAAAAGATGCTGGAAAACGGCATGCAGAAAAAAGTTACCGAACCTTATCTGGTAGACGCCCTGTCTTTTACAGAAGCGGAAGCGCGTATTATAGAAGAAATAAAGCCTTATATAACGGGCGAATTTACCATTGCGGATATCAAGCGGGCTAAATTGTCGGAACTGTTTTTTAACGATAACGGCGATCGCTTTTTCAAAGCCAAAGTGATGTTCATCACTCTGGACGAAAAAAGCGGAACGGAGAAAAGAACAGCCGCAAACATGCTGGCGCAGGCCTCCGACATAAAAGAAGCCCTGAAAATAGTGGAAAAAGGTATGGAAGGCACATTGGCGGACTATGCCATAGCCTCCCTCTCCGAAAGCGCTATCATGGATGTATTTCCATATTCCGAAGATCAGAAAAAGAAAGTGATCCTCGTTTAAAACAGATTGAATGGGCATATCCGAAAATATACATGCAATAAAAAGCCGCATACCTGCAAATGTAAAACTTGTGGCCGTTTCCAAATTTCACAGTGCGGACGCCATCAGGACGGCATATAATGCGGGGCAGTATATTTTTGGAGAAAGCCGGATGCAGGAAATCTGCCAAAAGCATCCCTTATTGCCACAGGATATAGAATGGCATTTTATCGGACACCTGCAAACGAATAAAGTAAAGCCGGTAATACCTTGCACACATACAATACACAGTGTAGACAGCGGAAAACTGCTGTCCGAAATAGAAAAGCACGCAGCCCGCATAGAGAAAAGGATTCGCTGTTTGCTGGAGATACATATCGCACAGGAAGACGCCAAATATGGATTTTCTTTCGACGAATGCCGCAAGTTCCTGTCCGAAAACCAATGGAAGAAGTGTAAATTTGCTTATATCGGGGGAGTAATGGGAATGGCGTCCAATATCGAAGATGAATCGCAGATCAGAAAAGAGTTTAAAAGACTGAAACTGTTTTTTGACGAACTTAAAAACGACCGTTTTCCGGAAGACGATCGCTTTTCCGAAATATCGATGGGAATGTCGGGAGACTATATGATAGCGGTGGAAGAAGGTTCTACAATGATAAGGGTAGGATCATCCGTTTTTGGAGATCGTGAATATTAACACAAAATATAAAAGCATGAATTTACAGCAACTGGAATATATTATAGCAGTAGATAACTACCGGCACTTTGCCAAAGCGGCTGAATCGTCGTTTGTCACCCAGCCTACATTGAGTATGATGATCCATAAGCTGGAAGACGAGTTGGGCGTAAAAATATTCGACCGCCGCCAGCTGCCGGCTCAACCTACGGCGATAGGGACTCAAATCATTAACCAGGCAAGGGTGATCATTTCGCAGGTGAAACAGATAAAAGAGATTATCCAGGAAGAAAAAGGCGTGATGCAGGGCGTATTTAAACTGGGTATTATCCCCACTATCGCTCCCTACCTGTTGCCTAAACTGATGCAGGCGCACGACCGGAACGGTCACGATATTGTATTGGCAATAGAAGAAACAACCACCGCGCAAATAATCGGAAAGCTACTCAATGGAACTCTGGATGGAGCCATACTGGCAACTCCGCTGAAAAACGAAAAAATAACGGAGCGTCCTGTTTACTACGAACGTTTCTTTGCTTATGTATCGCCTTGCGAAACAGCGTTATATGCAAAGAAAGAGCTGGAAGAGGAAGATTTGAATATCAATCGCTTGTGGCTGCTCGAGGAAGTGCATTGCTTCCGCGGGCAAATACTGCGGATATGCAACACGCGCAAGCGCAAGAGTTCCCACTCGCTTTTTTCATACGAAGCCGGAAGCATCGGCACTCTGATCAACATCGTGGACAATAACAGCGGACTGACTATTATCCCGGAAATGGCGATAGAGGAACTGACCGAAAAACAAAAACGGAACGTGCGCCCGCTGAAAGGGATATCGCCGGTACGCGAGATAAGCCTTGTTACCCGCCGGGAATTTTTGCGCGAACGGATGCTTGACGTCATGATATCCGAGATAAAACAATCTGTACCTCAGCATCTGATGAATCCGGAGCTGAAAAAATTTGTAGTGGATATTTGATTTTCCGGGGCGGGACAGCGCTGCAGTAGATAATAAAGTTCGGAGGACGCGACAGAAAAGCTGTCGCGTCCTCCGAATCCTCTCCCCCAAACCGGCGCAGGGCATTCCGACTGAAAGGAGGAAGCTGCCGGTCAACCGCACAATCTCAACCTGGCTGAATCTTCTTTTCAAGGCAATTTAAGGAATTTAAAGAATTTAAAGAGTTTAAGGAAAATGAGAAAGCTGAAACATCCGCTCAAACTGGCGCAAGGCATTCCGACTGAAAGGAGGAAGCTGCCGGTCAACCGCACAATCCCAACCTGGCTGAATTTTCTTTTCAAGGCAATTTAAGGAATTTAAAGAATTTAAGGAGTTTAAGGAAAATGAGGAAGCTGAAACACCCGCCCAAACCGGCGCAGGGCATTCCAACTGAAAGGAGGAAGCTGCCGGTCGAACCGAGATTTGACTACGATGATTTTTTGATTTCCTTTCACAATTCCGATAATTGAATATAAAAAGGCGGAAATTTGTAACAAAGTATCCGCCCGGATTAAATATATTTGTTGGATAATATATTCTTTTATTCAAATTCATTAACAAAATTAAAACTTATGAAAAAAGCGATTATTTCAGTAGCTCTTCTTGCCGCCGGGTTGTTGTCCGGTTGCAGCAGCGAGGAGGGCGTCTCCAGACCGGAGACAATTGGCCAGACAGGGATTTTGACCTTCAGTTTTCCAGCTCCCCGTCAGAGTATAACCTATGCGATTGACAATGCAACCGAACCGGAATCCGCCGTTCCTGCAACAGCCGGCGAAATCGAGATTAACGACGTAACTGTCTACATGTTCAAGAATTCGGGCAATCCTGCCGAGGAAGTGCTGGTGGCAAGGAAAACAGCATCTGCGGACGAGGCCAGCGCCAGATCGGTTACTTTCGATGTAAACGACTTTACCGGCGGCGATAGCTATCTGTTCTATGCCGTTGCCAACGTACAGGGAAATTTCACGGACAACTT
>JAISSD010000108.1 GCA_031273295.1 Prevotella sp.
TGGTACCGGAACTGTCGGAAGCATCGTAGGTATCCTCCTGGGAACAGCCGGACAGCAGCAGCAGTCCGGACAGCAGCAACCCCGGAAAAAACCGGGAAACGAAATTTTGTCTTTTAGCAATCATAACATTTAATAATTTAATTGGTTAGTAAAACAACTATAATAAACGGGAACGGGATACATTCCGTTTATGCCTTCGCCGTCTGGCGACAGTTCAATTCTCTATTTTCAATTCTCTATTTTCAATTGATCCCGTATTTTTTTCATTCATCATTCTTAATTCTCCGGCACCGGTACAGATTCTCCCCAGTCGTCGTCATCGACTATAAATCCGCCATCGTCGCCGGGGTCATCGGGATCTTCGGGTACTGCAAGCCTCCCGTCGTTGAACAGGATAATATCGAAGCCTCCGTTGCGATTCCGCCAATCCTGTTGCTCCTCCGCTGTGCCATGACCCGAAGGCCCGCCCATGGCTTCCTGTATCTGGGCGCCGACCGTGTCATCCCACTTGCCGTAATAGTAACGGTTTCCGTCGGTCAGGGCTTCGACAGTGAGGCGGATGTTCAAGACGCCGGCTTTCACAGGCCCAAAAACGCTGAACTTCCCCGCGACCCAGTCTCCGGTCCATCCAATGGCCGGATCGGAAGACTGCCAGTCGGGATTTTTTTGCGAGAACAGCGTTTTCTGCTCGTTGCTCCATGGATAGTTCTGTCCATCGCGTATGGGAGTGATCCGCGTAAACAGGATGGTGGAAGGCGTCTCCGACAAGCTTTTGGAAGCCGGGAAGTACGATGCGGACATGCCCGATACGGCGCCGCTGTTTCTGGCCATGTTTTTGGCGCCTTCCACTCCGTAGATCATAAATGTAAACTCGCGCAATACGTTTTTGGGATAAAAGTGTACCGTCAGCGTATCGCCGACATTCTGGTACCGGGTATCCAAATTTTGCGCTTCGCTGTCTGTATAACAGGTATACGGGCTTGTAGCTTCGGCCACGGTTGTCTCTCCGGGAACAGGATCGGCATAGTCGTTGTACAGGCTTTCGCGCGGAATATTGTAAACCTCGAAGCTTTCCCGGGCGCCGGTATTGCGGATGTCAAGCGAAGAATTACCGTAGTAATCGATGCACAGTGGAATAAACACCCCTCCGGGCAGCCATTCGGGACCGCCTCCGGCGGCATAATCGCCGATAAAGGGAGACTGCCCTCCGGTATACCAGAAAACGCTCATGCCGTCAGGCCGGGTATCGGCTGGAGTCTCCTCCCAGTGGATGACAATCCTGACCGCCTTGTCTCCAAAGCCCGGCGGGCAAGGATCGTCAGGGCTTAATTCCCTGATGCATCCCGGAAACAAAAGGAAGATCAATGAAAAATGGAGGATGTAAATTGAAAATGAATAACGCAAACGGGAAACAGAACGTTGAAAGTTGAATATAAAAGAACGGCAAGCGCCAGGCGGATCGCTGCCGGCGGGTTGCTTCGTGCAATCATCAACCTGTAACTCCGTGCTGCCCGGCACCAGTCTGCAAGGCAAAAATACGGCCTTCGACGCAAGGGATTTAACAGCGTCGCGTGCCGGCAGATCCGGAGCAACCTCCAATTTGTATTTTGTAACCGGTTTTTTCATTTTCATTAATTTCATTTTCATATTTCATTGCTTTTCGGATTCTCGCAAGTCTATATATATTGCACGGGAAAGTGTCGTCCTTTCGGGACTTTCGCATATCCTTCATACCTGTGACAGTTCTACCGGGCGATACATCCCATACCTTGGATGTAGACGCCGCAAAATTCATTCTTCATTCCGTATTTTTTATTCTTAATTCTCCATTCACTCTTCAATTCTTCATTAATTTCTCCATTCTCCATTCCTCATTTTTATTCTTAATTCTTCATTCTTCATTCTTCATTTTTTCTTCAATTCTTCATTAATTTCTCCGTATTTTTATTCTTAATTCTTAATTCTTAATTCTTCATTCTTAATTAATTTCTCCATTCTTAATTAATTTCTCCATTCTTAATTCTTCATTAATTTATTTTATATACCAGTGATATCCCCACGCCCGTAGGCCCCCAATAACTCTTTCTGCCGGTCTGCCTCTCCGGGTAACAGTCGGTACAACGGCTACGGTTGTAAGCGCTATATTCTCCGGCAAAATAACCTGCGCTCAAACTGAACTCCAGATTCAGTTTGGTTGATAGGGGAATAGAATAACCGTAGACAGCGCCTGCAGACCAGCTCCATGGACTCAAATATCCGTGAGCGTCGAGGCTTTTGGTGAAAAGCCGCAGGTCGTAAACCCCGCCGGTGAGGTACAAACCGGCAAAATGACCGAGCAAAGGACTGTCATGTCGATTGCCCCACCAACGACGTATTTCCAAGCCGGCGTAATTGACCTGATGACTCCAGTATGCGGGACTTTTGCTGTCCCATTTGCTGAAAGCGGTATTCAAAACGGCAGACCAGTCCCTTGCAAAAGGCGCCTCGACAGAGAAGTTGGGCAACAGGGCCAAGTCGTAGAGCATGTTGGTTTTGACGGCAAGGCGGAAAGGTCTGCGAAAGACAGACGAAAGTACGGGGCCTGTCAGCGTATCGGGAGCATGCAACGTTTTCCGGTACTTATCCTTTTCTCTGCTTCTTTCAATGTAAACGGTATCGTGCACGGAAACAAGCCTGTCGCGGTAAATATAAACCGTATCCCTGTGAACCCTTCCTGACAAAGCCGGCAGGCTTGCGAGGCCGTCTTCCGCCAGCCTTTTGAGCGGGCTGCCGTCTCCTCCGGGTATGTAACTGCCGTCCTTCATCTTCAAACGGACAGACGCGTATTGCAACAGATCCCACATCTGCTTTTCGGAAAGGTTGCGTCCGCTGTTCTTCAGGGCGTCATATCCCTGCCAGTCGATCCCTGCCGGCTTGATATCCAGGGGATAGCGTTCAGCCACGGCGCGGTGTTGCCACCTGAGGTAAGCGTGTATCGCCCGGGCGCGTTGCAGGGCCAGATCCAGGTTGTATTCTTCGCTTCCCTCGGGTGAACAGCCGGCGATGATCTGGATGGTATCGATGCCTGCAACTATCTCTTCCGTTCGCAACAGGGAATCCAGCGTACCTAGCATGTCGCGGTTATCGGCATAATCGCGAAGCAGATCGGCGCTGTCGAATGGAAAGTAACACACTTTGGACGCTGTTCCCGCTCCGGCGATTGCCTGGGCGAATGTGCCGGTTACAGGAAATATCGATATGGCAAAAGTTATGATTGCGATAGCCGGCAGGTTTTTACTTTTTGTATTTTTGCCGGAACGCGTCTGTGGATGGAGTTTTTTCATAGATTTTGTAGAATTGTATTTACCGTTTTCATATTTCCATTTGATTCGATGCATGTTTAAACTTTTTTGTAAAATGATTCGATAAAGATCCAAACATGCGTTTTCTTTGGGAACCCTTTAGATTTTTCCGTTCAAATTTCCATGGCTGTTCCCGGGTTGTTTTTTCTTTTGTAAAGAGTCAGGCGGGCTATCCGATCCGGACAAAGGGGGAAATCAGACAAAAAGCAGACAGGGAAATATATATGTATGCGTCAGGGTTGTTTTTTGGGCATTCAATTGTTTTCCGTCAAGCGGAATCTGTAGTGTTCGGGAGTGAACAGGGTACGTCGTTTCAGTTGTTTTACCGTATTTTTTGTTTTTCAAAAATAGGTCCGTTTCATATCTTCGGTTTTCCGGCGGCCTGTCAAAAATGCGCCGAAAGATATTGCAAAACGGGTATCGGTTCAATATAGTTTACGCATAAAGTTTTTGTTACGGGTGAAAATTCAATGCAAAAATAGTAAAATAGTTTACAATATTAAAATTCTTCGCGTTAAAGAAAGTTAATGACATTGCGGCATAGTCGTCGGGCCAAGGCTGAAAGCTTTCCATATTCCGGCCCGGCATAACATGCCAGGTAAAATGAACATGCCTGGCAATTACGTCCCTATGGGGACAGTATTTACTTCACGTGGCATGCTTTTGTATATACATTAACAGGTATTCCGGGAAAAATCTATTGCCTTGCATTTAAAAGATGGAACGAAGAGGATGTGCGGGATTTTTTTTGAATATCGGGGTTTATATAATTATACCGTGCCCGGCATGATTTTTCGCATGGAAGATATATTGTAAAAAACCTCGTTTCCACTTGGTTTTCTTGACAAAACAACCCCGGCTACAGGATTTTAAACAACGGGCGGATACTGTTTTTAACCTCGTTTCCACCTAATTTTCTTGACAAAACAACCTCAGTAGCAATGAGTTGCCCCAGACGCCCCCCAACCTCTTATGTAACATCCCCCTCAAGCCGTTTTTAATTTTTCCGGAAGAGCTTCCAACTGTCTTGTTTTCCGCTCAATTGAAATACCGCACTCCCCGTGTTACTATTATGCGTGCTGCATGAAAATGATAGGGGACTCATTACCATTATTTTTCAACTTTTTTCTTATCGATTATTTGATGATAAAATTTAACGTACTTTCCATGCACAAAATCATGCCGTGCACGGTATAAAAAACATCCTCTCTGTTCGATTTTGTATCACAATTCCGGCAATTGAATATAAAAAGGCGGAAATATGCAACAACTCACACGATCATATTCTATATATTTGTTTCTTGTAATTGATCAATATTGCAAATCACTAAAAAGAGAAAATTATGATTGAAAAAAGACGAAATTTCGTTTTCCGGTTTTTGCCGGGGTTGTTTTTGTCCGGACTGTTGCTGTTGTCCGGTTGTTCGCAGGATGATGTTTCCGACGTTTCTGCCGGTTCTCGTGCTATTGATTTCCGCGCTCAGGGCGGTATGTCTGCCTTGAAAGCTACTACTACAGGCTCAGAATACATCCGGAGTTTTGCAGTCAATGCACATTACGGTGCATATAATGCTGCCGGTAAATTCCTGATGGAGGGTGTTACCGTTTATCGCGGAGAGGGCGGCGGTAGCAGCTGGACTTATTCTCCACAGGCTTACTTCCCCACCACAGACGAGGGTGATGTTGATTTCTTCGCCTATTCGCCTTCGGGAAGTAAATACGTTGAAAGAAGTCTCAAGGATGCGGCGGTGGCAAACGATGCCGACCAGAAAATCACTTATGTCGTTCCTGCTCCGAACGGTTCTGCCACATCCCAGGAGGACTTGCTTGTCGCCCGGCAGACAGTGGCGTACAACAGCGGGAATAGCGCTTACCCCGGTACAGCCGTTGGCTTGCAGTTCCATCATGCCCTGTCCCGTATTCTTGTCGCAGCCAGTTCCAGTCTTGGCAAGGAAGTACCCGTTGCCATCACCAAACTGGAGTTGAAGAACCTGTATTCCAAAGGCGATCTGTCCCTGTCTTCACTTGAAATACCTGTCGCGGAAGGTTGGGGTTATACCAACGGCGTCGCCGGTGACAAAGTTTTGTGGACGAATTATACGGGGTCTACCCTTGCCAGTTACGCATACAGCCTGCCAAAATCGGGGGTTTATGTCGGCGAAACATCCGCGACTGTCACCGGTGACGACCAGGGCATTTTCGTTTTGCCTCAGACCACGAAGGGGAATCCCGGTGATGGAAGTCCTGAGGCCGGTGTGACGGATGATGGCGAGTTTGGATTGAAGGTTTCCTATTCAATCAACGGTTCTCCCGACAGAGATGCTTACAT
>JAISSD010000130.1 GCA_031273295.1 Prevotella sp.
GTTCTTCAATTCAAATCCCTGCTTGCCGATCATTTGAAAACCGTGAAAAGTCCTGCACAATACGCCTCCATGCTCCATCTTTCGCCCTCCTACCTGAATGAAGCCGTAAAAGGCGTTACCGGTTTTCCTGTCAGTTATTGGATACAATATGCGGTTACGCTCGAAGCCAAACGCCTGCTGTTTTACACCGAAAAAAGCATCAGCGAAGTCGCCTTTGAACTGGGATACGACGATAACGCCTATTTCACACGGCTGTTTACGAAAGCGTCGGGAGTGTCGCCCACCCGGTTTCGCGCAAATTACCGCAAATAGTCCAAACCTTACCTGCTTTCGTCCATTTCTCGTATTTGCCGGCAACGTACCTTTGCAGCATCATTTTAAAAGATAAGATAAATATGGTACGCAAATTTCTAAAAAACATTGACAAACTGCCCTCTGTCCTCATTAACGGGCATCAATGTAAGGCTTGTTGGCAATGTCTTGGCGCATGTCCGTCAAAAGTCCTTGGCAAAGTACATTTCCTGTGGCATAAACATGCCAAAATAGCGCATCCGGATAAATGCACGGGCTGCATGACCTGCCTTAAAACCTGTCCGCACAACGCAATCCTGTCCATCAAACCATTCAAAAAAGCGTATGAAGAAGTCAAAAAAGGCTAACAAACGGGCAATCGTATCCATCGTATTGTTCCTCCTCTTCGCCCTGTTAATCCTGTCTGCGGCGATGATACAGATCATTGAAATTCACCATCGTTTCTCACTTGCTCATCATGTATGGACAGCAATCCATGTAATTTGCGGAGCCGTATTTACGATCGCGGGTATTTTTCATATTGTTTATAACTGGCGCGTATTGAAATCTTACTTTATAAACAAATACAATGAAAATAAATGAACATGCAGTGAGTATTCCTGCCGACCTGTGTGCCGAAAAACAGTATCACCGGCACGCAGATAACGCAGATTGAACCGGTGAACGCAGATCATAGACAATGTAGCGCGCGACGCATTTTCGGGCGAAATTTTCAGGCGCGCAATTCTCCCTTTGTGTATTTTGTGATAAATTCCTTTGTGTACTTTGTGTTTGAAAAATATCTATTTCGAGGTCGAGGCAGCCTCTACAGAAATTCATATCCGGCTGATGTATGAGAAATATTTGTTTCTTTATCTCAAAAAAACAGGCGACAAACATTTCTGCTTGCCGCCAATCCATATTCTTGCTATAAAATATCCCCGGAATATTATTCTACGGGAATATTTGTATTTACATTTTTGCTGCCAATCAGTGCATAAAACAACAGGTAGGCAAGGCCTACAAATATTACCCAAAAACTGGCCATATAGCTTACAGAGTCGGCAATACCGCCCTGTATTAAAGGAAGTACTCCTCCACCGCAAACCATCACCATAAAGATACCGGAAGCAGCCGCAGTAAACTTGCCCAGGCCTTCCACCGCCAGATTGAATATACCACCCCACATGATAGAAGTACAAAGCCCGCATAAAATGAGGAACATGATACTTATAGGCACCTGAGCCAGGCCAAACGAAATGTCGGACTGGAATACCGGCATACTGACAGTTGTAGACGTAGGAATAAATATTGCCAGTAATACAAAGACGAGGCCTGCAAGCGAAGCTGCGGAAAGCATCGACTTGCTTGATATCCTTGCGCCAAGCGAAGCTCCAACCACCAATCGTCCGAGAAGCATCAAAAACCAGTAAGTGCCGACAACGCTACCCGCAGTTACCGGATCCATACCCAATCCCGGAATCTTTACTTCTTTCGCTTTCAGGTACTCCTCTTCCGAAATCACTTTCGAATCGGCTTTCTTGGCTAACTCGACTTTTTCTTTCAAGTCGGGAGCATTGGCTACTCTGGCCGCTTCGGCTTCGGCCACAGCCTTGTCCGCTTCGGCTTTTATCTGTACTAAATATTCCTGATCGTTTTTTTGTCTCATATATTCCTGTTCATAAGCCGCAAACTGCTCTGTTGTCTTGGTAGTCATAAACAGGTTGGAAATATTCGGAATCCCCACTTCAACACCCACATACACAAATATAGCTACGGCTCCCAAAATAAAATGGCGGAAAGATAAAGGGCTGTATTTACTTTTTTCTTTTGATTTCACTTCCTTTACCATGTGAGGCTCGGGTATATTCATCAATAACAGGACGATGAATACGATAGCGAATATTCCCATCGCGATAAACAGGGCCGGATTTGCATCCTTGATGGAAGGACGAACCGCGTTACCGATAAAGTATCCTACAAGAACAGGCACTATGGTAGCGCTCAAAGAATTGAAAGTCCCCCCAATCTGGATCAATTGGTTTCCTTTCTTGCCGCCGCTGCCCAAAGTATTCAACATCGGGTTTACCACCGTATTCAACATACACATGGAAAAGCCCGAAACAAAGGCTCCTGCCAGATATACGGCAAAACTACCGGCCAGGCCCGAAAGATACTGCACCCCTACACCGGTAAATCCGATTACAATGGCCGCCAAAGCGGTTTTCTTATAGCCAATCCGCTGTAACAACAATCCTGCCGGAAGCCCCATGAACGCATACGCTATGAAGTTTGCGGCATTTCCCAGCTGAGACATAAAATTCGAAGCCCCGAACTGATTTTTAACGATGACGCCCATCGGGTTTGGAAGCCCTGTTACAAAAGAGATCATTGCAAACAAGGCAATCATCATGATAATGGGCAACAAATAATTTTTTTTCTCTGTACTACTCATAAATATTACTTTAGTTATTAATTAAATATTTTTTATAAATCGTTTCATCATTTTCTGTCTTCACTTTCAGAGCTCTCAGGGAGTAATTAAATCATATAAAAATCAATTACCCCCTGATTTACTCTCAAGATACAATGATGTATCCCCGTTTCATGATTTTAATTAGGTTATGTGAAGATTGTTTTCGCAAAAACGATGTAAAAGTACTTATACATTTCGAGCTTACGTTGTCAAAAAACCTGTTGTACAACATATAAAATTATATTTGAATGTCATATCTTTTGATAAATGCTGTTTTTATTTTTTTATTAAAATAAATTTGACTACTTTTATTAGCTCAAATATTATTGCAGGCCAATAAAAAATAATCGTTTGGGTATTAATGTATTAATCTGTTTTCACAGGTGAATAATTATAGACAAAGAATATAAAGAACAAAAAATCATAGAAATCATAAACGTTTATATTAAATTGACGGTACATCATATAGAGAAAAACCAACTGAATGTGTTTAACAATATTTAATATCGCTTTTAGAAACTGTTTAATTTTTAGTCAATGAAGCATTTTGGTTCCGAAACGGCTCTTTATTTGTCGGGAATTTTAGAGTTTAGCCCGTTAAACTCTAAAATTCCGGATGCAAACCGGACCGTTTCATATCTCAAGATTACATTCCCGAAAAATTCAAACAGATAATTTATTTACAGTCATTTATTTCGACAATATAAATACTATCAGATAAAATAATCATACTAAACAAATAAAATCGCATGGAATCTATTCGCAATTTGTATAAAATCGGTCACGGGCCTTCGAGCAGTCATACTATGGCTCCCCAAAAAGCGGCTCAAAGATTCAAGGAAGAAAATCAATACGCCGATTCGTTCAAGGTAACGTTATACGGAAGCCTCGCCGCCACAGGCAAAGGCCACATGACTAACATAGCCATAATAAACACAATATCGCCATATCCCGCCGAAATAGTCTGGCAACCCGAAATTGTGCTGCCGTATCATACAAACGGCATGAAATTCGAAGCTATTGTAAAAGGCCGGACCGTCAAAGAGCAGATCGTCTACAGTATCGGAGGAGGAGATTTGTCTGACGGCACAGCGGAAACAAAGAAAGAAGTATTGTACGACAAAAACTCCATGAAGCTGATACTGGAATGGTGCCAGCAAACAGGCAAAACATTCTGGGAATATGTGGAAGATACCGAAGGCAAAGACATCTACGAATACCTGCTTACAGTCTGGGAAACAATGGAAGCGGCCATTCACAGAGGTATGGACGCCGAAGGTTTGCTCCCTGGCGGACTGGGGCTGCAACGCAAATCATCCATGTACAGTATTAAAGCGAAAGGTTATCAAGGTTCGATGAAAAGCCGCGCTCTAATATACTCGTACGCCCTTGCCGTATCGGAAGAAAACGCGAGTGGAAACATCATAGTAACAGCCCCTACATGCGGTTCCTGCGGAGTGCTCCCCTCCGTTTTATACCATCTGAAAATGAACCATGATTTCAGTGAACAAAAGATAATGAGGGCATTGGCTACTGCCGGATTAATTGGAAACATTGTAAAGGCAAACGCTTCTGTATCAGGCGCCGAAGTAGGTTGCCAGGGCGAAGTCGGCGTAGCCTGCGCTATGGCTGCCGGAGCCGCCTGCCAACTGTTTGGAGGCTCTCCCCAACAAATCGAATATGCTTCCGAAATGGGATTGGAACATCATCTTGGCCTTACTTGCGACCCCATTTGCGGATTGGTGCAAGTGCCTTGCATAGAACGTAATGCCTTTGCCGCCGCACGGGCCTTGGATTCCTGTTCTTTTGCCATGCTGTCGGACGGAAAACACCTCATCAACTTTGACAAGGTTGTCCGCACAATGCAACAAACAGGTCACGATTTGCCAAGCCTTTATAAAGAAACTTCGACAGGCGGCCTTGCCGTAAATCTTGATTAAACGAATTTCCTTAGCCTGATTCTCGTTTTTTATGCTTGCCGGTTTTGCAAATTTGAATATTAGTATTATCTTTACAATCAAAACCTTGATTAAAATCTATAATATGCTTGATAAAGAATTTAAATATTATCTTGAAAACCAAAATGAATTACTGAAAAAATACAATAACAGGTTTATTGTAATTGTCGGTGGTGAAGTTGTTGGCGATTACGGAAGTTATGAGCAAGCCGTATTTGAATCAAATAAAAAATACGAATTAGGCTCGTTTCTCGTTCAGGAATGTACCCGGGGTGAAGACGCCTATACTCAAATGTTTCATTCAAGAGTTATTTTTGCCTGAATCATGTCTAAACAGAAACAACAGCCGGTATATACTCTAACCAGTTCCAGTTCTCGCATTGTACTCAATAACAAATACATAACCTTGAATACACGGGTAATGGAATGCGATGAATTATCGACAGACAATAGTGTTGGTCTGCTCATTGGCATGAATATAATATACTATACTTGGTCATAAATTGAGTTATCGTATAATTGAAAATTGAGAGCCAAATGAGTCTTTAGAGCATCCCTGTTTTCCTTGTTTGCCGTTTTCGCGAGAGAATGATTTATCGCCTCGACAAATTCCGAAAACTTGCTATAGTATTTGCAGTTGAGGCAATCTTTTTTCGTCCATTTCCAAAGACGTTCTATAATATTCAAATTCGGACTGTACGAAGGCAGAAACAACAGTTCGATCTTTAACTCTTTCGCCCTGTCCGTAACATACGCACAACGCTGGTATCTGGCATTGTCCAGCACGACCGTAACCGGAATGTTATCTTTTTCATGTTTTACGGAAATCTTTTCCAATAGCTCGCAAACGCTTGATGAATTGATATACGAAGTGTTGCAGACAGAAATAAAATCGTGCGAAACCGCATCTATCGCACCTAAAACATTGTATCTGCTGCGGCCGGAAGGAGTCGGCATGAAAATTCTCGCCAGGCACCATATACAAGCGATAAATGCACCGTGAACAAAATGAACGGCATCGGCAAAATAAACAACTCTTTTGTCGCTTTTTGCTTCCTCCAGACGGGGATTTAATTCCTGATCCAGAAATGTTCGCTGTTCTTTTTTTTTTCTTCCGTCAACGCCTTCGCAGGGACTGTTCCTGTTTTTCTGAACTTGAATCCCCTGTTTACCAGAAATTTGCGCACCTGCGTCTCACCTCTTTTTATTCCTGTCAATTCTTCAATCTTCGCCGCCGCTTCCGATATGGATCTCGGCGGATGTTCATTGAAATATTTCTCTATGCTGCCGGAGAATTGTTTCAGATCGCTTTGTGGACGATGAAAATTGACTTCGTTCAATCTCTCCAGTCCCCCTTCATTATATTGTTTGATAAACGACAGTAACGTATTGTTGCAAATGCCTAATATTTTACATGTTTCCCTGTTGGACAACCCGGAATCCTTCATGTGCAAGGCGTCATATTTCTGCATAACCCGCGGATGAGGCTGTGTATACCTGCC
>JAISSD010000194.1 GCA_031273295.1 Prevotella sp.
TGCGATTGATGTTTCCGGTAAAACAAACATAAATAACGGGCTTGCCGAAGGCGCGTTCTACCTTTGGCCCGGAGTGCTGGCCGCCGGCTCCGGTTTGGATGCTCCCGGTTCCACGGTCATCGAGGTTGAGGGCGTATATATTGGCGACAGCGAACCCAATCCCGTACTGTTCACCGTCCAGCTGGGCGAAGAACAGGATATTTTGGCGAACAAACGTTACACTTTGAGCGTGTCGCGTATCAACCAGACTACCCTGACGTTCACCCTGACCGCTTCAAAATGGGGAGAGGGCGTTGACATTCCGGCCACTCCGCGTGCAGGCGCATTTGAATACACCGGATTCAGTTTGAATAGCAGTCCGTTGACTGACGACGTTGAAGACATTGACCTGTCGAATAATACTGCCGACAATATCTTGACGTTTTATACTTTGTCCGACGTCAAGATCACGGGCGCACTGGACGCTGTCCTGGATTTGGATTTCGGAACGCCATATAAAGACAGTATAAAATTTGAAGCTGTTGGCGCTCCAATCGTCACTTATTCTGTCGGCAAGATCAGGCAGGATTACAAAATCACCCTGAAAAAGACGACTTACCCGATCGAGGGAACGCTCACGATAAAAGAAATAGACGAATCCGGCGGCACCGGTAACAAGAAGATATTCAACATCACTTCCGTTCCCGCTTATGAAGGCACAGTCAAACCAGTCCTTGTCGAGGGCGAGTATTCAGGCCCGGACGGGGACGACGAGGTCAGGTATTGGGCTCCCGTAAATGTAGGATCGACGTCTACCACCTACAGCGCAGATGTTGCCGGTCGCGGATATTATTTCCAGTGGGGACGCAGTTACGCAAAGTTTGGTACTTACAATAGCTCGGGGGATGCACTAGGGGGTCCTTTATTCGCCGATGAGGCCGCTTCCGAGGCTAACAAGAGCAAGTTTATCACTAATGGTACCGGTGACTGGTTAAAACTGAGAGAAAGCGAAGAGGACGACCGCTGGCAGGGCGACAACGCACAAGGCCCGTGTCCCAATGGCTGGAGGGTTCCTACAGTCGAAGAGTTGACAGTCCTGGCAAATAAAGCCACTGCCTTCGGCAGTAGCCGCTTGACAATAACCGGCGTTAGTGGAACCCTTTACCTGCCTACCGTTGGCGAGCGCAGCGCTGATGGTTCGTGGGCCAACGCTCAGAGTACATGGGGCAATTATTGGTCGTCTACTATTGATGGTACCACTCAGGCAATGGCGCTTGCTTTCTATACGGCTCAGCCGATTATATCTGCTCGCAATCGTGCGTCCGGCTTCGCTGTTCGCTGTATCCAGAGGGAGGTTGTTAAGAATTAAGAATTAAGAATGAAAAATGAAAAATGAAAAATGTGCGCGGCGGCGAAGAAATAAACGGATTACGATTAACAATCAACTGAGCGCGGCGTAGTTAGATATTCTGCATAGGAGATTGGAATTGTGTCTTTGGTCGAGAGATTCCTACCGTTGGCGCCGATCATTCAGGCGCCAACGGTAGGAATCTCATTTTCGACAGTCGCGCTGTCGTTATTTCGTTTTTGGCCGGGGCGCGCCTCGTCCGGGTTTTAAGAATTGCTTTCTCGCTTTCCGTCAAAAGAGGCTGCTTTACTTTTCCCGGATATGAAAAATAGTCCCAAAACTGTGATCAGGCCGTTGAACAGCAATATTTCATACCCCACTCTGTAATTGCAAACATGGAGCAAGGCATATTCTAAAAAATAACTGACCACAGGAGCCGTAATACAGGCAAGAGGTACAAACTTATCCTTGACATTTACTCTGGTAAACAACCCGAAAAAGAATAATCCCAATAACGGGCCGTATGTATATGAGGCGGCCTTGTATATCGTATCCAGAATACCACTATGATTTATGTGGCCGATAAGGAAGATAACCGATACAAACAAAAAACAGACAAAAAGATGAACCTTGTTTCGTATTTTCCAGGCTTGCCGGGCTTCATACTTCTTCACATTCAGCAAGTCTACGCATACGGAGGTGGTCAATGAAGTTAAAGCCGAGTCGGCATTGGAAAAAGATGCGGCGATAATTCCTATTGCAAAACATATCAATGCAGGCGTGCCCAAATATTCTGTAGCGAGCATCGGCAATATTTGGTCCGGATTTTCGGGCAACACAATCCCGTACTTCGCGGCAAAAACCAGAAGCAATATGCCCAGCGACAAAAACAGATAATTCATGGGAATGAACCCGAAGCCATAACTAATCATGTTTTTTTGAGCATCCTTAAGAGTTTTGCAAGTAAGGTTTTTCTGCATCATGTTCTGATCCAGCCCCGTCATTACTATAACAATAAATATTCCGCCGATAAATTGCTTGAAGAAGTTCTGTTTCGACGCCCAGTCGTCAAATACAAAAATGCGGCTGTGCTTGCTGCTATGGACGGCGTCGGCAACCTGCGGTATATCGAATCCTGATTTCGAAGCCGCCTGCCAGATAATAAGGCCTAATGCCGCCAACAGGCAGAGGGTTTGCAAGGCGTCGGTCCACACAATGGTTTTCATACCGCTACGGTGTGTGTATGCCCATATCAGGGCTACAATTACGATAACCGTCGCATAAAACGGTATATGCCATTGATCGAAAACCAAAGCCTGCAATATCAGCACGACTAAATACAATTTCGAAGCCGAGCCGACAATCCGCGACAGAATGAAAAATGAAGCGCCTGTCCTGTATGAGCGCAAACCGAAACGTTTTTCGAGATAGCCGTAAATAGAAGTAAGATTAAGCCTGTAATACAGGGGTAGCAGTACGAATGCGACAATCAGATACCCGGGGAAGAAGCCTAATACCATTTGCATATATGTCATATCAAATTGGCCCACCATACCCGGAACGGAAACAAATGTAACTCCGGAAACAGAGTCGCCCAGCATGCCTGTGGCAACAACATACCAGGGGGATTTCTTGTTTCCGAGAAAAAAGGCGTCGTTGTTGCCGTCTTTCTTGCTCGCAATGCGAGATATCAACAATAAAACCGCAAAATATACGGCTATGATAACCGGAATAGAAGCCCCCATATATAAAAATCAGTCTGTTACATATACATTCAATGTCTTGCCGGAATAGAACGACGCCGTATGAAGTAAAATATGATCCCTGAAGAAGACACGCAACATCTTTTTCGAAAGTTTTGTTATTGAATAAATGCGCCTGTATATTTTGCCTGCCAAAGATACGGTTTTTTTAAATATTGTCGTTGCCGGCTTTGTAACATTTTTGTTAAACTGACAAAAAGTCCGTGCAAACTGTTAAAATTGCGATAAAGATTTTCATCTCGGTTAAAAGTGTTAAAAAATGGAGCCGATCTCCGCAAAGCGTACAATTTTTGTTTTTACATTTGAAGTGAAATTAAACCGGATTGAACAAACAATTAAAATACTTGCATATGAAAAAAAACTGGAAAAATATTTCGACCTGTGTTATGGTTGCATTAGTGAGTATGGGAGCTACATACGTTATGTATAGCTTCATGGACAACAAGAGAGGTTACAGTTCCGCCGATTCTTATAATTATGGCGTTGAATTTGACCAGAGAGGGGTGCATCTGGCGAGCTTGACAGCCGATGGTTACCCTGACTTTACCAAAGCGGCTGAGAGTTCGATTCATGCAGTTGTGCATATCAAGTCTACAGTTAAAGCTCAAATATCTCAAAGCCAGGGGCGCCAACGGATGGTGGATCCTTTTGAATACTTTTTCGGATTCGGCGACCGTAATGGACGGGGTTATAGCCAGCCTCAACCTCAGCCAAGCGTGGGTTTCGGTTCAGGAGTTATTATTTCCGGGGATGGATACATTGTTACAAACAATCATGTGATAGACAAAGCCGATGAAATAGAAGTGACCCTGAACGACAACAGCAAATATACCGCTAAACTGATAGGCACGGATCCTGTCACAGACATTGCATTGCTGAAAATAGAAGGGAAAAGCTTTCCATATATTCCATTCGGTAATTCCGACAATCTGAAAGTCGGGGAATGGGTATTGGCCGTAGGTAATCCTTTCAATCTTACCTCGACAGTCACAGCCGGTATCGTCAGCGCCAAAGGTCGTGGAGGTATAGGCGGGGGAGGCCGTGCCGGTGTGGATATGAGTATACAATCGTATATACAGACCGACGCCGCCATCAATCGGGGAAACAGTGGCGGAGCATTGGTGAACACCAATGGAGAACTGATAGGTATCAATACTGCCATTTATTCCCAGACAGGAGATTTCTCGGGATACGGATTTGCCGTACCTGTTTCAATCGCCGGAAAGGTAGTTGCCGACATCAAGGAATATGGCGCCGTACAGCGCGCTGTACTGGGTATAACGGTAGGCGAAGTAGCCGCCGCCAAAGAAGCGGATCCTGAAAAAACCAAGGATCTGAAAGTGAATGCAGGCGTCTATGTGGGCGGTTTCCTTGAAATAAGTCCGGCAAAACAGGCCGGAATAGAAGAAGGCGACGTGATCACGGCAGTAAACGGAGTGAAAGTAAAAACTGTGAGCGAATTGCTGGAACAGGTGAACAAATTCCATCCGGGCGACAAAGTGAAAGTGGATGTAATGCGCGGGGCTTCAAGCAAAACATTCGACGTGACTCTTAAAAACAGCGCCGGAAGCGCTTCCGTAGTGAAGAAAGAAGATGGCATAGCCAGTGTCGGAGCCGCCTTTAAAGACCTGACAGCCGAAAAGAAGAAATCTCTGGGCATCAGTTACGGCGTGGAAGTCGCAGGGGTAGACAACAGCGGTAAATTCCACAAGGAAGGCATCACAAAAGGTTTTATTATACAGAAAGTCAACAATCAGCCGGTATTGTCGGCCGGCGAAGTGGAACGTATTATCACCGCAACAGCCAATAGCCAGGACAAGGTGTTGTTCATAACCGGAATGACAGCCGGCGGAGCAAGGAAATATTACGCTGTGGATCTGGGCGAATAATATTAACTGGATAATTATCAAATAACGCTTGAGTAAAAAACAAATTCTTTGCTTGAGCGTTATTTATTTGTATATAATTTCAGGTATGGATCTTGGAAACTGTTTTAAATTCCGGTCAATGAAGCGTTTTTGTTTTGAGAAGGCTCTTTGTTTGTCTGGAATTTTGGAGTTTGACACATAACGTTTTCTATTTTTGATTGCAAACAGGATCGTTTATATCTCAAAATCATATTCTTGAAAAATCTAAACGGATCATTGGAAAATAAGCGGGGGACGGTAATTGAGTATTATTAACTAAAGCTATCTGATATTAAAATCAACCAAATGACTGTTTGTTGCATTATTTTTACTATATTTGCAAACATTTTCGGGGTATTTTAACATATATGTTTGTATATGAGGCAGTTAAAGATTACAAAGTCAATCACAAATCGGGAGAGTGCGTCTCTGGACAAGTATTTGCAGGAAATTGGCCGTGAAGACCTGATTACAGTCGAGGAAGAAGTGGAGTTGGCTCAAGCCATTAAAAAAGGCGACAGGGCCGCGCTCGAAAAACTGACAAGAGCCAATCTCAGGTTTGTAGTATCGGTAGCAAAACAATACCAAAACCAGGGACTGAGCTTACCCGACTTGATCAATGAGGGAAATCTGGGACTTATCAAAGCCGCGGAAAAATTCGACGAAACCAGAGGGTTTAAATTTATCAGTTATGCGGTATGGTGGATTCGCCAATCCATATTGCAGGCATTGGCAGAACAGTCGCGTATCGTACGCCTTCCGCTCAATCAGGTAGGCTCGCTGAACAAAATCAGCAAAGCTTTCTCCAAGTTCGAGCAGGAAAACGAACGCAAACCTTCCGCAGAAGAACTTGCCGAGCAATTGGACATACCGGTTGATAAAATCGCCGATTCGCTTAAAGTTTCCGGACGGCACATTTCAATGGATGCGCCTTTTGTTGAAGGCGAAGACAACAGTCTGTTGGATGTGCTTGTAAATGACGATGCTCCCATTGCCGACCGTACGTTGATAAACGAATCGCTCCAACAGGAGATTGACCGCGCATTGTCAACATTGACGGAAAGAGAAAGCGAAATTATCAAAATGTTTTTCGGTATCGGGTATCAGGAAATGACCCTCGAAGAAATCGGCGATAAATTTCAATTGACGCGTGAACGCGTACGTCAAATCAAGGAAAAAGCAATCAAGCGTCTACGTCAAAACTCGCGAAGCAAATTATTAAAAAGCTATTTGGGATAGATACAAGAATCAATCTCAAGACAAAAAATGATGAAGAGAGTTGGCTTGTTCAACTCTCTTTTTATTATCCGGTCATGTGGATCAACAGTTATTCTCTGTAAAACGAGGATATCGGATAGGTGCATTTGACTCCGTCGATTTTGGCTCCGCCGATTTTCAATTCAATTCAATTCAAATTGTCGCAAGTATGCAGAATGTGCGACAAATCCGGCAGGGACGACACTTTGTACTCCGGGTTCGGGACTATCCTCCTGACTTCGACGCCGGGGCGTATGCTATTTTTCAATATATTTTAAATAACGGGGGCTTTGGAAACGGCTTCAATCACTACGCATCAAGGCTTCAATCAGGTTCAAAATCCAGGACAATATGCAGGAACATTGCAAAGGCAGCGGAGGTTCTGCCGACGGGGTATGCATCCGGTATAAATGCGATCTCAAAACAGGGAATTTTCCGGTTTTTTCAACAAACTCGATAAAAAACAAGCGCGAATATAATAATTGTTAATAATTATGCTATATTTGCCATGTTGACTTGGATAGCAGGAACTATAAAACCATAAAACAGAGTAAGCATATCACTGAATGATACCTGTTTCGCCATAATTTTATTGTGTTTGTTGATGATGTGATAAAAGAGAATGTTAATCAAAAAAAATGAATACGCATGAAGAAATCTTTGATTCTATCCTTTATTTTGTTCCCGGCAAGCTTGATGGCCAGTGAAGCAGACTTGAAAATACCTGATTTGGGAAGCGGTTACAGACTCTTGCTTTGGGGGCTTTTAATTTTGTTGTTTGGCATTGCATTCGGCCTGGCGCAATACTTTAATATTAAAAAACTCCCCGCACACCGGTCGATGCTTAACGTATCGAAAACAATCTTTGAAACTTGCAAGACCTATCTGTTACAACAAGGCAAGTTCCTTTTCTATCTGTTACTGATCATTGTGGCGGTAATGCTGGTCTATTTCGGAATTTTATCCAACCCCGAGATTGTGGCAAGCCGGGAAACCGGCAGGGCTACATTCCTGACTTTTATCCTCTTTTGGACAATATTGGGTATTCTGGGTTCGTATGGCGTGGCATGGTATGGCGTCCGCATCAATACGCTGGCCAATTCCCGCACGGCGTTTGCATCACTGCGCAAGCGTCCCTGGGATGTTGTGAATATTCCGCTTAAAGCCGGAATGAGCGTCGGCGTCATGCTTATAACTGTGGAATTGATAATGATGCTTGTTATTCTTTTGTTTGTGCCCGCCGATATGGCAGGGGTTTGCCTGCTGGGATTTGCCATTGGCGAATCGTTGGGCGCATCTGCGTTGCGTATTGCAGGAGGAATTTTCACAAAGATAGCCGATATCGGGGCCGATCTGATGAAGATTGTATTCAATATAAAAGAAGACGATCCGCGTAATCCGGGCGTAATAGCCGACTGTACCGGCGATAATGCGGGCGATAGCGTAGGCCCTACTGCCGACGGTTTTGAAACATACGGAGTGACGGGGGTTGCATTGATCTCGTTTATTATACTGGCCGTGTTAGATGTTGAATATCAAGCGGTATTTATTGTCTGGATATTCGTTATGCGCCTGATAATGCTGTTCACATCCATCCTGTCTTATTATATCAATCAAGGGATTGCCTCCGCGAAATACAAAAACTCGGCGAAGTTCAATTTCGAGATACCACTTACATCCCTTATCTGGATCACATCTGTTGTATCCATTACGGCGACATATATCGCCAGCTATCTCATGCTGGAGGAAATGGATAACGGTTTATGGTGGAAACTGGCGTCTATCATCAGTTGCGGTACATTTGCTGCGGCTGTGATTCCCGAACTCACCAAGGCGTTTACAAGTTCGTCGTCGCGCCATGTAAAGGAAGTGGTTATTGCCTCCCGCGAAGGGGGAGCTTCATTGAATATCCTTTCAGGTATGGTTGCCGGCAATTTCAGTGCATTCTGGAAGGGGATGGCTATTGCGCTTTTAATGGCTGTAGCCTATTTTATATCTACGCAGGAGTTGGGCGGTATGATGTCGCATCCGTCCATCTTTGCCTTCGGGTTGGTTGCCTTCGGCTTACTGGGGATGGGGCCTGTCACTATTGCGGTAGACAGCTATGGCCCTGTGACGGACAATGCTCAATCGGTTTTTGAACTTTCCCGTATTGAACATCTGCCCGGTATATCCGCGGAAATAAAGAAAGATTTTGGCTTCGAACCCGATTTTGAAAAAGGGAAGGAATATCTGGAAGAAAATGATTCGGCGGGAAATACATTCAAAGCTACCGCTAAACCTGTGCTTATCGGCACGGCCGTTATCGGAGCAACCACAATGATATTCTCCATCATTCTGGTGTTGGAAAAACTCGGATTATTGAGTATCGACCTTATTGCCGCACCTGTTTTGCTTGGTTTTATATGCGGAGGATCAGTTGTTTACTGGTTTTCCGGGGCGTCTATACAGGCTGTTGCCGCCGGGGCGTATCGCGCTGTGGAGTATATAAGGAAAAATATTGATCTGGATAAGGACGAAGCTGACATGGAAGATTCGAAAGCCGTAGTGAAGATCTGTACCCGGTATGCTCAGGCGGGGATGTGGAATATTTTTCTGGCTTTGTTGTTTATTACGATGGCGTTTGCTTTTATCGACCCTAACTTTTTCGTCGCTTATCTGATTTCGATAGCTGTATTCGGATTGTTTCAGGCTATCTATATGGCAAATGCCGGAGGAGCGTGGGACAATGCAAAGAAGATAGTTGAAGTGGAGTTAAAGGAGCGCAATACAGACTTGCATGCCGCTACGGTAGTAGGAGATACTGTTGGCGATCCCTACAAAGATACGTCTTCGGTCTCGTTAAATCCTATCATTAAGTTTTCCACATTGTTCGGATTGCTGGCTGTAGAGATTGCTATCGAGATTCCCGATCATTGCAAATGGGTTGGACTGGTTTTCCTTGCGGCGGCTTTGGTATTTATTTACCGTTCCTTTTATGCCATGAGAATCGTAAAACATTGAATGAGGAATGAAGAATTAGGAATTAGGAATTAAGAATTAAGAATTAAGAATTAAGAATTAGGAATTAAGAATGAGGAATGAAGAATTAGGAATTAAGAATGAGGAATTAGGAATGAAGAATTAGGAATTAGGAATTAAGAATTAGGAATGAAGAATTAGGAATTAAGAATGAGGAATTAGGAATTAAGAATGAGGAATTAGGAATGAGGAATTAAGAATCAATGTCGTTTAATTAAGCCTTTCCATATTATCGACTGAACAAATGCAAGTTAACTCGAAAAAAAAGTTTATAAAACAGTTGGATATATGCCGGATTACAGTTAATTTTATAGCATA
>JAISSD010000223.1 GCA_031273295.1 Prevotella sp.
TACACCATTCGCGGTGATATCGTTTACGTCAAGCGGATGATTGCCGCCTCTCTCATCCATTGAATTTCATGCGAATGATCCTGATGACAATAAACTTGCTATCTTTGTGCATTGATAAAGATAAATAATTGTATTATGAGTAATAAAAAGTCGAACATTCCCGAAATTGTTCAAGAGCCGGCAGCCGTGTACAAAGCAGATCGGGCAAAAAACATAGACATTCCGCTTGATGAAAACGGGCTTCCAGTCGGTACGCCATGGGAAGAAGTATTGGAAAACTTGTATGAAGACCTTTCTCTGCATTATGGTGTGAATTTGCGGACATTATGAAAAAACAGAATACGATAACAGAATAAAATTCAGCGCCGATGATTAAACATATTGTAATGTGGAAACTCAAGGACGAAGCCCACGGAAATGACAAGGCAAGCAATGCCGGGCTGGTAAAGGAAAAACTGGAAGCCCTTGGCGGAAAAATAGACGGGTTACTGAAAATAGAAGTCGGAATTGACTTTCAGGGAGGAGGGAATTTCGATGTAGTTCTCTACTCGGAACTTTCCGGTAAAGAGGCCTTGGATACTTACCAGAACCATCCGTTACATCAGGCGGAACTTCCGTTTATCAGGGAAGCGGTGATGGACAGAAAAGCAGTAGACTACGAAGTATAAGGATCTGCCTGAATCTTGCCCGTTCAAATTTAAACAGATTCCGGGCAAAGGGGAAATCCGGCGTTATTCCCACAGGAAAATATTCGTAGAAAATCTAGACGTTATCTAAAATGCAGGAAGAAACAATGAGGGATATTCGCCAACGTTGCCGCAGGGCCATGAATGGCGTTGTATCAATCGGCATGTGCAGGCGAGGTATGTCGTACAAAATGAATTTCGGCTTGAATATCAGGCAGATAAAGGAACTGGCGGGTTGTTACGAACAGGATGCCGGACTGGCAGAGAAACTATGGAAAGAAGATACGCGCGAACTGAAGATCCTGGCGACATTTCTATACCCTGTTGATGAATTTACAGAAAAAGTCGCAAATAAATGGGTTACGGAAATACCAAACCAGGAAATAAGGGAACAGATTTGCATGAACCTGCTGCAAGATCTGTTTTACGCCAGTCAGCTTGCCGGGAAATGGAGCAACAATGAAAACGAAAATATACGGATAACAGGCTATTGGCTACTTGCCCGCCTGTTGATGACAAAGAAAACGCAAACGCAATCTGCCGGCGCTTTCCGTTTCGTGTGGAACGACGTCATTTCCGGTGATATGTTTCTCCGAAACGCTGCATCGCTGGCGCTGAAACACACAGGGAGGCAATCGAAAGAAGAAGCGGATGCAATACTTGGTCGGTTATCCGTGTACAAAGGGGATAATGATCCGTTAAAGCAGGAAGCGTATAATAGTCTGGCTTTTGAATTCGAGTATTACAACCTCCTCAACCCCTCTGAGTGAGGGGCTTTTCAGGAAAGCTTTGTATTGCACGTTATTTCTTTGGGAAGGATATTTGTTTGGCCGTCCCTCAAGAATAGAACAATCATTTTCTTCTACCGCATTCAATCCTCCGGGGTGTATCCGGGTTTTTGACCGGTCGAACCGAGGTTTGACTGCGTCGATTTTGACTGCGTCGATTTTCAATTCAATTCAATTCAAATTGTAGCGCTGCAAGAGAGGCTAAATTCATTAACACAAAGGTATCACAAAGGGCGCAAGGAATTTCTTTTGCGGATTCTCCTTGCGCCCTTATTTCGTATTTATTCTGCTGATTTACAAATAATTATATGTATTATCACAAGCGACTAATTTCCTATGGCATATCTCAATCCGGCATAAAATTTACGTCCCATTGTCGGCCCCCAGGCCATAGTGGCATCGAAATCATTTCCGAACGGGTTTTCGGAAGATATAACAGGGTTCTTCTGCCTGAAGCCGGTGATATTCTCGGCTCCCGCATAGATACTCCAATTTCGGAAATTCTTTGTAACCTGGGCATTCAGTATCGTAAACGAATCGAATGTCGTATTCCATAACGGATTTACGGCGTCCGGAGCAGGCATGCGACCACCGCCGTTAAACTGGGCGGTAAAATCGAACATCCATTTCTTCAGCCGCGTCTCATACGAAGCCGTAGCCAGAGCCTTGTAATCGCTGACAAGCGGTTTCTTCATCAGTTTGCCGCTATATGTTGTTTTTACATTTGTCCAACGGTATGCCCCAAGTATATTGAAGCCCCTGAATAACGGATAAGAGGCCTCGACCTGAAAACTGCCGGCATACGATTTCCCTTGCAGGTTATAAAACCGGACCGCATGGGGATTGCTGTCCACATCGGTTACCACCTGATTGTCGAAATCGGTGCGATACCATTCTCCGGAAATGCCAAGTTCCTCTCCCTCGACCGGAATATGGAGAGATATGCTGGCGCCGTAGTTCCATGCGGATTCCTGTTTCAGATCTCCGGCTATCTCTATCTTCCTGCTACTGGCCAGGTAGAAGCTGTTCTCCGGCATAACGAAGACAGTGCGGTATCCCTTGCCCAGCGACGCCCTCATATTCAGCCATTCTACAGGCATATATTTCAGGTGCAGGCGCGGAGTTACAAACATTTTGCCGTATAACGAACCGTAATCGGCGCGCAAGCCGGCCAAAGCAATGAACTTGTCATCCTTGTTGAAGGTATATTGGAGGTAGGCGCCGGTTGTAGTTTCCTGGTCCGGCTGGCCGGTTACAGGTTGAGCCGGATAAATGGACTGACTGTACTTGTCCCGGTTCATACTTATCCCCGCGCTTAACTGCTGCGCTTTTCCCAATCCGGTCTCATACATCAGCGAAGCGTACAGGTTGTTGCCGTATACATTGTATTTATTGGCCGCGTACTGCGACTTCCCGTCATGATATGAACCCGTAAAGATCAGGGCTATATTTCCATTCGTCTCTTCATCCAGTATACAGGAATTCTTTGTATAAAATTCGCCCCTGTTCGCATTCACAAATATCCGGTATGGATCATCCCTGTTGACCGATGCGGAATTCAGCGTGTGCATTGTCTGCCCGCTGGTACGGTAATCCTGCACGAAACGGAAGCCGAATTGCGACGCATACCTTCCCGACATGTAATGCCACCTGTTCATCAGGTTGAACTGATGTTTTTTCGGAGCGTCCAGGAAGCTGTCGTCATTGTTGTCGTGCGAAGCCGATTCATTCGAATAGTGCAGGAATACGCCGGTATTCAGTTTGTCATTCAGAATAAAAGCCGCGTCCGCATTAGCCTCATATCTGCTCGCGTCGCTTGCAAATACATTCAGGCTTAGCGGGGCGGCGCTGTTCGGTTTCTTGTATTCCACATTCATTTGTCCGGCGACAGATTCATAACCGTTCTTTACAGAAGCCGCTCCTTTGGATATTTGTATGCTTTCCATCCACGGGCCGGGAATATAGTCCAGACCATAAATGGACGCAGGGCCTCTAAGATTCGGATAATTTTCGGTTAGCGTCTGCACGTATGTTCCGGCTAAACCCAGCAGGCGGATTTGTTTCGCTCCCGTTACGGCGTCGCTAAACGAAACGTCTACCGAGGGGTTGGTTTCAAAACTTTCGGAAAGATTGCAACATGCGGCGCGATGAAGTTCTTTGGTTGTTATCTTCTCTGTTTGCAAAATACCCGTTCTTGATTTGATCCTTCCGGGAGGAGTTCTCGTCACCACCGCTTCGTCGAGTTCCGTGTTTTCGTCCAGCACGATATTCTGCGTTTCGGCAAAATCATAAATATGGACAAGCTTTTTGTTAAAGCCGACATGCGAGATTGCCAGCATGTGGTCTTTGCGAGGCGTACCGTTGATCTCAAAGTAACCTTTGTCGTTGGTTGCAACACCCGTCTTTGAATTTTCCCAACGCACCGCCGCCCCGGTCAAAGGTTGATTCCGGCGGTCATAAACATAGCCTTTCAGTATGTCTTTACCGAAGGCAAGCGCGGGCAAAACAAGCAATATTATAAACAGTTTGATCGTTTTCATTTGATTTTCTTGATTGGAAATGAATAACAGGTATAAAACGCCAGGCGCAGGACTGTTGTATAACAATCCCTTACGCATAACCAATATCCGGAAATCAAATAACAAGCGTCCTTATGAGGGACAGGTATTCCCTCGGAGGTATTTCGGGTGGAGACTCGCAATGAGGCCATTTATCCGTATACTTTCCCTTTTCGGGCAAAATACTTGAAGCCAAAGCCAATGCAACGTTCGACGTCCATACAAAAGGCGTCGACACATGCGGACGGAATGAAGACGGATCAATATCTATCGACAAACGGGACGCCGTACAATGCGTATCGTTAGCAAAGGATGTTTCGCATGTATCGTGATGCGCCGCTTTTTTATGAGAACAGCAATCCGGACTCTCTTCAACTTCAATTGTCCGGGCGCAGCATACATGTTGTTCGGTCATAAAAAGAGTTTGACCGCTGCACGAAGCGCAGCAGTAGTTCATGATTGTCACCCCGGCTCCCGTAAAGAACACAGTTGCGGCAACAACGAACAATACAAGTCTTTGGCCAAACTTTTTCATTTCAACTGTAAAGGTAGTTATTTTTATATAACAGACGAGGTTTTAAGAAGTTTTAAGAGGTTTTAGCAGACATGCATCAAATAGAGGGAGATCGCCATAATGATCTCCCTCTGTTCACATTCTTTTACCGCATCTTAAAAAGAAAGGTTATCCTTCTCTATATCCTTGAAATACCTGTATGTACCCACTTTCAGCTCGTCTGTCGCGGCTTCGTCGCATACTATGATCCCTTTCGGATGCAGTTGCAAAGCCGTGATGGTCCACATCTGGTTAACAGCGCCCTCTACAGCCTGGGCCAAAGCTCTGGCTTTGTTGTGCCCGTTCACCATGATCAGGACTTCCCTGGCGTCAAGGATAGTGCCTACGCCGACTGTCACCGATGTTTTGGGAACCTGGTTCACATCGTTGTCGAAGAAGCGGGAATTGGCTATGATCGTGTCGCGAGTCAATGTTTTAACACGTGTGCGGGACGACAAGGACGAGCCGGGTTCGTTGAAGGCGATATGCCCGTCAGGACCTATTCCCCCTAAAAATAGATCAACGCCGTTCACAGCCTTCATCCTGGCTTCATAAGCCGCGCACTCCGCGTTCAGGTCGGGAGCGTTGCCATTGAGTATGTTTACGTTGGCGGCGTCCACGTCCACATGGCTGAAGAAATTATCCCACATGAAAGTATGGTAGCTTTGCGGGTGATCTTTTGGCAATCCGACATACTCGTCCATATTGAATGTGACTACATGTTTGAATGAAACGCGCTTTTCCTGATAATGTTTGATCAGGCCCCGATACATGCCCAAAGGGGAAGAACCCGTAGGCAGTCCAAGCACGAAAGGCCGCCCGGCTGTAGGTTTCGCCGCGTTGATTTTGTTTACGACATAGTTTGCCGCCCATTGGGACAAGGAATTGTAATCGGGTTGAATAATTAATCTCATGCTATATCTGGTGTTTAAATTAGAAAAAAAGCAAGACAAACTTTTCGAAGATAACGCTTGTGTCCCAAAAAGTTTGCCTTTTTAACTATAGAAACTGTTTAAATTTTAGTCAATGGAGCATTTTGGTTCTGAAAACGGCTCTTTATTTGCTTGAAAAATTTAAACATATCCTATAATTTATAAAGGATGATATTCTACAAAGGCTTCAATAGCCTCATAAGAGGCCAGTCCCAGTCGGCGATACAGTTCGGCTGTGGCTTTGTTCCTGTCTTCGGAACGCTGCCAGAACAGACGTTCGTCGCTTCCCAGAAACGGCGCGCTTTCCATTTGGGATTGATGTTTCAGTATGGCATTCCTTTTGGAACGCAATTCTTCGGGCGAAATCGGGACGGCCATTTCTATGTGGTCTATTTCCCATTCGGCCCATGCGCCCCGGTACATCCAGAAGCGGCAGTTTTTTAGCCATTCTGCGCCTTTCAGTTCATCCACTGCGGCCAGGATGGCGTCAAGGCACACCTTGTGTGTTCCATGCGGATCGGCCAGGTCTCCGGCAACAAATACTTCGTGCGGCTGAACCGATTCAAGATATTTCTTCACTATTTCCACGTCCGCTTCCGATATGGGGTTCTTCTTGACACGCCCCGTTTCATAGAAAGGAAGGTCGAGGAAAGTTGTTTTGTTTGTATCCATACCCACATAACGGCAAGCCGTAGTCGCTTCCTGACGGCGAATACGCCCCTTCAGGAACAGTATATCCGGAGTGTCCATGTCTCCTTCTTTCTTGTCGTGCAACAGATATTGAAGGATCCCGGCATATTTTTTCTTCAGCGCTTCGTTTCCGGCGTCGTATTTTCGCCTTACATCTTCAAGGAAAGACACATAGCGTATGACTTCCTCATCTCCTACGGCAATGTTTCCCGACGTCTGGTAAGCGACATGCACATCGTGTTTTTGGTCTACCAGTCTTTTGAAGGTACCTCCCATGGAGATAACGTCGTCGTCGGGGTGCGGACTGAACAGGATCACACGCTTTGGATACGGTTTTGCCCTTTCCGGGCGCTTTGTGTCGTCTGCATTTGGTTTTCCTCCCGGCCAGCCTGTGATCGTGTGTTGCAGATCATTGAATATATTGATATTCACATTGTATGCCGAACCGTACAGGGCCAGGAGTTCTTCCAATCCGTTATCCTGATAATCCTTGTTGGTCAGTTTTAGGATCGGCTTGTTCACTTTGAAGCATAACCAGACAATCGCCCTGCGGATAAGTTTGTTGTTCCAGTCGCAATTGGTAACCAGCCACGGATGATTGATGCGGGTCAGTTCGAATGCGGCATTCAGGTCGATATGCACTTTGGCGTTTTCGTGCGCTTGCAGGCACGAAGCGGGGATGGCGTCCGACATGGTTCCTTCCACCACGTCTTTCACGCTTTGCGCTTTGTCTTCACCCCAGGCGATGAGGGCTATTTCTTTGGCTTTCATGATTGTGGACAAACCCATTGTGACAGCGCTAGGCGGCACTTTGTCCATGGAGCCGAATGTATTGACTGCTTCTTTTTTGGACTGGACGTCCAACAGGATCAAACGGGTCTGCGAACTCATACTCGAACCGGCGATATTTATGCCTACATTTCCGGCGCGACCCAGACCCAGCAGGAGATAGTCTATTCCTCCCACATTGCGAATTGTTTGTTCGTATGTTTTACAGTAGTTAAGTATCTCTTCTTTCGAAACGGATCCATCCGGAGAGTACACATTTTTGAAGTCTATATCGACGTGGTCCAACAATGATTCTTTCAATAGTTTCAAGTTGCTGTTTGATTGAGAAGCTACGGGATAGAACTCGTATATGTTGAATACGATCACATTCTTGAAGCTCAACGCGTCTTCTTTATGCAAACGGATCAGCTCCTGATAGATAGTTTGAGGAGAATGTCCTCCCGGCAGGCCCAGTACAAACGGCAAGCCCGCGGCCTGTTTTTCTTTCATTTTTTTAGCTATTTCTCCGGCTATATGCAAAGACGCTTCTACCGACGACTCATAAATCTCGGTAGGCGCTTTTTCATAGCGTGTAAGGGCGGATAACTCAAATTCGTTTTCAGGCCGGTAATAACGTTGAGGCGCCCTGTCCAATACGATTTGCGAACTTAAATCTAATCTCATATCAAAGGTTTTATTAATTTATCGATGAATAAACATTCCGGTTTAAATTGGTTTTAAACAACTAAAGCCGCCGCTCCGATCAGGTTTATGTCTTCTCTTCGGGAAAGGAGTATTTTGATACGCTCTACGGTTTCTTCAAACGGAAATTTGTATACGCTCTCATACATGCTTTCGGCGAACAGTTCATAGCCCTTTACAATATTGCCTCCCAGTACAATGGCCTGAGGG
This sequence comes from Prevotella sp., assembly GCA_031273295.1. Lineage (GTDB taxonomy): Bacteria > Bacteroidota > Bacteroidia > Bacteroidales > Dysgonomonadaceae > Dysgonomonas. The sequence goes on from JAISSD010000223.1 coordinate 7,888, forward strand.
TCATAAGTGAACAGTATCGTTTTAATGAGGTTTCCTATATGTTCGCCGAGTTCTTTCCACAAAGCCAGCATTTTCACATCGCCTTGCAATGCCAGTTCGTAAGCTTCTTTGGCTGTTGCGCCGTTCCGCACGAAAAACTTTTGTCCGCAATAACGTTCATAATCGGAATACAGGTATGGAAGGCTTCCTATTTCCCCTGCTCCCGTATTGTTGCCGTTGTACAACTCGTTATTTATGATGATACCGGCCCCGACTCCTATACTCAATGTTACGCAAACAATATCGCGGTAAAGGGTTCCCTCTCCGTAATAACGTTCGCCGAAAGCGAAGCAGTTAGAGTCGTTATTTACAAAAACCGGTATCCTGAATTCTTTTTCGAGAATATCTTTCAGGGGGACTTTTTTCCAGGAGGGAATATTGATCGCATCCTGCACGATTCCTTTTCCGGTATTGACAATACCTGAAACCCCTATTCCGATTCCGCGAATATTGGAATTTATGATTGCGCCTATCGTTTCTACCAGATGGTCTATTATCACTCCTTCCGGTTCGCCGGCCTTTGTAGGGACTATCAGTTTCCGGAAAATTTGACCTCCATCGACAACTCCCAGCCGCATGCTGGTACCGTCTATATCTATTCCAATCCTCATAATGTTAAAAATATACTATGTTAATTTGAGCTGACTTCCCGAATATTGAAATTGATCAAGTATCTGTTTAAATTTTTCAAGAAAAACTCCGATTCCAACAATAAATGATGCTTGATTAAATTCATCTCTTTGTTTCTTGTGATAATTCCTACAAATATATACTTCAAATGAGAAAAAACAGCAAAAACAGCTGTTAATTAACAGTCAAAATGTAAATATTGCTTAAGAAATCCATTTTTACCGGTATCAGACCTGCGCCATAGCCGTCAGATTAAGGCTGAAAGCCTTCCATATCTCCGCCCGGCATGTTATGCCGGGTGAAATGTACATGCCCGGCAATTACGTCCTGAAAAGACAGTATAACGAGTGTCTAATTGGCGCTCAACGGATCGCAGTGCGGTCAAAATCCAAACAATTTTTCCGACAGGCAAAACTTGAACAGACTCTGAAAAACTGAAACAAATGCTCTGATACACTTGAGGTTATATCCGTTAGCACGTTCGTTGTTGTTGTTCGGGTTCACGCCGTTATAGTTGAAGTTCTGGTTGTACGCGTTCGACGTACCGTTGGCTGACGACGACCGGTAGTTGCCGTTGTTGCCAACGTTGTTCAGGTTGCCATTGTCGTTGTTGCGGTTCCCGAAAACAGGGAAAAGTCAGAACACGATTTACAGGATTAAAGGATTAAAAGATTCAGAAACTGTTGTGAATTAAATTGACTGTAATTTTTAATACATAGTAAAACATGCGTTTGTAATGCAATAACAGCCATATTATTCAGTAACAATTCTTTGCGGA
>JAISSD010000288.1 GCA_031273295.1 Prevotella sp.
ACCACTTTCTGACCACCGACATTTTCTATAGATTTAATATGCAAATATCTGTTTTTCAATTCGTTATTTTCAACCCAAACAATATTTGAATCTTGAAAATAAGAGGGTTTACCTTTAAAAACAACCGTTTTTCCTAATGTTCCAGCTGCAGATATTAAAATCTCACCAATTTTCGGATAAGAATAATTGGTTTTGTATTTTTCATATATTTCTCTCGTAATAAAAACATCTGCCTCACCACCAAACGTTGATATTTTATAAAATGGAATATCGCCCCTCTCTGAAGTTTGTTGCTTCATAATCCTTTTGCACATTGAGATTTTTCCAATATCGCCCAACTTTACTTTTTGCCAATTATTTTTCATTATTAATTCCATTATTTTTAATTTGCCACTCTCCCTTTTTATCAGAGCCTTCACGAATAATTATGCCTTCATTTTTCAATTTTTCTATATGCTTTTGAACAGCAGAAGGGTTTATTTGTAATTTTTCGGACAATTCTTTTCGGGTAATATTCGGTTTGGCAGAAATCAAATCAAGCAACTTCAAAATCGTTTCTGACCATTGTTTCTGACCACCTAAATCTTTTTTCTGACCACCGTTTCTGACCACCACTTTCTGACCACCGACATTTTCTATAGATTTAATATGCAAATATCTGTTTTTCAATTCGTTATTTTCTCCAAATATCACATTTCCGAAGAAATGCATTAGATATTCCTGTGTGGCATAAATTTTATTTTGAGTGTCTTTATAATTTGCTCTTACAAGTGCATTGCGGAAATACCATGAATGTTGCGCAAACATATCGTTTTCAACTTCAAAACCAAAAGTACGCAGATATTTGATTGCAAAAACGACGGTTGTGCGCGTGTTGCCCTCGCCAAAAACATGTGCCTGCCAGATATTGGATATAAATTTTGCAATGTGTTCCACCGTTTCACGTGGAGTTAATCCCTTGTAATCGAACGCCTTTTCCTGATTGAAATCATGTTCTAACGCATCACGCAAACGATAGGCGCTTGCATACATCACACTTTTTCCGTTCAACACCCATTCATTTTTTGAAATATCATAGTCGCGAACTTTCCCGGCAAACTTGTAAGTGCTACTAAACAGTCGCTTGTGAATGTTGATAAATTCAATATACGAGAACGTGAAAGTTTTTTCACCCAAAACTTCCGTTATACGAGCCGACACCTTATCTGCTTCTTCTGTGCGGTCGTCATCACTGTTTCTAACGGTAAGTGTTTTGTAATAAGTATCAATACGGCTCTTTACCTCGTCTATGGTAATTTTGCCTTCAATATTTTCTTTGGCGGTTTCAATAAGGTAGGCAGAAGGCGTTAAACCATCCACTTGTTGCAAGCCGATAGCCATTTGCCAGTTTTTGGTTTTCTCTACTTTGTTTGGCTCGCCCTGACGGATATATTCTTCAAAATCGTTCATCATTTTATTCAATTAAAAATTAAGAATTAAATTAGATCGTTCAACTGTTTCATTACAATTCTTGCAATAATTTATCCTTAAAAACTCTTTTGATTTAAAAATGCCATAAACTTCTCCAACGACCGTTGCAGCGCTTCTTTCGAAAATTGTGTCATTATTGGTTGCACAAATGTCGCGATGCCGCTTGAATTCTTCATTTCCTGTTCATATATTCTTTTGCAATATCCAAAGCATTATTCGCAACCTCCTTTTCATCCGCAATCACTAAAACAACTTGGTCAGCCACCCAAAGCGTAAGCAACTCCGTTGGGTCTGCTTGCAACAAGTCTGCAAGAACAAATACCTGTTTGCGTTTTGCCTTGCGGTCGCCACGCTCTATTTTGCTGTACATCGGCGTATCTATCTCCAATGCTGCCGCTAATTGCCGTTGAAGCAACTGCTTTTTTTCTCTCAACTGTCTGATTCTTTCTCCAAATAACATATCGTTCCTTTTTGTTTGGCTGTTTGATTTTTGAATTGTCTTGTTTCGGACAAAAATACTAAAATAAATCAAACAATTGGCAAATGCTTCAAATAACGTTTCGGAGGTGCGCCATTTTTTTTGATTTTTCGTGCTTTTTATAAAAAAAAGATTATATTTGCATTTTCGTTTAAATTAAATACTTTTAAATGTGAAGGTCAAAATAATATTCATCAAAAAAACAGGCTTTTCTTCTTTTACTTTTCTTTCTGATATTTTGGAAGTTAGCTTTGCTTTATTAGAGAGAGTCTCTTTTAAATCCGTTTCACACACATTATCATATCTTATTAAACAAGTTTGTCATATATTTCCGGAGGTATATTTGTATGCGTGTGCACACACATCCAATATAACTATGTATTTCCATGTGAAACAAACAGTAGAGCCTCTTGTTCCCGTTGTGACTTGTTGTACGATATATCCACAATCCCGGGATTTTAAGAATGTATGCGCCATAAGCAGAACCAAACAAGTAAAAAATAATAAATCCAACTATTAAATGGACAAACAAAAAGACAAGGGCCGGTAATATGAAAGCAACATTTATACATGCCGTGCTGATGGTTAGTTTGTTGTTGATGCTGAACAGCCGGGATTGCCGTAGTCAGGAACATATCCACACATGGAAATTGTTTTTCTCACGAGGTATGGATACCTTAAAATTGGGCGACGGCCATAATCAAGCAATCATGGATTCTCTGACTTTGAAGGTATCCGGACATACGGGCCAGATACTTCGCCGGATAGAGATACAGGGTTTTGCCTCGCCCGAAGGCGGTCGTACTTACAATATATCCCTGGCAAACAGGCGCGGAGAACATCTTAAGAGCAGGATTTTACGGATTTCCGGAGTTTCTGACAGTCTGGTCTCCATAATCGGCGGCGCTGTGGCTTGGGAGCAACTGAAAACGCTGGTATCTTCCAGTCTATCCATGAAATACCGGGACGAAGTGTTGAATATCCTTACCCGTGTACCGGAAGAAACCCGGTCCAAGTACGGTTTGGTAGATAGTCGAAACCGGCAGTTGATGGAACTCAAATACGGTCAGCCGTATTTATTTATGAGCGAACGCTTTTTTTCGGAACTCCGTTACGCTACGGTAACAGTTGTTTATGAAAAAATAGCCGGGACGACGGCTGCTATTTCCATGGATACTATATCCGCAACGGAGGCGGATACAATCAAAACAATAGCTTCGACGTCTCCGGACAAAATACAGGACATTCTGCCATCAACGGAACCTGAAGCAACAGAAATACCGTATATCCGGCGTTCATTGTTTGCCGTCAAGACCAACATGCTATATGACCTGGCGCTGACCCCGAACCTTGAAATTGAAGTCCCGATAGGCAAGCGGTGGAGCCTTAACACGGAATTCCAGCGAGGTTGGTGGAAAAGGGATGATACTTTTTGCTGGCAGATCGAAGCGGCGGGATTGGAAGGGCGTTATTGGTTTGGTGAACGCGATAAAAAACGAGTGTTGACAGGATGGTTTGCGGGAGTGTTTGCAGGGGGTGGATTCTATGATTTCCAGTTTAAACGCGACGAGGGTTACCAGGGAGAATTTTATGTTATGACGGGCTTGTCAGGTGGTTATGCCAAACAGATAAGGCGCGATTGGAGTTTGGAATTTTCCTTCGGTACGGGTTATATCACGATGGACTACAAACATTACCGTGTGACCGGCCACGAGTTAATTGCTCAAGGTCCGGTGATGCGCTACAAAGCGGCTTTTCTTCCTCTCAAAGCCAAAATATCGCTGGTATGCTTGCTTCACCGTAACAAGAAAGGAGGTATCCGGTGAATAAGGCGTCTATGATTGTCGTTTATGCAATGTCGCTTATCGTACCGGCTATGGCTTTTTCGGGTTGTGATACCCGCCGTGAGATTTTCGAAGACCAAAGCATCTGGGTACGTGTCCGGCTGAATTGGACTCCTGCGGATATTGTGCCCGAGGGGACAAGCATTTACTTCTACCCGCATGAACAGGGGCGGCAGCCCGTAGTACTGCTGACCAACGATATGCTGGACAGCATCAGGTTGCCTAAAGGCAATTACAGTGTACTGGCATTCAACGAGACGGTGAACGGGCATGACCACATATCTTTTCGTGGTACGGATAAATACGATACATTCGAGGCTTATGCCTCCACTCCTGTGACGTTTTCCGGCAGGTATGCCAAGTCGTCAGGCGCGCCCGCCGTGGCCGTGCCGGATATTCTGGCGGCGGCGCATCTTGACCGCTTCGATGTCACGCGGGAGATGGTTTTGCAGGATATGCGGCCTACAGTGGAGCTAACGCCCCGCAGGTTATTGTCAAAGCTGTTTGTCACCATCCATATCAAAGGGCTGGACAACTGTTCCAAAAGCGGACATGTTGCGTCGATCGGCGGTATGGCTGAAAGCGTATATCTGGCGACAGAAACGGTCGGAAGCGTTCCGGTCACGCATTATTTCACACTCAATAACCGTACCTTCTACCCGGGTTCGGAAACGGACGGTACAATGTCGGCTACCTTCGAGACATTCGGACTGGCGGATATGCCATTAACCATGCAGCCTGCCAACGTAAGGAATATGCTTTCCCTCTATTTCCGTCTGCGCGATGGAAGCGACTTTCCCGTTATAGAGCAAGACGTCGGCGACTTCATCGTCAGGGAAGAGGGTACAATGCAGATGCGGCTTATCCTCACGGTGGGCAATACCGGCAATCCGGCTGTTGTTTTGCCTGACGTCCCGGATATCTCCGAAGATAGCGGTTTTACGGCTGATGTGGACGACTGGGGGGAACAAGAGGAAGTACCGGTACCGTTGGAATAACATGAAGGATCGGCGCGAAGTAGACAGATAAATAAAATATTAAAAACAAACCGGTTAGCACAAAATATCTAAAATTATTTGCAGGTTGGCTTGTAACCCGGGGCGACCTGTAAGAAAAAATAGCTTGCAACCGGTTATATTAAACAATGAGTGATTGTAACGACTTGAATATTAACAGTAAAATTCATAATTATGAAAAAAAATCTTTTTTTGGCCGTTGTTACGGCAGTTTTGTTAGCCTCGTGTTCTTCTAACGAAGCTATAGATGAAACAACCCTGACGTCATCCAATGCAGTCGGTTTTGGTACCTTTATTGGACGAAATACCAAAGCTGCAAGCACGGATATCGCCAATGTCAAAGTTTCCGGGTTTTATGTAACAGCTTTCTCTACCGGCGCTACGAGTTGGACAACGCCATCTGTTGCCCCTGACTTTATGTACAATCAGAAGGTAGAATGGAATACAGACAAATGGGAATACACGCCTGTCAAGTACTGGCCGGGCGTTATTAGCGGTTCCACTTACGGTAAAGTCACTTTCTTCGGTTGGAACGACGTTGCCGGTACTGTTGCTTCTGCAAGCAGCTATGCAGGGATTCCTACGCTGGGCTTCACATGTGCACAGCTTGCCGTAAATCAAAAAGACCTTGTTGCCGACATGTTGACGGATAAAACGCTCTCTGACGGCGCCGTCAAGTTTGAGTTTGACCATATCCTGTCCAGGATAGGTTTTGCGGCAAAGCTGGCTGATCAGTACAGTGGCGCAGAAGTAAAGGTTACTTCCATCAAGGTGTACTATGCAGAAGATAAAGTCAAGAGTGAAGGTACCTATACCTTCAATACCGATAATACTGCCGGTTCAATATGGTCGTTTACTCCATCCGCCTTTATGGCTGAAGATACTCCGGACGAGATGGTTGCCGTTGGTGGCGTAACTTTACCGAACGATGCAACTCACGACGCTATCGGTTTGAATGCCTCTAGCAATCACCTGATGCTTATACCGCAAAGCGTAGTAGCCGGTGATGTATATATTGATATGGAATACACCGTAACGACAGGAAGCCAAACAGTTACTTACAAGATAACAAAAGATCTCCCTGCAATAACATGGGCTCCGGGCAAGCATTATACCTATACGTTCACCCTGACGCTTAACCCTGTTGAATTTGATACGGATATCAGCGTTAATGACTGGACTTCCGATTCATCGACAGGCATTAATCTATAAGAGTATCCGGAAATGCCGCCCGAAAACCAATTCGGGCGGTATTTGCCGGTTCTGTCGAAAGATAGCGGATTTGCAAACAAGCCTGTTAGCCCTCAGTAATTGTTACTTGATAACATGACGATTATTATATTTCAAAAACTTGTTTTATAATGTATCAAGAAATTATGACAGTCAATTTAATTCATAATAGTTTCTTGGTAATATTGATTGTAAACTGCTGATAAATAATAAATTATAATATATTCGCAAAAAAACGGGCGGGAAAATCGGTAAATGATTCCGTCCGTTTGGCGCTGACTGGCTGATCTTTCATGAACCTGTATTAAAAATGTTATGCGAAGTGAAATACTATAAAAATAAACGAATGAAACTATTGGCGAAACGGAAATATGCCAAACTGTTGATAGTGGCGGTTTCCATTATGTTTCAGGCTTGTGACCGGGAACAAGAACCGATTCGGGAAGATGGTACCTACGCAGGAGCGATTGATTTTGCTCTTCCGGAAGCTGCGTTTAAAACGGAAGATATCACTACAAGCAATATCACAGAGATGTCCGTATTTGCGCACCTCACCACAGGACAGGCATTCAATACCTCTTCTACCGCCAACTTCATGTACAATCAGAAAATAACAAAAACAGCGGGAATATGGGAATATACTCCCCTCAAGTACTGGTCTAGTTCGGAAAATGACAAAGTTTCGTTTTTTGCTATTGCGCCCTGTCCTACAGCAGACAACGGCATCGCCGTCCCCGTCCCAAACTACACGGGTTATCCTGCCATAACCGTTACTCCGGCATCCGCATCTTCGCAGCAGGCTGATTTGTGCGTAGCCGGCGTCCTCAATGCTTCAAAAGAAGACACAAATGGCAGCGAAAACGGAAACGGTGGAGGGAAAGTAAGTTTCTCTTTCGCCCACGTCCTGACGAAAGTTACCTTTTCGGCTCGATACACGGGGACATTGCCGGCAGATACGGAAATAAAAATTACACAAGTGAAGATCTCCGACGTCATTGGCAGTAACACGCTGAATTTCACTGATACCGGATTCGAATGGAATACGCTTGACCACGGCAACGCAACCCGGGCAACATATACCGTGACGGGTAACGAGCTGCTGTTTACTCCCATATCTGCATCACAAAGCAATATATCAGCCGCGAAAGGAGCGTTGATGCTTATTCCGCAGGTAACTCCCGCCGATGCCAAGATGGAAGTAATTTTCACCACTTCCCCCCGGAATGATGTGATATACAAAGCGGTATCCGACCTGGCTTCAACGACTTACCAGGCAGGAAAACAAATCAATTACGAATTATCGATTGACGCCGATCCGTCCGGATATTCGCCTTTACTGCCATGGGAATTCAATTATACAGGCAGCCCCCAAACTTTCACAGTACCTATAAGCGGGGAATATCAGTTGGAGGTATGGGGCGCTCAAGGGGGAACCAGTACACAACCGTATGATGGCGGCAAAGGAGGATATTCCACAGGTAAAGTATTTTTAGCGCGTGGAACACAATTATATGTGTATGTCGGAGGACAAGGCATAGCCGGAAACGGAACAGGCGGTGGATATAACGGTGGCGGAAATGGCCTTAGCGGTATTATTTCACAGATTATCACAGGTGGCGGCGGCGGTGGCGGAACGGATATAAGAATAGAAGGACAGACTTTTTTTCACAGGCTTATAGTTGCCGGAGGCGGTAGCGGCGGCAGTAAAATAGGTATAGGAGCGGCAGGTGGCGGCGAAAACGGACTGGATGGGTCTTACGAGCAATCGAATACAATTGCAAGAGGGGGAGGAGGAACTCAAATCGCTGGAGGAACGGCCGGACAAAGTGTTGGAGGAGCGGGAGCAGGTACCGGTAAAGCAGGTGAGTTCGGTAAAGGGGCTGATGCGAATGTCGCACCCTATAGTCACGGCGTAAGTGGTGGCGGCGGTGGTTGGTATGGCGGTGGTTCCGGTGGTGGCGGCGGCTATGGTTCAAATACTGCCGGCGGCGGCTCGGGCTGGATTTATACGGAAAACGCCCATAATACATGGATAACAGGTAATCCGGTTGACGCATCGCAATATCAGGTACCGGTTAGCTATTATTTGACTGACGCTTCAACAATAGCCGGTAATCAAAGCTTTCCTGCGTCCGGTAGCGGGAATGAAACCGGCCATTCCGGAAACGGCTTTGCCCGTATTAAGTTACTGAAAATAATACCGGAATAGAATGGCGTCGGGGAATAATTTGACAGGAACGGCAGTTTGCAGTTCATACCGGTGAAGCCGTAACGGATGAAACAAAACGGGAATATCCATTATGAATATTCCCGCGTTCCGGTTATTTCGAAGTATCAATTAATAAACATGCCCGTCATCTTTCAGGTCTTTTGCATCGAAACGTTTCTTTTCCAAAGAGTTCCATGCATAAATTATATATGCCAATACAAACGGAATCAAAATGGAAACAATACTCATCACCGTCAATGTAAATTCACTTGATGAAGAATTCTGTATTGTCAGCGAACTTTGATAATCGGTGGCAGAGGGATAAAAGGCCGTGTTGTTGAAACCCGTGACAAGCAACAGCATGCACACTGTCAGCACGGTTCCTGCTCCCGTGAACCATATACCGCAATTATACCCTTTTGTCAACAATGTTTTACCTGTGCCAAACAATACAAGAAGAACGCCTGTAACAAACGCGATACCGGCAACAGGCATTTCCAGCATGTTGTTAAAGTATTTGTGCGGTTCCATAAACACTTCTTTCGTATCGGGATTTACGGCAAAGCCGCAGGCAATAAAGGTCCAGATAACAAAAGCCAGAAAAAATACCACAAACGGTATTGAGTTATACAATAAAAATTTGCGTGAACGACCCACCAGTTTTTCATCCTGAAGACGGTTGATAAAAAACAAACAGGCAAGTGTGCGCGCCAGAAAGAAGACAGTCAATCCCAGCAGCCAGTTACGGAGATTGGCGAGAGCTTCAAGGCCGTGCCATTCGGTTCCCCAGCGGCTGATAACAGGATTGATAACATCTGTCATGTTTTCTTTGTTCACCGTGAAGTCGGATCCTGTGAAAAAGGTGGCCAAAGCTGCGCCTACCAGAAATGTGCCGAGCAAGCCATTCGCAAACAGAAACCATCTGTACGTGTTGCGCCCAAACAAGTTTCCGGGTTTAGACTGGAATTCATAAGAAACCGCTTGCAATACGAAACAGAACAAGATCGCCATCCAAACCCAGTATGCGCCGCCAAAGCTGGTAGAGTAAAATAAAGGGAAGGAAGCGAACAAAGCTCCCCCGAAGGTAACAAGCGTAGTAAATGTATATTCCCATTTACGGCCAAGTGCATTAACCAGTATCATGCGCTCTTTTTCATCCTTTGCCAGAGAAAAAAGCATTGATTGTCCGCCCTGAACAAAAAGAAGGAATGCGAATATTCCCCCGATCAGGCATATAAGGAACCACCAATAATGTTGTAAAAATGAATAATCCATGGTTATATCTTTTTTTCGTTATAAAATATCAGCGAGAATCCTCCGGCCCTTTTTTAATCTGATTGAGCATAATACGGATCTCCGCGACAAGCAAGGCTGTAAACAGAGCCAGAAACAGGAAGAATGTTATCATTACCGATTTGGTCGAAATGGCCGAAATAGCCGCTTGCAACGGTAACACATCCTGTATGGCCCACGGCTGGCGTCCTATTTCGGCAACCATCCATCCAGCCTGGCCGGCTATGTATGCCAATGGAATAGTCCAGATACATACCCTCAGAAGCCACTTCCTGTTTTCGATATCCCGCTTGCGATATACCAGGAAAGAAAGAATGATAAACAACAGGACAAAGTACCCGCCAAGATAAACCATGATATGGAACGGCCAGTATACCAGCGGTATATTCGGAATCAATTGTTCCGGCGTATCCAGATAACCATATCCGAAACAAGAATAATTGGCCAGTAAAGTTTCTTTATATTCTTTGGCGGCAGTGTCATTTCCGTCTTTTTTAGCCTTTTTATAATTGGCCAATGCCTGAATAGCCGCTTTGCCTTTTGTTTGTTTTTCGGCAAACGAGAGGGCTGTGGAACCGTCCGGCTCTTTATATCCGCCGTCAATGATATCTTTTATTCCCGGAACATACGCGTCCAGTTCGCCAAAGCCAAGCCATGACAGCCCCTTTGGTATATTTATATTGACAAGATAGGGATCCGCATCGTCTTTATATGATTCTTTTGCCGGATTGGGAATGGCAAAAGCAATAAGCCCCACGCCTTTTCCGCCTTGATACAAGCCTTCCATTACCGCCAGTTTCATCGGTTGTTTATCTGCCACCTGTTGAGCCGAACCGTGTCCGGTCCAGGCTATCAACACTGATGATACCAACCCGAATGCCGCGGCCACTTTCATACTCTGCCCGGCAAATGCCGTCTCTTTTTTCTTCAGCATATACCATGCGGCGACTCCTGCCACGAATACTGCTCCAAGTACCCAACCCGCAAGAACCGTATGGCAAAACTTGTTGATTGCCATAGGAGACAAAGCGACGTCCCAAAAATTGATCATTTCGTTGCGGGTAGTATCGGGGTTGAACTCCATACCCACAGGATATTGCATCCACGCGTTCGCCACAAGTATCCACAAGGCCGAAATGGTGGCGCCTGTGATGGTAAGCCAGGTGGAGGCCAGGTGAACTTTCTTGCTCACGCGTTTCCACCCGAAAAACATGATGGAAATAAATGTGGCTTCCATAAAGAATGCCAAAGTGGCTTCAATAGCCAACGGCGCGCCAAAGATATCTCCGACAAACCAACTGTAGTTAGACCAGTTGGCGCCGAACTGGAATTCGAGAATAATTCCCGTAGCAACCCCGATGGCGAAGTTGATACCGAAAATGATCATCCAGAATTTAGCGGTCTTCTTCCACTGTTCGTTGCCTGTACGCACATACATTGTTTCCATGATTGCCATGATGACGCCCAACCCGAGAGTGAGAGGGACAAACAACCAGTGATACATTGCCGTCATAGCAAACTGGGCTCTTGACCAGTCTATTAACGATGTACTGAGTAGTTCCATAAAATATAGGTTTTGTATTGGTAAATATATGAGGATCTCTATTTATTTACAGTTGCGTCGATTGTCGATGACTTCACCAGTTCTTCACTCACATAGTCCGATTTACTTTGATTGTTGTCAAACTTCGAGTTCAGAAAGTCGGGGAAAAAGAATGGACGCAAAATCAAAAACATGATAATCAGTTTTATGATTACGATGGCCCATAATGTTTTGCCCAATGTCATACTTTTAAATCCATCTCTAAACATTGTAAAGAAATTGAATTCGGGCGTCGGCTCTTCCATAATTATTATTGTGTGTGTGTTTCTTAAAAAAAGATCAATATTCTTTATATTCAAGGCCGAACGTGTGGGCTACGGCTTTGTAAACAATATCGCCTTTCAAAATATTCAGCCCTTTCCGTAGATCTTCCCGCTGGCGGCAAGCTTCTTCCCAGCCTGAATTGGCTATACTCAAGGCATAAGGGAATGTGGCGTTTGTCAGGGCTAAAGTAGAAGTCATAGGTACGGCGCCCGGTATATTCGCGACGCAGTAATGTACCACGTCGTCAATCACAAATACAGGGTCGAGATGAGTAGTAGGCCTTGACGTCTCGAAACATCCGCCCTGGTCTATGGCCACATCCACCAATACCGTACCGGCCTGCATTTCTTTCAATAGCTCTCTGGAAATAACCTGAGGGGCTTTATCCCCGGCAATCAGTACCGCGCCTACAATCAAATCGGCGTCTTTGCACAATTCCTTGACGGTATGCGCATCCGAATAACGGGTAGTCACATTTGCCGGCATTATATCGCTCAGGTAACGCAAGCGAGGCAGGCTCTTGTCCAGAATAGTCACTCTGGCTCCGGTTCCCGCCGCTATCTTCGCAGACTGTGCGCCCACGATACCGCCGCCTATGATAATCACATGGGCAGGTTTTACTCCCGGTACTCCACCCAGAAGGACTCCTTTGCCCAAATGCGGTTTTTCCAGAAAACGGGCCCCTTCCTGAATAGCCATACGTCCGGCTACTTCGCTCATAGGCACGAGTAAAGGCAGTGAACGATCCGGCAGTTCGACTGTCTCGTATGCTATACAGACAGCTTTGCTTTTGATCATTGCCTTGGTAAGCTCCAGACTGGATGCAAAGTGGAAATAAGTAAATACGATCTGGTTTTCTCTTATCAGATCATATTCCTCTTTTATGGGTTCTTTTACTTTCACGATCATATCCGCGATGGCATATATTTCTTCTATGGAAGAAAGAACGGTAGCCCCGGCGCCGGTATAATCCGAATCAGTAAAACCGCTACCGGCGCCTGCGCCGGCTTGAACAAAAACATTATGTCCTTCAACAACGAACTCATACGCGCCTGCCGGGGTAACAGCCACCCGGTTTTCAAAAGCTTTCAGCTCTTTAGGAATTCCGATTTTCATGGGGTTTTTTATTTAGTAATTAAAAAATAACTTTATGCTTCTCCTATTGGCCCGGGTATCGGCGGAAAAAATCCGGATGGATTATTATCGGCAGATATGGTTCCATTCTGGGCTTCAAATTTGTTGACATTCTCGTTTAACGCATATAGCAAACGCTTGGCATGTTCAGGGGTCAATATGATCCGCGATTGCACTTTCGCTTTTGGCAGTCCGGGTAAAATACGAACAAAATCAATAATAAATTCCGATGAAGAATGGGCTATAATAGCCAGATTCGAGTATGTTCCCTGAGCCACGTCTTCGGGTAATTCTATCTGTATTTGATTGCCCTGCTCATTTTTGTTTTCCATATCCTGTTTCTTTTATATAATTTATACTTACCTGTGTTTTATTCCGCTGAACCTTGTTTGTGTAAAATATTTTTTTTAATCTATCCGGAAAACTGTTTAAATTTTAACCGACAAAATATTTTGGTTCTAAACCTGTTTCTTTTATATATCAAAACCATATTTTTAAAAAATTCAAACAGATTCCAATACATACATTAAGGATTTTCCGTTATACCCTGCGTTTCCTGCAAAGGAACAGAAATATCGCATAATATCAAAGTAAAGAGTGTGTATTTCATAACATAAATATACATATTTTAAAATGCTTGGGACGCTTTTAGCTTGTCTTCTGCGCTCGCATTGTTGTCTTGCGATTCTAAAGGCGTCAGTATCACTTTTTTACTTTTCTTTTTTCTCAAAACTATTATCTGGGCTATAGTCCCTGTTACCCCCAGTCCCAGCATAAGGAAACGCATGGCGTCGTGATTGAATACCACGAACGCAGTGAAACAAACCATACACCACATAATACCGATAGAGATAGCCAGCCCTTTCCGGGTAAATCCGTTATTGACCCGGCGAATATATCTGCCGGTCAACTTATGGTTCATTAACTTCCGGTGCAAACGCGGCGAACCTTTGGCAAACAAAACGCCTGTAAGGAGAATAAAAGGCGTAGTCGGTAATCCCGGTGTGACAATACCCAACAAACCAAGACCAAGAGTTATAAACCCTGATATGATATACACATATCTCATTATTGTGCTGTTTGTTTTTGAAATTGTTTCTACAACAAAGAAATAAAAAAAGAATGACATTTGATAATTCTTGTCGGATTTTAATCTGTTAAATATTCCGTATTTCCAAAATGTTGATAGCCTGTTTTTTCAGCGTCGTTAAAAATCATTTGATATGCAAGTACCGCAGGCTAATCCGGCGAATATCGATATTCCATTTGCCCGTAGCGGCTTGGAGGAATGCGGCAATTTGAATTGAATTGAAAATCGACGCAGTCAAAATCGGCGGAGACAAATGTGCTCTTTTGAATCTTCTTTGAGGAAATTCCTGTTAAAATTACTATTTTTGTAACCGAAAGGCATGTTGCCTGTCCGTGTAGCTTAGGAACAACCACGTAAAAAACGAAGAATTTATGAATAAAAAAGAACCGGCATTGGTCTTGTTTTCTGGTGGACAAGACTCTACAACCTGCCTTTACTGGGCTATCGAAAATTTCTCTTCTGTTCGCACTCTGTGCTTTATTTACGGGCAGCGCCACTCTAAGGAAGTAGAGGCGGCGCAGGCGATTGCCGAACATGCGGGTATACCTTTCCAGTTATTGGATGCATCCATTATCAGCCGCTTGTCGGTAAACTCTTTGACAAGCGATATTGTGATGGATCAGGAAAAGCCGGACAATTCATACCCGAATACCTTTGTGCCGGGACGGAATCTGTTGTTCCTGACTTTTGCCGCCGTTATAGCCCGTTCGCATGGTATCCGCCATATTGTGACAGGCGTATCCGAAGCCGACTATAGCGGTTATCCGGATTGCAGGGACACGTTCATACTATCGGCCAATGCCTCGATAAACCTTGCGATGGACGAGCATTTCCAGATCCATACACCCTTGATGTGGCGCGACAAGGCCGCTGTGTGGCAATTGGCCGACGAATTGGGAGTCTTCGATATAGTCCGTACCCAAACCCTGACTTGCTACAATGGCATTATAGCCGATGGATGCGGACATTGTCCCGCCTGTAAACTGCGTAGAGAAGGGCTTGATAATTATTTAAAAATAAAAAGACAATGGAAATAGAAGGATTGAGCCATCTTGGCGCAAAAACAGAGTACAAAGACGATTACGCTCCCGAAGCGCTGGAGGCGTTCGACAACAAGCATCAGGCTAACGACTATTGGGTAACGTTCAATTGCCCCGAATTTACAAGCCTGTGCCCCATTACAGGGCAGCCTGATTTTGCGACTGTCTACATCAATTATATCCCTGATGTAAAAATGGTGGAAAGCAAAAGCCTGAAACTCTACCTGTTTAGTTTTCGCAATCACGGGGCTTTTCACGAAGACTGCGTGAACGTCATAATGAAAGATCTTGTGAACCTGATGAATCCCAGATATATCGAAGTCGTGGGTATATTTACCCCGCGCGGAGGAATCAGTATTTATCCTTTTTGTAATTACGGGCGCGCCGGTACAAAATATGAAATAATGGCCGGAGAACGCTTGCTGAATTATAACCCTCAACAGATATGGCATGAGAGATAAACGATTTATAGCAGGTCGGGATGATTAAATTTTGTGATGTTCTATCCCTATGACAGGGTGGGATTTGTTGTCGTGTTGTTCTTTTTTCTATTGATATGAAAGTCCTACGGACTATCTTTGTCCCGACCTATAAAGCGTTATTCCGTGCTTTTAGCCGCCAAGCCAAGGCTGGAAGCCTTAACCTGACGGCTATGCCCGAGTCTGTTTTACAGCCCTTGTGATAGCCAGCTGATTGTCTCTTGGCGCGCGGCACGGCTTTATGGTGGCTTGCCAATCGTAGTCAGCTTCCTGCGCACTATTTAAATTGAAAATAAAATAACAGCAACAAGTAAACAAGTTACGAATCGCTTCGCCCATTCTTCATTCTCCATTCTTCATTCTCCATTCTCCATTCTTCATTCTCCATTCTTCATTCTCCATTCTCCATTCTCCATTCTTCATTCTCCATTCTCCATTCTCCATTCTTCATTCTCCATTCTTCATTCTCCATTCTTCATTCTCCATTCTCCATTCTTAATTCTCCATTCTTCATTCTTTTCTGTCTCCCTTATTTCTGAATACAACGAACAGAGAAGCCGAACGCGCGACCGTACGTGTTTATAATGGACGAACTTCCGTTGAAGTACATCCTTGTTGCGTTAGTACCTGAAATACTGGACGACCAGTACTGGCCGTACGCACCCTGATTGATCCACCCACCGCTGTTGTTGCGGGAGCCGGCGGCAGGCAAAAACAGCGTGGCGCCAACGCCGGTGACTGATACACGGTTATTGGTGACGGCGCTGCTGATATTACTTTTCAGAACAGTCAACTCTGTTCCTGTAGGAACTCTCCAGCCGTCGGGACATGGCCCCTGTGCATTGGCGCCCTGCCAGCGGTCGTCCTCTTCGTCTTCTTCCAATTGTAACCAGTCAGCTTGATTGGTGGCGATAAATTTATTCGCGTAGTCCTCAACAGGAGTCTCAGGGTAAACAGGGCCGTCGTAAGTATCATTCGAGCTGCCGTAAACAAACGGAACATTACGCCCCCACTGGAAAACATAACCGCAACCGGCAAGATTCACGCTGTAAGTGGTAGAAGTCGCGCCAACGTTCACGGGAGCCCAATACCTGTCCTCATCCTCACCTTCTTCCTGGCCTGAATACTTGCCCCTGACAAGAACCGGCTTGTAATCCGTGTTTTCGTATTTCGGAATGGAAGTGATGTTAAATATCTGCTTTTTAGTTGTTGCCACATCTTCGACAGTGAGGGTACCGGCAACCGGGTAAGTCGTCTTTGGCAATATTATTTTGTATGTCTGCCTGACTTTGGCGCCTCCGTAAGTGACAACGGGGTCGCCTTCAACAACAGGTGTAAAATTGTTTTTGGCATAGTCAGTCCCCAAAGTAAAATCGAGGGTAGCCGTCAATTCGTCCGTCGCTCTGTTCTCGCTCAAGGTGGAAAACCGCAATTCGCTGTCGCCCGTATTGTCCGACAAGTTAATGTCGATAGCTTCTTCGTCTGGCAGCACTGTGCTATTCAAGCTGAAGTCGATGTATTCGACCGCATCGACGGAAGGTACCGCCCTCATTTCTTCCTCTTCATTGTCCCATTGGGATACCTCCAGCGCGAATACCAGGTTGGTACGG
>JAISSD010000040.1 GCA_031273295.1 Prevotella sp.
CCTCCACTGAATCCAAAACGTAGAAATCGAAAGGTTTGACAAGAAGAGCCGTATGAGGGGAGACTTTCACGTACGGTTCCGTGAGAGGCTTGGGCTGAAATGCCCTTGCCTACTCGACAGCAATGTCCGCCCGTTTAATTCAATGTTTCCTCTTTGTCCGGTTTCCGTATCGAATTCCGATAATTGAATATAGAAAGGCGGAAATACGTAACCGATTATCCGGGCAAACAAAATACCTTTGCTGCACAGAGCGGATTCAAAATTAACCGTTGTTAACGTTCTAAAATCATATTATCTCGCATGAATAAAACAATATCGGTAGCCGGATCAGTACATCGAAAAACCTTTACCCGTTTCTTCGGACAGGGTGTTTCTTCGCTGTTCTTTCGGCCTTGCCTTCCGAACGTCAATATTATTCGGCCTTGCGCTTCGTATAGACAGATTGCAGGCGGCAATATAAAAAGCGGCCTCTTTGTTCGGTCTCTGTTCCGAATTCCGGTAATTGAATATAAAAAGGCGGAAATCTGTAACAGACCAGTCAGCCGGATTAAATACATTTGTTGGATAAAATGAACTATGTTGCGAAGGCGTCCAAACAATAACAAATAATGTGCAAAAACAATATCACATACTCCATGAATAAAACAATATCGGTAGCAGGATCAGTACATCGAAAAACCTTTACCCGTTTCTTCGGGCAGGGCGTTTCTTCGCTGTTCTTTTGGCCTTGCCTTCCGAAAGTCAATATTATTCGGCCTTGCGCTTCGTATAGACAGATTGCAATTGGCAATATGGAAAACGGCCTCTTTGTCCGGTCTCTGTTCCGAATTCCGGTAATTGAATATAAAAAGGCGGAAATGCGTAACCGATTATCCGGGCAAACAAAATACCTTTGTTGCATAGAGCGGATTCAAAATTAACCGTTGTTAACGTTCTAAAATCATATTATCTCGCATGAATAAGACAATATCGGTAGCCGGATCAGTACATCGAAAAGCGTTTTCCCGTTTCTTCGGGCAGGGTGCTTCTTCGCTGTTACGGAACTGTAATGCCGGCGGTACAGGACAACCGGTGGCAGGCGCCTTTTTTCGTTTTTTTCCGGCGCCTGTCGTTTCGTTTATCATATTCTTTCTGTTTGCCTTGTTGCCGGTTTTATCGCCGGCACAGGGTTTTCCGGCTTCGGTAACAAAGGTTGCCGGAACAGGAATAAGTGGTAATGATACCGGAACAAAGGTTACCGGAATCAGTCGCATCGATCCTTATTCTCCCAAAGTCTTTTACTTTCCTTTCGGCAGTTCGGATTTGCTCCGGGATTATGCTGATAACCGCAGGATGTTCGAGGCTTTGGATTCTTTGTTGCGCACGGAAGAGATTGTTTCAGCTATTGATACCATACAGATCCTCGCCGGTTGTTCGCCTGCAGGTAGCGAGGGATACAACCGTGAGCTGGCTCTCAAGCGTGCCCGGTCGATGTATTCTTACCTTCTGTTGCATCACGGCAATATAGCTGAAAACTGTCCGGTAGACGTCAGGCCTGTAGGTATTGACTGGCAGGGATACGGCGTTCTTTTGCAAAGCAAACTTGACCTCGGGTATAAACAAATATGGGATCTTTTACAATACGCGTCCGTCCGTTTGAAAATGAAGGACGGGAGTTATATTCCAAAAGGCAGTGACAGTCCTATTCAAAGACTGGCGGAAGACACTCTCACCAGTCTTCCTTCCCTTCCAGAAAGTATTTACCGCCACATCGTATATATTATAGAGACAGGCCTGTTCTTGTGCGTGACACTGTTTATATTGACAGGGACAAAGAAGGAGAAAAGGAAAAAGAACTGGACGCCTTGCTTGCTCCCGACACGCTGTCGCGTTCCCTGTTTTCTTCACTCTTTCGTAAACCTTTCCGTTTTGTTGTCAAAACCAACATGCTCTACGATCTGGCCCTGTTGCCTAACGTCTCTGTCGAGGCGCCTTTTGCAGGGGACTGGTCTGCTGTTGCAAACCTTGCCTTTAGCAAGTGGGACAGTAAAAGTCCGGCATACTGGAGCCACCAGGTCAATTACGCGGGTCTTGAAGTCCGTCGTTGGTGGGGCAACCGGCATGACAGCCCCTTGCTCGGTCATTTTGCCGGACTGTACTTCACGGGCGGGGTTTACGACCTGCGGCTTTTCACCAAAAGCCTTGATGCTTACGGATACCTAAGTCCATGGAGCTGGTCTGTCGGAGCAGTGTACGGCTATTCTATACCTCTATCAACCAAACTGAATCTGGAGTTCAGCCTCAATGCCGGTTATTTCACCGGCGCTTACAGCGCTTATAACCGCAGCCGTTGTACTGACTGTTATCCGGAGAAGCAGACCGGCAGGAGGAGTTATTGGGGGCCTACGGGTGTCGGTGTGTCGTTGGTGTACAAAATCAAATAAAAAAAATTAAGAATTAAGAATGAAGAATTAAGAATAAAAATGCGGGATTAAGAATGGAGAAATTAATGAAGAATCAAGAAAAAAAATTAAGAATTAAGAATGAAAAATGAAAAATGAAAAATGCGGAGAAATTAATTAAGAATTACGGAATCAATGAGAAATAAAGATATAAAAATAAAAATGCGGATATGTAGAGACGTGGCGTGCCACATTTCCGATGAAAAGCACGGAAAGCAGCATGACGTGTATTACATCCCGCATATTTTAAACAAATGTTGTCAAGAAAAGGAATTATTTGTCCGGGAGTTATCCCGGCTTATACATTATTGTTTAATTATTAATTTATTAACTTAAAAAAGAGAGTTATGATTACAAAAAGACGAGATTTCGTTTTCCGGTATTTGCCGGGGTTGTTCTTGTCCGGACTGCTATTGCTTTCCGGTTGTTCTCAGGATGACGTTTCTGACGTCCCTGCAGGTTCTCGCGCTATTGGCTTTCGCGCTCAGGGCGGTATGTCTTCCTTGAAGGCTACTACTGCCAATGCCAATTCTATCCAGAGCTTTGTCGTTAACGCCCGTTACAACGCGTCGGACGAGTGGGACAATGCTGCCAGCAAATTCCTGTTGCAGGGTATCACCGTCTATCGCGGGGAGGATGACAACTGGGCTTATTCTCCACAGGCTTACTTTCCTACGGAATCCGGCGGATCTGTCGATTTCTTCGCTTACTCACCTTCGGGCAGCAAGAACGTGGAGAGCGGCCTCAAGGACGCGGACACGGAAGACCAGGAGATATCTTACACTGTACCTGTTCCAGCCGGGGCGTCTACCGTCCAGGAGGATTTTCTGGTTGCCCGCACAAACGTTGAGCCTGGCGACTACAATGAGACTGTCAAGTTGCAGTTCCGTCATGCCCTGTCGCGGATATTGGTTCGTGCCAGGAGCGGTCTCGCGGCTCCCGTCACCATCACTGGTTTGACCTTGCGGAATCTTTACTCTGAAGGGACGTTGAAATTGAGCGATATTGGCGCTTCCGGATGGTCTTACAATGCGAGCGTAGACGCTACCGATGATTATGTAACGTGGAGTACCCCCGCCACTCTCACAGATTACCCTTACTTTTTACCAGAGGCCGGGGTTTCCGTCGGCGCGGACTACAAATATGTCGTTGGAGAAGACCAGGGAATTTTCGTATTGCCTCAAACCACCAACGGGGATCCTACCGCCGGCGCTCCCAAAGATGGTGTTGTGAACAACAGCGAGTTTGGTTTGGAGATATCTTATACTGTCAATGGCATTGCCGCTCCTGAGTATGCATTTGTCCAGTTCGCCGATCTCAACGATATCGACGACACTGGCGTTACTTTCGAGAACGGTCGGCAGTACGTATTGAATTTGTCCTTCGGTTCGGGTTCGGGTTCGGGTTCAAATCCGGACGATCCTGATGCTCCAAGTATTGTTATCGGGGCAGATATCAGCTTCGGGCCTCTTGGCGTTGACAATTACCCTGACAATATACAGGCTCCTGCTCCGCCCGATCCCAACAAGAAATACTGGGCCGCTTCGAACATCTATTTCTTGCCTGGCGACGGCGAGAGTGGTACTTCCGATACAGGCGCTTTGACTTTCTCGGAGGATCCTCTTGACGGCAAGGAAGGTTACCAGGGAGTTTACTTCAAGTGGGGAAGTTTGATCGGTGTTGACGCTGCTTCCGGGGTTTTCAGCGATGCCAATTACTTGTTTGTCCCTGACCTCGCGACCGGTACGTATGAAAGGGTTGCCGTTAGCGCTCTTGATGGAAATGAATTGTATATTATTGGCCAGGACTGGGATGGCTCTGACATGGATGCCCTTTGGAATACGATTGCTTACGCCGACGTAAGCGTTATTAATACCAGCGTGACCAATGACCGCAGCGACGCCCGTTTGACAGATAGAGAGTTCGTTACCTCTGCTACCGGTTATGAGGATTACACGGGTGACATATGTAAATTTCTGTCCGTGCATAAAGAAACCAGTAATGGCGGTTTGGATAACGACTATTGGATACTGCCAACCAGTAACAATTTCGGGCCTCCTACCGACGGCAACGCTTACGACGGTTCCGTGTATGGGAAATATAATGAGGGCGAGAATACCGCTGGTAATGTGAACGGTATTGGCGGCACTCTTTTCGGCGTTAAATTGTCTTATGTTCTTAACGACGATCCTGTTGGCTTCCCTGCCAGCGGTATCCGCGGCATTTATTCATTTACCCCTCCCGACAACTACAGCGACTGGGGCTACCTGAACGGCGTTGGCGACCTCGGCTACTACTGGTCGTCATCAGCCAACGGTGGGGCGTACGCGTACGGCCTGGCCTTCGACGTTGGCGGCGTGTACCCGGCCAACGGCAGCTTCCGGGCGTACGGTCGTAGTGTTCGGTGTGTCCGTTCCTATTAAGAGAATAGTAGCGCTTTAAGGCGCGCATTCGATTCATTTGATTTATTGCCTTCCCGCATTGATTAATGCGGAGAGTTTCAAAACCCCGTTAGACGGATGATCAATGAATAAAATGAGGGTGACGGCAGTGGCGGGAAGCAAAACGGGGGCTTCCTGCCGCGCTGTCTGTCTGAACACGATTTAAAGGATTAAAGGATTTACAGGATTGTATCCGTGGATCTTTTAATCCTTGAATCGCGATTCGGATTTTGCGGTTGCAAAGAATCTATTTATACCGTGCACGGCATGGTTTTGCGCATGGAAGGTATATTGCAAAAAACCTCGTTTCCACCTCGTTTTTCCAACAAAACAATCCCGATAGCCCCAACCTTTTATGTAACATCCCTCTCAAGCCGTTTTTAATTTTTTCGGAAGAGCTTCTAACTGTCTTATGTCAACTTGTATCCGGGCATCATGAAGCACTACAAGTCGTTTGATCTCCGGCGCAAAATAATGATGCGCCATGCCTGGGTATTCAAATACGGATGCGTCAGGCATTGCTGTTCATACTTTAAACTCAACAAATTCGCCATGAAGAATATTCCGCCGGAGGAGGGGTAGGGAAAGTCCGGCCCGTTGATTTGCGCGGTTAATTCAACCCGCTGTCAGCTATGCCGTAACGGCTTGAATACCTGTGGTATTGATTTAAACCGGCAACCGTGTTTTCTTTTGACGTTTATTCACTGCGGAAAATTTTGGAATGCAATTATTTTTATCGAAACATCATCTTTTTGACATCCCACCCGTGGAGTAACTGGAAACGGGTCGACCGCGGCAGATGGCGCTACAATTGGTAAAATTCTTCCAATATATTATTAAAATCCTTAAAAGCGGAATCCCAAAGTCACCGATACAGTACGGTTTCTCAAATCCCGTCCATCGTCGGCTACATTATAAAGCCCGTATTCATAGGTAACGTTTACCGTATAAATATCATAGATCAGTCCGAATCTACCCAGGACTCCATAATCCAGCCTGTTCCACTTTTTCAGGGCGAATGTTTCTTCTTCGTACGAAGGTATTGTGATGGCTGTACTTTGTTCCACGCCGTTTTTTATTGTCGTGGCATAAGCCTCTCCCCTGTTTTTTCCTTTAAAGCCGTATGCGACATAACCTCCGGCGTTAAGATTGACTGCTACTTTTTTTGACAGATAAACTTCATAACCTAAACATAATGGAACCTGCAAATAGTCTGCCGCCGTATTGCGAAGGGTATCGCCATAGTATTCAACATCAACGCCCGAATCATATCTGCTTCTCTCGATATGTTGTCTGAGTCCTCTCTTGGTTACATACAAGCCTGACTGCAACTGAATATTATGCAATATTTTATAATTGATATTCGCTCCTATGGCAAAACCGACCTTGGGTTCCTTGTACATGTTGGCGCCCTTGATATCCATTGAAGCCAGGTTGAAGCCAAAGAGGAGATCCGAGGTAAAACGCTTTCTTATAGTCTGGGCATTTGCTGTAGAAGACGCCAGGCCCAGCAAACCGACAAATAAAAATATTCCAGATACTGTTTTCATAAAGTTTATATAAGTACCGCAAAGTTAAAAGAATTAATTGTATAATAAACTACACAGCCTGTTTTCCTCAAAAATTTCATTTGCCACGGCCTGTATCTGTTCTGCTGTTACAGACTCTATTTTACGGAACGTTTCACCAAGCGTATTGTAATGGTTGTAATGAAGGAAATTTTTTCCCAGCGACAGCGCTACATTTTCATGATTGTCGCTCATCACGCCTGTTTGTCCCATCAATTGCTTTTTGGCTATCGACAATTGTGAAGTACTCAGCCTGTCTGTCTTTATTTTTTTCAGTTCCTTGTGAACCAAATCCATACATTTATCCGCATTGCGTTTGTCGCATCCAAAGTAAATGGATATTATTCCCGTATCGGTATAAGCCGTAGCTGTGGAATCGACGCTGTATACATATCCCTTTTTTTCGCGAAGCGAAATATTCAAGCGGCTATTCATGCCCGGCCCTCCCAATATGTTATTCAACAAATGCAGCGCTTTTCTGTCAGGATCGTGCAACGAACAGGAACGTCCGCCTATCAGGGCATGTACCTGCGACGTGTCTTTGTTTTCGGTTTTATTCTCCGCCCTTATTCCGGCAGGCGGTATACGTCCGGCAGAACCAATGGTGCCGGACAGGCCGGACAGATATTTTTCCGCGAAACGCACAATCTTCTTAAAATCCGTATTGCCTAATGAAAAGAACACAATGTTGGACGGCACATAGAACCTGTCGACAAAAGATCTGGCTTTCGACGTATCAAAATTCAATAACATATCCGGTTCACCCAGTATATTATGTCCCATTTGCGACCCGTTGAAAACGAGATTTTCAAACTCGTCAAATATCAATTCCGAAGGATTGTCTTCACAAGAATGTATTTCATCTATAATGACTTCAATCTCTTTGTCTATCTCCGGTTGTGGAAACAGGGAATGGAAAGTCATATCCGAAAGCAGTTCAAATACCCGCTCGAAATGCTGTTCCAGGAATACCGCGTAAACAACTGTTTCTTCCTTGTTGGTATAGGCGTTCAACTCTCCGCCGACATGTTCTATACGATTGATTATATGATGTGAACGGCGTTTCTTTGTTCCTTTAAACAGCATGTGCTCCACAAAATGAGCCATACCATATTCATCCGGATTCTCGTCGCGCGTCCCTGCGTTTACAATAAAACCGCAGTACGAAACGTTCCCGGCCATCGGCTTGTGCACAATACGAAGGCCGTTGGCTAATGTATGCGAATGATAATTAATCATTTTTTCATGTGATAATCATTTTGTTTTCAATTGACATATGGAACTTGCATGATTTTTATTATCACGGACTTTGGTGATTTGACAAAAATCATGCTTCATTTCATGTGTATATAATTTGTTTTTTTTACGGTCACAAGGGACTCTAACATATTGGCTTCGCCAAACGTTGTTTCATGCTCATTGGCGCTATTTTTACATGTCCGTTTCATGTAATGAGACCGTTCTTCGGGCGAAAATTTCTCTATCGAGTAACGCAGCATTGTTCGCGGCATCTCTTTGTGATAGCGGTCGAGGAATGTACATAGCTTGTCCTTGTCTTTCTTGCCGGCCTCACGAAGCATCCAGCCAATGGCTTTATGCATCAAATCGTGCTTGTGCCGCAACAGTTTTTCCGATAAAGCGAATATGTCGACCAAATCGCCGCGCCTTATAAAAGCAAAAGTAGCAAGAATAGAAATACGCTGGTCCCAAAGCAAATCGCTTTCCGCTAATTTATATAGCACGGAACGGTCTTTATCTACAAGATATTCTCCCACTATATCTTTGGCGCTCAAGTCTACCAAATCCCAATTATTGATGTATCCGGTTTGCGACAGGTAATAATCATAAATTTCTTTACGTTCCGTCTCTTTCGCCTTTTTGAACCGTTCAACAAGAATGCACAATGCACAAAGGCGGCATTCGTGGTATTTACTCTTCAACAGTCCGGTAAGCCCGGCTAACGGAATATCTTTATACTTTTTTGCCACCTTGCGGATATCGGGTACTACAACTCCCATAAATTCATCACCTTCACCATATTGGCCTTTCCCTGTCTTGAAAAAACATGGCAGAAATTCCTTTTTTTCCGGTGTTGAATATGATTCCAATTCTTTTTGTATGTCTTTTACTTTCATTGTTTCTAAAAACGGATACAAAGGTAAGGTATTTTTAGTTACGAGTTACAAGTTAACGGGTAAACAAAATGCAGGTTACAGGCTTACAGGTCAGGGATACAAATAACCGCAGGTGCAATTTACGGTCAGGACAATGCTCTCTCCGGCAAGTCCCTATGGGGACGATATTTACATCTGTATTGATCTTGAAAAAGAATTGTCAATCAGTATCTCAAAATTAAATTTACTTTTATCCGTGATGTATGTTTATATTTTCTTTATTAATTCTTTTCGTATCAACTTCCAAGCTTCCTCACTATCATACTCAACCCCCTGTTTCAACCCCGTCCGAATATCTTCCGTAAATTCCCTATCCGTCATTTTCCCGTTCATAATTCCGGATTCAGGTTCATTTATTTCCGAGCCAATATTTATTACTTTATTTTTCAGGTTCGCTAGTCAAAACGATGCACTTTAGTGCAAGGTTTTAGCTTCTATAAATGTTTTAAATTCTTGCATTTCCCCGTCTTCCATGCCGGCAAGCCGGACTTCAAGCGTTCCGGCGTTTCGCCGTCAAAGAAAAATCACGTTCCTGCAAGCCGTCTGTTACTCCCGTTTTTCCTGTCCGGGCAGATACCGTTTCGCCCGACCTTGTTGTATTCATACCGGTAAATTTAACGTGCCAAAAATAATGTATTATGTTGATACACATATCGGGTAAAAATAAAAGTTATTGTTTTTTTATCAACATTCGATAAAAAACAATTCGTATATTTGCAACGTGTAAATAAATAATTTGCATTATGGAACAATTGACAGGAATTGAATACGAAAAAGATGTTACCGGTCGTACAAGATATATCCGGATTGATATTGACAAATATGGAGAAAATGAATCCCTGCAGGATTTTCTGGATGGTGTGGAAGCAACGCTTTTAAAAGGTAGCCCGACAATGCCGTTTGCAGATTTTGTAAAAGAAGAAAATACAAGACGCGGATTGGAATAATGTAACCATTGCAATTCCCGCACAAAAAGAGATGCGGAAAATCCCAACAGTTTATTACAATTCAATTTCAAGGCATATTTTTGAACTTGCAGAAAATCCCCGTCCGTTTGGTTGCATTAAATTATCGGGATTTGATAACTTATACCGTATCCGTGTCGGCGTTTACAGGGTTATTTACTCGATTGAAGATGATATTTTAACAGTAAAAGTGATTAAGGTTGACCATCGAAGCGGTGTTTGCAAGTGAATTCCGGTACGATTTGTAATGTTGTATAGCCGTCCCAAACTAACATAAATCATCAATATCCCCCTGCCATGCCTTTCCACCGAAAAAAGGCGTATCCGGGCATTTAACCGGTCGAACCGACGTTTTAAATTGTCGCACTGCAAAAAAAGAACGGTCAAATTCATTTAACACAAAGGACACAAAGCGTATCACAAAGGGCGCAAAGCAATTCAATTCAATTCAATTCAATTCAATTCAATTCAATTCATTGCATGAAACCAATATCTTTTTTTGATGAAATACATCAAAATTAGCAAGCGTACCGCAAACAGAAATTTCACTCTTTACATTCATATACAGACATATATGAAAACAAAAGTGCAACCCTTATCGATTGCACTTTGTCCATATAGAGGATTTCAGAAATCCGCTTACTCGGCGTTCAATGTAAAGCGTTTGAATTCTGTTACAGCCAGCTCTTTATCATGCTCTGCAAGATATTGGGCAACTGTTTGTTTCGGATTCTTGATAAATTCCTGTTGAAGAAGCGTAAATTCTTTGTAGAACTTGGCCAGCGCGCCAGCGGCGATTCTTTCAATCAAATCTTCAGGTTTACCGGCTTCACGGGCCTTTTCACGCGCGATGTTAAGTTCCCTTTCTTTTATTTCTTCCGAAACGTGTTCAGCAAGAAGGGCAACCGGATTCATTGCGGCGATTTGCATTGCCACGTCTTTGGCAACCTGAATATCTACGCCGGGTTTGTTGAAGCCGACAATTGCCGCCAGTTTGTTTCCCGGATGGATGTATGCTACCACGGTAGGAGCTGTGATCTGTCCGTAAACATTCAACTCCATTTTCTCTCCGGTAACGCCCATTCTGTCAGTCACAAGTTCTGCCACGCTGCGATCTCCCACTTTGATAGTTTTCAATGCGTCCAGATCGGCAGGTTTGTTAACCAATGCCGCATCAAGGATAGATTTTGTCATGCCGACAAAATCGCCGTTCATCGCCACAAAGTCGGTTTCGCAATTTACAGCCACCAATGCAGCAAAATCGCCGCTGATTCCCGCCAGTACACAACCCTCTGTTGCATCGCGGTCTTCGCGTTTTGCGGCAAAAGCCTGTCCTTTTTTACGAATTATTTCGATTGCCTTATCAAAATCTCCATTTGCTTCGGTCAAAGCATTTTTACAATCCATCATCCCTGCGCCTGTCATTTTGCGCAAGTGTTGGATATCTGCCATAGAAATTGCCATGTTTTTTCCTTTTATTTTTAGTTTATATATTTTTTCCAGTCGTGAGTAGACAAGTTAGGGGTTCGCGAAATTCCCTTCTGCTTTTTCTTCTTCATTTTCAGGGAGAAGACGGAAAGGGCTAAACATACCGGAAAAGCAGTTTCCGGGAATTGTTCCCGAAAACCGGCCCGGTTCCGTTTTTTATTTACTCTTCGCCTTCTTGAGCAAACTTGCTTGCTACAGCCGCATTGATAGCCTCCTGGTCTTCTTTTTCAACCACAGGCTTTTTGACGCCGGATTTGGTTCTGCGTTCTCTACCCGGAGCGCGTTCTTCATCTTGCGCCTCTGCCGCGCTGGCATCCGCTTTTTCTACTTTTCTTTCTTCAAGGCCTTCTTTGATTGCATCGCAAAGGCATCCGAGAATAAGTTCTATAGATTTAGCGGCATCGTCGTTTGCAGGAATCACAAAGTCGATTTCGTCAGGATTGGAATTTGTATCTACCATGGCAAATACAGGTATCCCAAGCCTGTTTGCTTCTCTCACGGCGATGTGTTCCTTCATCACGTCCACAACGAACAGTGCAGATGGAAGACGGGTAAGATCCTGAATAGAACCCAAGGTTTTTTCAAGTTTGGCGCGTTGACGCGTAACCTGAAGCCTTTCTCTTTTCGATAGCGTATCAAAAGTTCCGTCTTTCACCATTTTGTCGATGGTCGACATTTTCTTTACTGCCTTCCGGATCGTAGGAAAGTTAGTCAACATACCACCCGGCCAACGTTCTACCACATATGGCATATTGATTGACAGAGCCAGGTCTGTGACAACCTGTTTTGCCTGTTTTTTTGTAGCGACAAACAATATTTTTTTACCCGATTTAGCTATTTGCTTCATGGCGGCGGCGGCATTTTCGGTCTTGGCTATTGTTTTATAAAGGTCAATGATGTGGATGCCGTTGCGCTCCATGAAAATATAAGGAGCCATTGCCGGATTCCACTTTCTTTTCAAGTGACCGAAGTGTACTCCGGCGTCTAATAACTGGTCGAATTCTAATTTTGCCATTTTTAGTTTTTTTGATTCGTTTACTTTCTTTTTCTGTTAGCGAATTGTCGGGTAGTTCATATTCGGAAGTCCCGGCAATTTAGATACTAAACGTAAATTTAAGGGGATGAGGCCGACTCATCATTTATAACCAACTTTATCTTTAAGCGGCGTGAGCCGTGAAAAAACAATTGGATAAAATAATCTCCAAATTAACGTTTCGAGAATTGAAATCTTTTTCTTGCTTTCGGTTGTCCCGGTTTTTTACGTTCCACAACACGCGGGTCGCGGGTCATAAATCCTTCAGCTCTGAGAGCAGCCTTGTCTTCCGGATTGATCTTTACCAGAGCGCGGGCGATACCAAGACGTGCGGCTTCTGCCTGTCCCTTGTATCCGCCGCCGTTGAGGTTGATCTTGATGTCGTATTTTTCCGCAACAGCCAGTTTGTTTAGCGGTTGTTTTACAACATATTGAAGAATAGTTGAAGGGAAGTAATTGTCCAGTTCACGCTTATTGATCACTATTTTTCCGGTTCCTTCGTTTACGAATACGCGAGCTATGGCAGCTTTGCGTCTTCCTATTGCATTTACAACTTCCATTAATTATTATTTAAGAGCGTTAATATCTATTGTTTTTGGTTGTTGAGCTTCGTGAATGTGCTCTGTACCCGCATATACATAAAGATTCTTCAAAAGGGCCGCGCCAAGACGATTCTTCGGCAACATTCCCTTCACTACCTTGTGTACCAGGCGATTGGCTCCTTTTTCCAGCAATTGGGCCGGAGTAGTTTCTCTTTGTCCACCCGGATAGCCTGTATACCTCAAATATATGCGATCGGTCCATTTTTTACCTGTCAACACAACCTTGTCGGCATTAATAATAATTACATTATCTCCACAGTCTACATGCGGAGTAAAGTTTGGTTTATACTTCCCTCTCAGAAGTTTCGCCACTTTGGAAGCCATGCGTCCAAGAGTCTGGCCTGTCGCGTCAATCACAACCCACTCTTTGTTTACGGTTGCTTTGTTCGCTGAGATGGTCTTATAACTTAAAGTATCCACTTACTTAAAAAATTAATTTGGTTAATGACTTTTTTTGACTTACAAAACCATTATCCGCTTATCGAGCTAAGATATAATAAGCGACAATCGTTTGTCAATCAATTTCTTACGTTTTATTTCGTAATAATCGGCCCGCAAAATTACAAATTATCAGTGAATTAGCAAAAAATAACAGGGGATTTTTTAAGTTTAGTTTGGATGCGAGGTTTTCCGGGGTGCAATTCAAATTGTCGCAGTCACAAAATTGTCGTCCCCTGCGGGCATAGCCGTCAGGCTAAGGGTCTGCCCTGTTTCACAGTGATAAAAGGAGAATGACGTTCCGGTCAATCCCTGTCAGATCAGGGAAAAGAGAAAAAAAATATATAGCGCCTGACAATTAAGAAGTTGCAAAACACGTCATTGTAAGGACGGGAGAAAAGTCTGAACACGATTTAGGATTAAAAGATTTAGGAATACAATCCTTTAATCCCTAATTCTTCATTCCTCATTCCTAAATCGTGTTTAGACAATGACAGCATGGCAGGAAGAACCCGCTTTGCTTCCTAGCCCTGCCGTCGCCCTTATTTTATTCATCAATCACCCGCCTAACGGGGGTTTTGAAACTCCCCGCATTAATGACAAGGCGGGAAGGTGATGAATCGAATAGCGCCTGCAGCGCTACTATTCTCCGGCTAACGACCGAACACACCTGACACTGACACTGAACGTCCGATCGCTGCTGACGACCGGGATCATGCTGAAGTTGTCGAAGTACGGGTAGTACGCGTTCGACCCGTAGTCGGCCGACGACGACCAGTAGACGCCGCTCAGGTTGCCGTGGTCGTTAATGGCGCTCAGGCTGAGGCTGCCGCTGTTGTAGCGGCCCCCGGAGGCGGGAAAATATACGGTTTCACCGGTAGGAAAAGTATAAACTACAAATGCGTCTGCGGTTTGTGAGGTACCGTTTTCTTTTTGCCCCCCGACGAAAGAACCCGTACCGGACCAATTGGTATAACGTTCCCATTTCGAACCGTTGGACTCGTAAGGGTAAAGGTGTTCATCGTCGCCATCTCCCGCAAACATGTTGCTGACAGGCATCCGCCACTCGCTGACTAAACCGCTGCCGTTAACCGACCGGTTAACCGAAAGGTATCTGCATATATCACCCTCGTAATCTTCCGGGCTATAGATATCCGACAAGGAATTTTTATCCCGACCGGTAGGCAGAGTGTTATCGCCCACCCAAGGAATACTACCCCAGTCATTATCATTGGCCTTGTCAAGGTAAGCATTGACTATGATGTCACCCGGTGTACTTGTAACATTGCCAACTTTGTATTTATGGTACTTGCCCGTATCCGGATTGGGAATGAACAGATAGACATTATCATAGTCATAAGCGCTTCCCGTTATATTAGTAGAAATACCGATGAGACTGCCCCACTTGAAGAAAACGCCCTGGTAACCCTCCTTCCGGCCGAACGTCGTCCCGTCGACTTTGGACTCGGCAAATGTAAGAGTACCGACATCGCCGTCGCCAGTACCATCACCGTCGCCGGCAGCCTGGACTTCAGGCTTGAAGTAAATATTGGAAGCCGCCCAGAAATTTGTAGCTGCAGGGTCATGGTCGGGATCAGGCTGCGGAACTGCTACCGGACCGTCAAGTTCTTCGTCATTCAAAGGACTGAAGGTGACGAATGCGCCTATGTTGATGAACGGGTCGCTATCGTTTCCACCGGCCCCAAAGATTAAATTCAATGTGTACTGGCGACCTGTCTCGAAGGTGACGCTTTCGGTATTGGTTTCGCTGACCAGGTCGGAGAACTGCACGAAAACAGGAGCGCCGGCAGGATTGCCATAGACGGTGTAGGAAACCTCCAAACCGAACTCGCCGGCGTGGTCGCCATCCTTTACATTGTCACCCGCTGTTTTCTGGGGCAATACGAACATCCCCTGATCAGCGCCGGTGACATCCGCGGCTTCCGTACCGACCAAAACGCCCGATTTGGGTAACAGGTAAGGATAGTCTCTCAAGTAATCGTCGGTGGAATAGAGATTACGATCCCACAAGCAATTATAGCCGGC
>JAISSD010000043.1 GCA_031273295.1 Prevotella sp.
GTGCGGATTATGTATTCTATGCAGTAGCCAATGTCAATGACAACATCGAAGACAACTTCAAGGTTGGCATAACCACACTCGATGACTTCACCATTGCCGTTGCGGCAAAGACAGGGGCCCGGATTCCCGGCAGTAACATGTTGATGGTAGGCTATAAAACGATTACCGGTTTGTCTGCGGAGACCGAGCAGAGTCATACGATTAATTTGCGTCACCGCGTAGCGCGTTTCGACATCGACAACACCACCGAAGACGAAGACCCGGACAACAACGACGACGAATCGGGAACCGAGACATTCTTCAGGATAACAAAAATCCATGTGTTCAACACATTGGCGGAGGGTTATCTCACTGAAGAAACCAATGGACGGCTGACGGAACGCGATCCTCTTACCGTCAAGGCTGACCTGGCCGGTGAAGAAGATGCGATTGATGTTTCCAGTGTAGCCAACATAAACAACGGTATTGCCGCAGGCGCGTTCTACCTTTGGCCTGGAGAATTGGCCGCCAAATCTGATCTGGATGCTCCCGGTTCCACGGTCATTAAAGTAGAGGGGATTTATGTAGTCGATGACACACAGATAGAGCCGGTGGTTCACACTGTCCAGTTGACCGGCGAACAGAAAATCGAAGCCAATGTGCGTTACACCTTGAAGGTATCGCGTATCGGCGGGAAGAGTTTGAGATTCGATTTGGTTCCCTCCAAATGGGGTAACGGACCTGCCGTTACTGCAACTCCGTCCGTTGGAGACTTTGAATATGCCGGCTTCGAGCTTCACGTTGGCGGGATAGTGGGGAGCACACCGCTAACTAACGACAAGATCGATCTGTCGGCCAATACAGGGGAGGATGCCAGCGAGTTAACGTTTTACACCGAAAGCGACAGCCGGGCGACAGGCGCACTGACGGCAAAACTTGACCTGACTTTGGGAACGGGTTATACTCCAAGCGTAACTCCTGAACTGGACGGCGCCCCGGCCGTCACCTATTCGGGAATAAAAGTCAGACAGGGATATAAAATCACCCTGCCAAAGACGACTTACCCGATCAATGGCGCCCTCACGATAAAAGACGAGAAAACAGGTCTGGAAAAAGAACTTGTTATCACCTCCGTTCCGAAATACGAAAACACGAACCTCAAACCTGTTCTTGTCGAGAGCAAGTATTGGGCGCCTGTGAATGTAGGGGCAACCAAAGACACTTACAGCGCTGATCTTGCCGGTTGCGGATATTATTATCAGTGGGGTCGTAATGTTCCGTTTACTTACGATGCCGCAAATAGCGGAGGGGATACCGAACAAGGCCCTTTATCAGTTGAGAATGCGGCGGTTTCTGTCAAATTTATCAAAAGCGCTAACGACTGGTTAACCCCGTCAGATAACACATTGTGGTCGGGCGACAACGCACAAGGCCCATGTCCCGATGGCTGGAGGGTTCCTACATCCGCAGAGTGGATAGTTTTGAGAGACAAGCGGACCAGCGGCATAGCGACCTTGGATAATAGCCGTTTGAAAATTCCACACGACGCAAGCCAATCCGGCAGCGACCTTTATCTGCCAATCGCCGGTTACCGCAACGGTTCGAGCGGTACGTGGGACTATCGGAGTTCTTACGGCAATTATTGGTCGTCGACTTACTCCGGCTCTAACACAATGAGATTCTACATTGATGGAAGTTCGTCGAATGTGGCCGGATACGGACGTGCAAACGGCTACTCTGTTCGTTGTATCCAGAAATAAGGAAAGAGGCAAAAAATTAAAGCCGTTATTAAAATTGAAAATGCGCTTTTGCGCATTTTCAATTTTAATGAACGCACTCAAAGCGCCATAACTTCCATCTCGATGACGACCGAAAGGCGATATCTTAAAACCGGAAACAAGTAAAAGGCTGGGCCCACTCGACATTGTCGCGTAAACCAACCGGAAAACCAGACCGGCCAATCCTGCCTTGGAAACTATCGGAGTACTGTTGAATCCCGCTTTTACCCTGTCTACAAATACCTCGGGAACGAGGAAATACGCAAGGTGCAAGTTATCCGGAAACCGGGACAGATAAAGAAGGAACCGGAATACTTGGAGCGTGAGTCTGACAGTTTGGTTCTGTAATAGCTTTTAATTTCCCGTATCCCAATACAAAATATTATCTGGCGTCTTCCGCAATGCGAAAGCCAAGACTATAATTTTTGGTTTCCGATACGGTATGGCTTCGATTAGTTACACGGCAATATTTTTTATCGCTATGCCAACTGCCTCCACGAAAAACCCGGATTTTTCCTGATTTTTGCCCTTGAGGATTTACAATCGGGCTTTTTGCGTAGTATGTACTATCGTACCAATCGCTACACCATTCATGTATATTTCCACTCATATCGTAGATACCCAATTCGTTAGGCGCTTTCTCTCCTACCAAACGGGGCTGTCCTGCAGAATTATCATTATACCAACTCACTCTGTCTATATTTTCGTCGCCGCTATATTTATATCTGTTGCTTTTATTACCGCCACGTGCTGCATACTCCCATTCCGCTTCAGTTGGCAAGCGGTAGCGTTTACCTGTTTTTTCATTTAGTTTGGAAATAAATTTTTTTACATTATCATAAGATACGCACTCGACGGGTAGATCCTCTCCTTTAAAACAAGACGGATTATAACCCATCACTGATTCCCATTCAGCCTGGGTTACTTCGTATTTACTTATATAAAAATCATTTAAATATATTTGATGCAATGGTTGTTCATCGGAATCGGATTCAGGATCTGTACTGCCCATAGTATAAGTTCCGCCTTCTACGAATACCATATTTATATCAATATTCTTTTCACATGCCGACAACAGAAACAATATACATATTATAAACAGTTGAGTCAAGGAGACCTTTTTCATTTGTTTCAGGTAATTATTATAATAAAACAGGTCTTATTTCAAATAAAACCTGTTTTTATCAAGTTAATATAAATTCTAGTTGTCTATAGATTGACGCATTAATGTGCCAATCTGATATCCGGTATCGTAAGCCTGCTGTTCTGTCATTGACCCGCAAGATGTTATTGTGAAAGAGAACATCAATACCAGTGATACCGATGCAATAAATAATTTAATTGTTTTCATTTTTTATTTTGTTAACTGTTTATATTATTACTGACATGCATCTTTCTCCAGTTTATATCCCAATATTGTCACTGAAGGTTTGGATACATATCTTCCAGTACTACGGGATATTACGCCCTTTCTGTACCGGCCATACTCTTTTGTGTTTTCCGGTTCCCAAGTCATTGTTATCGTTTCTCCATCAAAAGTATAATATCCTGTTTTTGTTACATGGTCATTCTCTTTTTTTATCAGAAAACTACATGCGTTATTGGAATATAATTCCAATCGAATAGAAACGCCATCTTGAACCAGACAATAGTTACCCTGAATATTTTCAGTTATTTCATTTGTTGTCGCAAATAAATGCTCCCCCAAACCAAAACAAAGTATTGTAGTTAAAATAACCAAATGTTTTTTCATTTACATTCTCTTAGAGTTATATCTCCAACAGAAAATACTCCGTCGCTCACGAAAATTAACTTTTCCGAATATCCGGTGTCCCATGCAATACGGATATTATTTTTATGGTCTACAAGGTAAGTTCCTTTTAATGTTCCACCGGACGTTGTAAGAACGACTGTTCCTCTATCGCCTCCGGAGAATTCATACTTTAGTCCGCTACCACATAAAGACGCCGCATTTGCCGCAAAACTAATGCTTAATGCCAGAACCAATATAACAAAAGATCTTTTCATAACTTTTTTCCATTAATGTCCGATCCTTTTTCGGACACAAGTTTAAAATTTTTTATTTATAGCCCTCATTGTTTTTTTAGATACGCACATAAAAAAAGCGCGGGCAATACTGCAATTATCTGTTCTTGAGGTCTTCGACTACCTGACAACCAAATAAACGAGTAGAGCCCACGCCTGTATAGCAAGCGTGAGCGTCATCGTTTTATTCCTGGCTGTCATTTGAAATTGTCGAAGTTTCAAGAACCAAAATAAAAGTTAGACGCTTTTTTCACATTATAATGTGCGTATTTTCACGCTTTTTATTTCATAGGCAAAATATATTTAGTTTTAGATTCAAATGTATAAAAAAAATGTGACATATTGGAAATATTTACAAAAAAAATTCATTATCAAGACAAACGCGCGATATATGATCTTTTCGAAAAAGTTTATCCAGCGCCTGCCCGAAAACTGATAATAATCTGTTATACAAATATATACATGCATAAATAAAGACAAATAATTTTCTGCCGGAATTTTAGATTCGGGATAAAATTTCATCATGTAATATTTGTAAAATACATCTATATCAATTAGTTATATTTGATTTCTTTAAGAACAGGAGTTTTCGGGCAGACGCTATCCATGTATGTAGCTGATAGCTTTGCAAATAGTTACAAGTTCAGAACTCCTGACGTGGTAAAGTTTCAATTGCTTTTAATGAATGATTTATAAAAACAAGACCCCGAACTGACATTGTCGCGATTTTGACAGTTTTAATATCGCAATATACTTTGTATAAATATATTGGATATTCAAGCGCTGTAAAAATGCGACAGTTTATTCTGTGCCAAGTCAGGAGTTCTGAACGAAGGAGAAAAAGTTGTTACTTGCGTTACTTTTGTTACCTTTTTTCAGTAACTGGTTATAAATAAACGAGATATAAGTTATTTACGGCTAATTGCAAAAACGGTCTCTTTTTAACTAAATACAGTTAAAAAAAGTAAAAATTACAACTTCTGATTTTCGCACGTTTGTCCTGATTCTTTATAACAAAACAGGGAGAGGAAGCTTCTTAAAACTGGAAATAAATAAAAGGCTGGGGCCCGCTCGACATTGTCGCGTAAACCAACCAGAAAACCAGGCCGGCCAAACCCGCCTTGAAAACCATCGGAATACTGTTGAATCCCGCTTTTACCCTGTCTACAAATACCTCGGGAAGGAAATGCATTACATACCCTGTTGCCACAAGGATAAACACATTCTTATAACCTTCCAGCACAACCAACCAATCGTGCGGGGCAAATGTCAGATTGCCGATACTCACAACCACATCTCCTGCCAGTTCAAAGCTGCCTGCACGGAAAAATATCCAGCAAAACGCCACAAAGTGGAAGGTAAATAATATGCAGACGACGCGGGTAAAGCGGTTGTCGGGGACTTTTATAAACTGCCTGAAAAAACGTTCGACTGCTAGCATTATGCCATGCAATCCGCCCCAAATAACGAATTTCCATGATGCGCCATGCCACAGGCCGCCGATAAGCATCGTCAGGGACAGATTTATATACGTCCTCATTTTTCCTCTGCGGTTCCCGCCGAGCGAAATATATAAATAATCGCGCAACCACGAGGACAATGAAATATGCCAGCGACGCCAGAATTCGGTGATGGATTGCGACTTGTACGGGGTCAGGAAGTTGGGCGGAATTGAAAATCCCATCAACAGGGACAATCCTATCGCCATATCGGAATATCCCGAAAAGTCGCAATAGATCTGCAATGCATAGCCATATACAGCCATCAGGTTTTCGAATGCCGTATAACTTAACGGAGAATCAAACACGCGGTCTACAAAGTTTGCAGATATATAATCCGATATAACGGCCTTTTTGATCAGGCCTGTCAATACAAGGAATATGGCCTTGCCGGCCTCGTCCCTTGTCAGATGCAGTTTTCTGTACATCTGCGGCAAAAAATCCTTTGCCCTGATAATCGGCCCGGCCACCAGCTTGGGAAAAAAACAGATATAGAAACAAAAGTCAAGAGTCGATCTGGCCGGTTCCATCTGCCGGCGATACAGGTCGACGGCATAACTGACGGCCTCGAATACAAAGAACGAAATACCGACAGGCAGTATTATATTGTGGAACGACAGGCCGCCGTGAAATATGGCATTGATGTTGTCAATCAGGAAGTTTGTGTACTTGTAATACGACAACATCCCCAGATTGGCTACAATAACAAGTGCAAGAAGCAATCTGCGGGATGACGGTTTTTCCGTCTCATACATCTTTTTTGACAACAAGTGGGTGGCAACCGCACATATTACCAATAACATATAGAAGTTTCCGCCGGCTTTGTAATAGAAGAACAGCGAGAATACAATGACGTATATTTTGCGGAAAAGCTCGTGCCTCTGCGATTTAGCCAGCACGTAAACAACATAAAAGACAAAGAAAAGGCCCGGAAACAAGGGACTGTTAAATAACAGGGGATGTTCGGGATCGTGAACAAACCATGATTTGATATCCAGGTACCCCAAAAGGCCTGATACATAGCCGGAAAGATGCATGTCAGTTATGTTTGGCGGCATTTTCAATTTCTCTTTTTTTCTTGTAGTTATTATACGCGTCAATAAAGTCGGAAGCGAACAGCTCGCCCTGAGCCTGATAACCGCCGGTTGTATAGTGCACCTTGTCACGCGCCATCATACGGGCATACTCGCCTTTGGGAGCAATTCCGGGGGCTCCGCCCATGCGCGTGTACAGATCCCATACAGGCAAACTGCTCAGTCCCATAAGGGCATTACTATAATCCATTATATATGTATTTGCCCTGCCGCGACGAAACATGGACGGCGGCGGAGTCATTACCAGCACAACGGCGTATCTGTTTAGCCTGGTTATTTTCTCGACAAATTCCTGTACCTGATATATGTATTCCGTATCGGATAACTTCCCGAACGACTCGTTTGTACCAAAAGACAGGATAACCAAATCGGGCCGGAGGATTGGCAGTTGTTCAAAAAATAGCGGATATTTATTGTAATCGGATATTTTAGCCCCGTTCACACCTATCGAGTGATATATAACGCCCGGCTTGTCATTTTCCAGGACAAATCCGTTGAGGTTGTACATCGCTTGTTTTTCGGCGGGCAAGACTGTTATACGGTTCATCAGCGTATCGCCGGTATAGGACGAATAATATGGCCTGGCAACCATGTTTACATAGTCTATACTGTCTTTCCCGATGTTTGACGCCTGCACTTTCCGGGTGTTTTCTGTTGTTTTCCCGCCTGCCTTTACCGGAATTTCAAGCCTCTGCTTCGGCTTTATCATATCCGACTTCATTCCGTTCGCCTTTTTTATCCGGGCCACGGCAAGCCCGTATTTACGGCCTATTACCGACAGGCTTTCCCCGCTTTTTACAGTATGGTATCTCATAGTAGATGCGGCGACCGCGCCCGACGAGGAAACCTGCAAAGGTTCTGCCGTTATGGACATTTTATATTGAGGCTCTTTTGTGGGATAAATGATCTTCACATTGTTAAATTCGTAGCCTTCCCGTACAGACAGCTGCAATACAAAATCTTCGGCTGACGTGTACAGCGCTATGCCGCTCAACCCGATACCGACGTCCGCCACCGGATATACATTCAGCAGGCTTTGCCAGGCGGCATTGCATACGTATTTCACATAGCGCGGACCGTTTGTCTTCACCAGGCTGTAGGGAAATGTAAATCCGGATCCGCCGTTCCCGAATTTAATTTGCAAGGCTTCCCGTATCGCGTCAGTGAAAAAATCGGCCTGGATATGCGAATCGCCGATATGCACTATGTTCACTTTCCCCTGTTTATTTTTCTCCAGATTGTATAATTTTTCAAAAACGAACGACAACAATGCCTGATTGGCAAAAACATCGCCGCCGCTATCCTTTGTTTCCATCCCGTCGACAACGCCTTTGGCAGATATGGCGAATGTCGGCGACAATAAAAAGACGGGAAACAGGAGCAGTATATTTTTTATAAACTTCATCGACGAATTATTTTCTTTT
Organism: Prevotella sp.; assembly: GCA_031273295.1. Taxonomy (GTDB): domain Bacteria; phylum Bacteroidota; class Bacteroidia; order Bacteroidales; family Dysgonomonadaceae; genus Dysgonomonas. The sequence goes on from JAISSD010000043.1 coordinate 7,821, forward strand.
AGTATCTGTTTAAATTTTTCAGGATCAGGATCTTGAAATATAAAACAGGCTGTCCTGTTTCATTCTACCGGGCGACGCATCCCATACAAGATGCAAGTTATAAAATTCGATCATCCCGACATACTCTGTTATAAATTGTTTATTTCTCATGCCTGACTAAAATGCAAACAGTTCCTTATTGTCCGGCTTTAAATTTAGCGTATCCCCTGTCTATTTCGGCGTATATCAGTTTCGCAATCTTTTTTGATCCGGAGCCGTTAAAGTGAGTGTAATCCTTGTTGGCCAGATTGCTGTTCACCCAGTTCACCATCGACCCCCGACCTCCCATCACTTCGTACAGCGATATGAAACCCGAATTTGTTTTCCGGGCATAATTCCACTGCGCCCTGGACAGGGGCGTTACGGCCGGGTCGGTCTGCATTGTTCCATCTATCCGTATCGCCCTGTCGGCTGTGGAGATAACCAGTACGTCGGCATTCGGGAAACAGTCGTGCAGATTGTTTACAACCGTTGTCATATTTCTTTCATACCAGTTGTAATTTAACGAACCGTAGCCTAAAACATTTGCTCCGTAATGAAGGATTATCAAATCATAATTCAATACGCTGTCGAAGGCGTTCATCAATGGAATATCCAGTATGGACAGAGGCAGACCCGAATTGCCGCGGATAGAAAAGTTATCGACATGTACTCCCTCTCCGTTGTCGAAGTTGAACCCGTAGACGGGAATTGAATCCGCTTTGTAGAAATCAACCTGAATCGACTTGACGTTACCGGAAGTCAGGGCCAATGTATTCAGTAGATCCAACGGTTCCAGCTTTTTATCGGTCACTGAATCATTGTCTGCTCTGACCGTTACATAAGCTCCGTCATTATTGCTCCTGCCATATAGCAGTACCGGACTGTTGAGCCAAGTGGAATGCGGCTGGGACTGCGCCTTGTATTTTACCCAGTATGTCTGTTCGGGGTCTTTGGCGAAAAATACCTGGCCGTCTATGCCAAAGGGTTTGACCGGCTTTTTCACTTTTACGAACGATTGGGAAAACCAGTTTTTCGAGTAGCGGTGCGATATGGAGCCTCTGGATCCCGCCGAAAGGGACGCTATGGCAACATAGCCCACGCCTTCGCCTCCGTAATTTTCCTGAAATTCGCTGCGGATATCCTTTACAATGTAGTCGCCGTCATTCATGGAATCGCCGAAATAGGCAATTCTCGCTTTTCCGGATTTGGTTTCTTCCAGTTCACGCAGTTTTGTATAGAAACGTTTGAGGTTCCGGTATCCGTCGGCTGTCAGCGCCGGATTGAAGTCAGCGTCCGCCTCTTCGCATTCCGGAGTCTTGTCGCTGTCTGTTTCCATAACGGCCACGTCGTGGATTTCGACCGTATCGCTTTGAGCCATAAACGCCATACTGTCCATCAGTATATTTTCATTCGCTTCTACATGTTCCGAAAACAAACGTTCCGGCAAAACCGGCTTGAATACTAAAAAAGCCGCTATGGACAAGGCCGTAAACAAACAGGCCTTACCAAAATACGAATCATTGGATATGCTCACAATCAACAATTTAATCTGATATTTTGCTTTTGCTTCGACATTTCTTTCCTCAATATCCGTTCCAATAATCATTCCCGGCTTTTTTACCGGGCCTTTTCACGCTTTCGATAGGGAATCCTATTACGAAATGATGGGCGTAATGATGGGTTTGTATATCGTGCGCCCTTGTCTGGTACCACGAACCCAGATAACCCACTCGGACAATATATTTATGTACCGGAACATCCACTGTGAGATAGTTGCGCAAAGCCCGTTGATTGTGTAACGAAGCGAAATTGACAATTCCAACGGTGTTGCCCAACGATATTTCGTAATACGATTGTCCGTATTTTGGAGAAAAAAGCATTCCTGCAAACGGGGTATCCATTTGCCAGCGGACGGCAAACCATTTGAACTTGTAAGAGGCGGCAAGCGACAAGTTCAGATTGGTATACGCCCTTGCCGTAGCCGGATTGTTTCCGTTTCGCTCGTTATAGAGCGCGCCTGCGTTTATATCCCATAATCCGCCTATACCCAAACGGAACGCATCCGTGTTATAAAGCCTGTAATGTCCGCCTATGCGGTAGTTTGCCAACAGCCGGTATTCGGACGCATTCTTTGCCGGATTGTCGCCTTTGGCAAAATCCAGTTCGAAAACCTGCTGTTTGTAAAATTTATATTCAAACCAGGTGGTACGGCGCATTTGCTCGTACATCAGGCGCAAAGACGTCCCCTTGTATTCGAGGGGAGACAAGTACGTGTCGTACATATTGGCAGAACCAATGGCGACAGTGACGGCGTTGTTGCTAACCAACGGATCAGGAAAATGGCGACGGCCTGCAACGTCAACCGTATCTGTTTTTAGCGGATAAACCGTGTCTACTCTGTTCCGGGCAAAAATATTGCTCAAAAAGAACAGACCGAAAACCAGACACGCATATTTACTCTTCATCTTCTTCGTCATCTTTATCATCCTCGTCGAATAATGATTTTTGCCCTGTTATTTCATCTATGATCTCTGAAATGGAACGGTTGTCCGCCTCGTCGTCGTCATCGTCTATCTGCACTTCAAATTTCCTGTCCTCTTCTGCCGTTACTTCAGGGAAACGGACAGGCTCAAGTTCTTTTATTTCTCCTGTTTCGAATGTAGACAGCCGTTTGCCTTTCGCCTTGTAGCCTTTTACCGCGATAAATTCGTCGGCGTCTATTACCAGCGCCTCACGGTAACTGTCGCGCCCGCCAAACGTAACCTGTATGCGTGGATAAACCGTATCGGTCAGTATCTGCAATTTCGATTCGCGGTTCTCTCCCATAAAATTCTGTTTTTTGGCGGAAGCCTCGAATGTAAAGCGTTTCAGATACATGAACTGTTGGTCGGCGTCAAACAGGACAGCTGTCCATGTCTTGTTGGCGTCGAACTTTTCAATACGGATAATATCCGCCTCGTAATGGTTGCTCAAATCGAAGTTTGAAGTATAGAACTCTCCGTTCTTGTTTACAACCAGTATCCGGTCGTCGCTTTGGAATTCCCCAAGGAATTTACCGCGTCCGTCATAGTTGAGGCGCAACACATCCCGGTCAAACCAGACCTTGCGTCCGCCAAGCGTGGAACCGCCTTTCTGTTTCAACGATATTTTGTGCATCTCCGCCTTGGTCAGTATGTTGCCCATCGACTGGCGCCCTTTGATGGCTATATCGCTGAAATCCTTTTCGAAAACGAGGATTTTCTGGCGCGGCTTCGGCTTCAGTATCACGCGTATTGTTTCGGCTTCTCCGTTAGGGTTGGCGCTGAAATACATGACGCGCGAACCTTCCTCGCCCTGCGTCACATCATATTCCTTGTCGCGGGTTATGCCTGTCACGGCAAAGCGCTTGATGTAGCCCGGCCCGTGCTTCCCGTGACGGTACACCACGTTGTAGATGGTACGGGCGTCGTTGCGGCGAAAAACATAAAGGTACAACACATTTTTACCGACAAACATCTTGTCGCTTACCTTCACTATCTTGTATTTTCCATCCTTGTAAAAAATGATGACGTCGTCGATATCGGAACAGTTGCAGACATATTCGTCTTTCTTCAGCGCCGTGCCGATGAAACCCTCTTCACGGTTTATATACAGTTTTTCGTTGGCTTCGACAACTTTTGTCGCCTCGATCGTGTCAAAACTGCGGATCTCCGTTTTACGGGGGTAATTTTTACCGTATTTTTCTTTCAACATCACATACCACGAAACGGTGTAGTCCACAATGTTCTCGATGTTGTGTTTTATCTCCTCTATTTCTTCCTTGTGCCTGGCGATCAATTCATCCGCTTTGTCCGAATTGAATTTGAGTATACGTCCCATTTTGATTTCCATCAGCTTCATGATGTCTTCACGGGTTACCTCGCGGATAAACAGCATGGCGAATTTATCCAGGCGTTTTCCGGTATGTTCAACGGCGGCGTCCATATTCGCCGCGTTTTCAAATTCCTTGTCCTTGTAGATGCGCTCCTCGATAAATATCTTTTCCAAAGACGAAAAATGAAGGCTTTCTTCCAGTTCGCTTTTTTTAATTTCAAGCTCCAGCTTAAGCAGCCCAAGCGTATTTTCGGTAGTGTCTTCAAGGATTCTGCTTACAGTAAGGAAATAGGGTTTGTTTTCCTCTATCACGCAACAGTTGGGAGAGATGCTTATCTCGCAATCCGTGAAAGCATACAAAGCGTCTATCGTTTTATCCGACGAAACGCCCGGAGCAAGATGTACATGGATCTCCACATTTTGAGCAGTGATGTCGTCTACCTTGCGGATCTTTATCTTGCCTTTTTCATTGGCCCTCAGTATGGATTCTACTACCGAAGAGGATGTGCGTCCATACGGAATATCGTTTATGACAAGCGTTTTGTTATCCAGCTTCGAAATCTTGGCGCGTACTTTGACCGAACCGCCGCGTTCTCCGTCATTGTATTTGCCGACGTCTATGTATCCCCCTGTCTGAAAATCAGGATACAACGTAAATTTTTCACCCTGCAGATGCGCCACGGCCGCGTCGCACAGTTCGTTGAAGTTGTGGGGAAGCACTTTGGACGACAGGCCTACGGCAATCCCTTCGGCTCCCTGTACAAGCAGCAGCGGAAATTTAACGGGCAGGGTAACAGGTTCCTTGTTACGCCCGTCGTACGATGGTTTCCATTCGGTGGTTTTAGGATTGAAAAGCGTTTCCAATGCAAATTTCGAAAGACGGGCCTCTATATAACGGGCCGCCGCCGCGCCGTCTCCTGTAAACACATTTCCCCAGTTGCCCTGACAATCGACCAGTAGATCCTTTTGCCCCAATTGCACCAGCGCGTCGCCGATAGAAGCATCTCCATGCGGGTGAAACTGCATGGTGTGCCCGATAATGTTTGCCACCTTGTTGTAACGCCCGTCGTCCATGCGCTTCATCGAGTGCATGATGCGGCGTTGCACGGGTTTCAATCCATCGGTTATATGCGGCACGGCGCGTTCCAGTATAACATAAGACGCATAGTCCATAAACCAATGCTGGAACATACCCGACAGATGCAGCTGATTGTCGCCTGCATCTTTCACCGGTACTTTGTAACCGGAATGAGCGCCGTCATTCTCCAATCCCTCTTCCATGACAGGTTCTTCGTACTCTAAATTCTCCGGCTCGCCGATATCGTCGATAATGTCTTCGGGGAACATGTGTTATTTGATTTTTAATAGCTATTTTAAAACTCGTCCAAAGATAGTTTTTTTTAGTATGAAATCAAAATGGATAAGCAAATACCTCGACTTTGTTTGTTTTGCCGGAATCCATAAATACAAGCCAATCAACTCAAAACAAGCCAATTGCATTTTCAGAAAGAGGTATTTCATATAGCCGGCAAGTAAAAGCTATTCCAGACGGTTAAGCGACCCTTGGGCATAAGAAATAAAAATGTGATTTTGGCTCCGCCGATTTTGACTACGTCGATTTTCAATTCAATTCAATTCAATCCAAACTGTCGCACTGCAAGAAAAGAACGGCTAGATTCATTAACACAAAGAACACAAAGCGTATCACAAAGGACACAAAGAATTTCCGTTGCGTTCTTTACGGAGTCTTTGCATCCTTTGCGTTAAAAAATTCCTTAGGGTGCGAACGACCGGTCAAATATACTAGTCAAAATCCGAAAAGACAAAGAATAATCTGAACCGGGATTTACAGAATTCAAGGATTAAAAGATTTACGAATACAATCCTGAAACGAAGCATGATTTTTGTCAAATCACCAAAGTCCGTGATAATAAAAATCATGCAAGTTCCATATGTCAATTGAAAACAAAAT
>JAISSD010000066.1 GCA_031273295.1 Prevotella sp.
TCGAAGAACTGAAAAAGAGGAATAACGAAGTGCCTGAAGCCAATCGTTTCCTTGGATTTGACGCTTACAAAAAAGTGTTGGCAATGCCCGAAATTGACGTCGTACTGCTTTGTACACCAACTCATTTCCGCCCCGAACACTTTAAGGCGGCAGTAGAAGCAGGAAAACATATCTTTATGGAAAAACCCTGCGCCGTCGATCCCACAGGCATACGCACAGTGCTTGCCTCAGCTAAAATTGCTACAACAAAGGGTTTAACCGTTATTACCGGAAATCAGCGCAGACACAGCAAAGACTACTGGGAAGCATATATTCAGGTTAAAAACGGACTTATTGGCGATATTGTTTCGGGAGCAGCGCATTGGAATCAGGGAGCATGGTGGAATCAGGTTAAACGCCCTGAATGGACGGATATGGAATATTGCATCAGAAACTGGTTCAACATCAAATGGCTGAGCGGCGACCATATTCTGGATCAGGCTATCCATAATATTGATATCGTTACATGGTTCATGGACGATCGCCCCGTGAAAGCAGTCGGTTTCGGAGGCAGAGCCAGACGTTTAACAGGCGATATTTTTGACTTCTTTAGCGTTGATTATTACTATAACAACAATAAAAGAATGTTGACCACAGCTCGCCAAATCGACGGTTGCGACGGAAATGTATCCGAACAAATATATGGAACCAAAGGAGTTGTGAAATTAGGCGGCGCCAAAATAGAAGACTATAACGGAAACGTTTTGTGGGCTTACGACTATAAGGCTAATCCCGTTAAAAATCCTTATGACCAGGAACATATACACTTGGTAGAATCAATCCGCCTTAACAAAAAAATCAATCAGGCGGAAGCGCTTGCATACTCTACTCAAGTTGCAATTTTGGGACGCGAAGCCGCATATACCGGCAAAGCGCTGTCGTGGGATGATACTTTAAATTCATCGTTACGCTATGGACCGGAAACTTACGAACTCGGACCTCTTCCCGATTATAAGGAAGGTGAAGCTCCAAGACCCGGAAAAGACCCCGGAAATCCGAGAACATAAACTTTACAGTTTGAATATTACTTTATAATGAACCGGATAAACCGAATAAATTACATTTCTGTTTATCCGGCTTTTTTGATACTAAACAAATATATATATACGATAAATATGAAAATAATAAATGCCCTTTTTTTCATTCTGTTGCTTGGAAGTGACGCAGTTGCACAAAAACAAACTCTAACCGGCGAACAGATATTTCATCTCCAACGTTCCCATAATCCTGTTGAAATCGTTAAATGGATTGATGACGATTCGTTTATAACACAAAAACGGGAAAAGGATAAAATATCCTTTTCCTTAGTAAAAATCAAAACTAAGGAACAAATCAATTTGAATGAAAACGAAACAGCTCAATATCTGCCGAAAGCGCTCAAAAAACTTGAATCCGGAAACGGAGATATTATTTATGAAGGAGAAACTTTGGCGCAGGGCAATAACCGTAATCAGGAACTGTCGCCCGATGGAAACTATATAGCCTATACAAGAGATAATGACCTATATACAATGCGTTTGGCGGATAAAAAGGAATTTCGCCTCACTCACGACGGAAGCGATGTTATACTGAATGGTTATGCTTCATGGGTTTATATGGAGGAAATCCTTGGGAGATCTTCACATTACAAGGCTTTTTGGTGGTCGCCGGACAGTAAAACCATAGCGTTTTTCCGCACCGACGATTCAAAGACGCCAACATTTATAATCACCGATAGCCCGGGACAACACGGATATTTTGAGACGATGAGGTATCCGAAATCGGGAGATCCGAATCCGGAAATAAAAACAGGGTTTGTGAATCCCGAAGGAACAAAAACGGTCTGGGCGGATTTCAATCAAACGGACGACCAGTATTTCGGCAAACCATGCTGGACGCCTTCGGGACGCAGCATCTGGATGCAATGGATGAACAGAGGTCAGGATAATTATAAAATATTTGACGTCAATATCAATACGGGTGAAAAAACGGAAATATACAACGAAACCCAAAAAGCATGGATAGATATTGATAAAGGCAATATAATCAATTTCCTTTCGGATGGCAGAGCTATAATCATAAACGATAAAAGCGGTTATTTCCACCTGTATCTGCACGCTAACGACGGTTCGCCGATCAATCCCATAACCCGTGGCGATTTTACCGTGCTGGATATAATAAAAATCGACGAGAAAAACCGAACCGTGTATTTCACATGTTATAAGGACAATGTAGCTTGCACAGATTTCTACGCAGCATCGTTTGACGGGAAAAAACTGCAACGCCTGTCCTTCGGAAATTACACTCATAGAATCTCCCTGTCGCCAAATGCACGATATTTTGTGTCATCGTATTCAAACGTAAATACTCCCGTCAAAGTGGGATTGTACAACACAAAAGGAAAATTGATAATGGATTTGGACGATTCGCGTAACGAACAAAATGAAGTCTATGACTGGCCTGCAACAGAATTAATTACGGTCAAAAGCAAAGATAATAAATACGATTTACCCATGCGCGTTACATTGCCCGTGAAGATGGAAAAAGATAAGAAATACCCCGTTCTCATAGACGTTTACGGAGGTCCGGCGGCTATCACCGTAAGGCAGGGATGGTTTGGCAATTCAAAACTCTTAAACTGGTACTCGTACGAGGGATTAATTCAGGTTTCGCTGGATCACAGAGGAAGCCTGCATTTCGGCAAAAAAGGACAGGAGGAAATGCACCGAAATCTTGGCGCTGTGGAAGTTTCCGACTATGCCGCCTGCGTGAAATGGTTGATAGAAAACGCTCAGGCAGATCCGGAACGAATCTGCATAAACGGATTTAGCTATGGCGGATATATAACATGTTTCGCTTTGGCGTATGCTCCCGACGTATTTACGCATGGCATCGCCGGAGGCAGCGTCACCGACTGGATGCTGTACGACGCCCCTTATACCGAACGATATATGGATCATCCGAAGGAAAATCCGGAAGGATACAGGCAATCTTCCGTAATGACTCATGCAGAGAAACTGAAAGGTAAATTGCTGTTAACTCACGGATTGTTGGACGAAAACGTCCACGCTCAAAATACCTTCCAGCTTGTGAGCGCTCTGGAAGACATGAATAAAGACTTCGATTTGGTGATTTATCCTTCGAGCAGACACGGCTACGGAGGCGCAAAATCGTTACATTTCAGAAATCTGCAAATCAGGTTTATCTACGAATATTTACTTCGGAAACCTGTTCCGGATGTATTGAAACAGAGCTAAATCTTATTTTGAGGCGCTATGGATGGAGTTCCCTTCGGGCTGCTTGGCGACCTTTTCGTTCGGCGTAGCCGTCATTGCTACGGCGTAGCCGGAAGCAATAGCGCCTCAAAAAAAGATTTAGCTGGATTGGATTTTTGTCGTTTTTTGGTTGGATTTTCGCCGTTTTTTGGTTGGATTTTGAGACGCGGCAATGCGTCACTGTAAAAACCAAATTATCTATTAGACAGAAATAATAAATTTATTAGATAGAAATAATAAAACATTTCACTATCTTTGCAGCATATTTTTATAACAGATATAAAGATGATTGAAAGGA
>JAISSD010000088.1 GCA_031273295.1 Prevotella sp.
TTCTTGTTACCGGTGCCCTTGGACTCATCCATTTCCTTGATCGTGAGCGTTCCATTGATCGGGTAAGTCGTCTTTGGCAGGGTGATTTTGTAGTCCTGACGGATTTTGCCGACAGAATAGGTAACAACAGGTTCGCCCACTGCCTCAAAGGCGATACTGTCTTCATAGGCCGTTCCATAATCCAAATCGAGGGTAGCTTCCAATATATCCGTTGTCTTGACATCGGACAGGGTGTAAAATGTCAGAATATTGTCTGTAGTATTGTTCGACAGGTCAATGTTTTCGCTAGCAGGCGCGTCGTTCAATTTGAATCCGGCGTATTCAAATGCTCCTGCACGCGGAGTGGCCGGAAGGTCAACGCTCTCTCCCCATTTGGAAGCAGTCAAAGCGAACGTCAGGGTAGTCTGGTTGATTCTGGACACGATCAATGTATAACGCTTGTTGGCCTCGATGTCCTGTGGGGTTTCCAGCTGAACGGTGAACAGTACCGGTGTGGGCTCACTGTCACCAATATAAATACCCTCAACCTCGATGACAGTGGAACCGGGAGCGTCCACGTCGGTTCCGGCGGCCAGTTTTCCCGGCCAAAGATAGAATGCGCCTTCGGCAAGGCCTCTGTTTATATTGGCTACTTTGGAAACGTCGATCGCATTGTCGCCTGTCAGTGAGGCTTGGGCGAGAGTTACACGATCCTGATCATTATTTTCCTCAGTAAGGTAACCCGCCGAAAAGGTGTTTTTTACATGTATCCTCCTGATTTCGAAAAATGTCTCGGTACCCGTCGCCTCATTGTTATTGGCGGGATTGCCGTCATCAGTGGTGTTCCGTATGTCGAAGCGCGCAACCCGGTGACGCAGAACGATTTCCTGACTCGGCAGGGTAGTTGTTGCCAAATCCTGTATTGTTGTGTAACCTACCATCAACATGTTGCGTCCGGGAATAGTATCGGTACCTGTATCTATTGTAACGGCAGAAGTAAAGGCATCGAGGTCGGTTTGACCAACCACAAAGTTGTCTGTGATATTGCCGCTGACGTTGGCGACGGCATAAAATATATAGTTTGTATGGTTGTCGGTAAAATCGTTTACATCAAAAACTACCGATCTGCCGCCGACTTCGGTCTCGGAAGCCGATTTCCTTGCTTTCAACAAACCTTCGTCCGAATCTTCGAACATGTAAATGGTAACATCGTTAATCACTGCTTCATCTCCGACTGGATCCACAGGATTGGCTTCTTCTGTGGTTTCTGCATAGGTAACACTTCGACGGGGCGCAGGAAAACTGAAAGTCAAAACCCCTGTCTGTCCGGCTGTCTCCGGCCTGGAGACGCTCTCTTCACTGCTGCAACCGGAAAACAATCCGGAAGCAAGCAGGATAATTGAAATAATCACTTTTTTCATAAGTCTGAATTTTGTTAATGAATTTTATATATAACTTTATCCAACAAATATATTTAATCCGATTGAATAATCCGTTGCAGATTTCCGCCTTTTTATATCCAATTAGCGGAATTCGGGATTGAAATCGAACAAAGAGGGTGTGTGTTTATGCCTGTAATGTCATTCAAACCTGGCTGGTCTTCTCTTCAAGGCAATTTAAGGTAATTGAGGAATTTAAGGAGTTTAAGGAAAATGAGGAAGCTGAAACATCTGCTCAAACCGACACACCTCTTTCCGACTGAAAGGAGGAATCTGCCAACCAACCGCACAATCCCAACCTGTCTGCCTCCGTCCTTTTCCATTTTCAATTCCTTTTCACTTCGCCCATTTCTCGCTTATAACGCCTCCCCGACTCTCCCGGATCCAGGCAAACCGGAAAGACTTTCTCTATTCCGGATATGCGACAATTTGAAACGTCAGCTCGACGCAGTCAAATGCATCCTTTATAAAAAAATCAGGCTGAAAACATCTCTAAAAATTCGAATGAGCGAAATTTAAACAGTTTCTAAGTATATAAATATCGAGTTTCAATAAACTGCAATTGACTTTTCAACATAATTATTCGCGCCATCTCGTATCCGGCCTCCCTGGCCTGTAAAACAGGGCGTGAATATATATACTCTGTTTCCAGCGGTCTGTGAAAGTCGAAATCCAGCTTCATGCTGGGAGAATAAGGCGTCATACGCCGCGTCATTTCCAACATGTCGTCCGCATAACTTTCCGGTATGGAAAACCGCCCCTTGCCGACAAGGTTGGCTCCACGTATAACTTCGAGCATGATTTCGTGAAGAAGTTCCACCATGGCCGGATTATTCATTAAGCTATCGGTAGTAGTATTCATCACAACGGTCATCCCGTTATAAGGTATATTCCACACCAGTTTCATCCAACGGGCTTTTTCCAGTTCATGTATATGCGCCTCTACTCCTGCCTGCACAAAATCGGAGCAGACTTGAGTTAATATCTTGGGATCGGAGCAGGAATACGAACCTAAATTTAACCTGCCTCCGTCAAAATGGCCAACATGCCCCTCTCCCGTTTTACCGGAACAGATAAAGGCTAATCCTCCGGCAATGCCGAGACAGGGAAAATCCTTCTGTAAATCAGCCTCCAAGCCTAAACCGTTCTGAATAAGGATAACAAGCGTATCTTTGTGCAAGAGCGGCGGTAAAAGCTCCTTGAGCAATTTGTTATTGGTTGATTTCAGGGCAACCAGAACGACATCGCATTTCGGCATATCAACGGTTTTATTGTACGCCAACACAGATCTTAGATGAAAGTCTCCATCAACAGAATCGACTTTTAAACCGTTTTGCTTTACATATCCATAATCCGAATGGAGCAGAAAATGTACTTCCCGACCCGAGTTGGCCAATTTGCCGCCATAATAACCACCTATGGCTCCTGTTCCTATAACTGCGTACTTTAACGACATGATCTTTCCTTAAAAAAATAAAGTTCTACAAAATATTAAAAGCCTTGCTTATCTATGGATAAATATCTTTTGGCTTTGCCAAATATACAAAAAAGCGACTATCAGACGACAGCCGCTCCCGTATTTAGATTCAAAAACCTTAATCTTTGAATTTTGCTTTCAGAAATTCACGGTTCATACGCGCGATATTACTGATAGACACATTTTTGGGACATTGCACTTCACAAGCCCGAGTGTTGGTACAGTTCCCGAAACCCAGCTCGTCCATTTTACTTACCATTGCTTTTGCACGGCGGGCAGCCTCGACATGTCCTTGAGGAAGAAGAGCCAACTGGCTGACTTTCGCAGACACAAACAACATGGCCGACCCGTTTTTACAAGCGGCGACACAAGCGCCACAACCGATGCATGACGCGGCGTCCATAGCTTCGTCGGCGGCTACTTTCGAAATCGGAATAGCATTGGCGTCAGGAACGCCTCCTGTATTTACACTAACGTAACCTCCCGCCTGCATAATCTTGTCGAAAGCCGCACGGTCTACCATCAGGTCGCGGATAACCGGGAAACCAGCCGAACGCCACGGTTCTATTGTAATGGTTTCACCGTCTTTGAACTTGCGCATATGCAACTGGCAAGTTGTTACATCCTCGTCCGGCCCGTGAGGATGGCCGTTTATATAAAGGCTGCACATACCGCAGATGCCCTCGCGGCAGTCGTGATCGAATACGACAGGCTCTTTGCCTTCATTGATCAATTTTTCATTTAAAATATCCAGCATTTCAAGAAACGAACTTTCTGTAGAAATGCCATTTAACGGATATGTCTCAAAAGCCCCTTTTTCCCGCGGACCCCTTTGACGCCAAACTTTTAGTGTTATATTGATTAATTTTTCCATTGTTTTTGAGTTTTTAAGTTTTTTAGCATACTAGTTTACCGGAGATCCTGTATTTAATGATTTTATCGAAACGTTTAACATCTTCTTTTAATGCAGTATGAATAAATCGTTTACACTCTTTTTGGGAACCCAATCCAAATAATACCTCATGATAGAATGAATGCATGACAGAATAAACCGATTTAACAAGATCTATACTTTGTTGCCATACAATCAAATTCTTATGAGATTCCATCTTTTGGTTTTTCCTTGTAAACTTATTATTTGCCAGAGTCCGGCGCACTCGTATACACACAACCGCTATACTAAAATCAAGCTTTATAGTTTCTTTGTTGCCTCACTACAAATTCATAGTCAAGAGTCTCTTTCACAAGCTCGGGGGCTTTCTCTTCTCCATCATATTTCCAGCACGCAACATAAGAGTAATGTTCATCATCACGCATAGCCTCGCCTTCCGGTGTTTGATATTCTTCACGGAAGTGGCCTCCACAAGACTCATTACGATTCAATCCATCATATGCCATCAGTAGACCTATCTCGATAAAGTCCGCCAAACGCAAGGCTTTTTCCAGTTCGATATTCAAACCGGTTACTTCACCCGGTATACGCACATTGGACCAGAACTCTTTCTTCACAGCTTTCAGTTCTTCTATGGCTTTTTCAAGAGATTCTTTTGTACGGGCCATTCCAACAAAGTCCCACATGACAAGGCCCAATTGTTTGTGGATAGAGTCTACAGAACGACGGCCTTTGATATTTATCAATCTGGCTGTTTTTTCTTTGATCTCGTTTTCCGACTGTACAAATTCAGGCAAATCAGTACTGAAACGGGGCACGGAGATCTGGTCGGCCAGATAATTCTGGATAGTATAAGGCAAGACGAAATATCCGTCGGCCAAACCCTGCATCAGAGCTGACGCTCCAAGGCGGTTAGCTCCGTGATCCGAGAAGTTGGCTTCGCCGAGGGCAAACAAACCTTTGATAGAAGTCATCAACTCATAGTCAACCCAGATACCACCCATCGTATAATGGATAGCAGGATAGATCATCATGGGGGTTTCGTATGGATCTTCGTCTACGATTTTGTCATACATCTGGAACAGGTTACCGTATTTGGCTTCCACCACATCTTTCCCAAGACGGTTGATAGCATCCGAAAAATCAAGATAAACGGCCAGGCCTGTAGCGCCTACGCCATAACCTGCGTCACATCTTTCTTTCGCCGCACGTGACGCCACGTCGCGAGGCACAAGGTTTCCGAATGCGGGATAGCGTCTTTCCAGATAATAATCCCTGTCTTCTTCATTTATTTGAGTCGGTTTCAGTTTTCCGGCACGGATGGCTTCCGCGTCTTCCTTCTTTTTAGGAACCCAGATACGGCCGTCGTTGCGAAGCGATTCCGACATCAAAGTCAGTTTTGACTGGAATTCTCCATGAACCGGAATGCAAGTAGGGTGAATCTGAGCAAAACAAGGGTTTGCAAAATAGGCGCCTTTCTTATAAGCCTGAATGGCCGCCGAACCGTTGGAACCCATTGCATTGGTGGAGAGGAAAAACGTATTGCCGTATCCGCCGGTGGCTATTACCACTGCATGTGCCGCAAAACGTTCGAGTTTACCTGTGACAAGATTGCGGGCAATAATACCCCGTGCACGGCCGTCGATGATAACCACATCAAGCATTTCGTAACGGGTATACAGTTTTACGCTGCCCTTGTGTACCTGACGGCTAAGGGCCGAATAGGCGCCAAGCAGCAATTGTTGTCCTGTTTGCCCTTTAGCATAGAATGTGCGGGATACCTGGGCTCCACCGAATGAACGGTTGTCAAGCAAGCCTCCGTATTCGCGGGCAAAAGGAACTCCCTGAGCCACACACTGGTCGATGATACTGTTGGCAACCTCGGCAAGACGGTAAACGTTTGCTTCGCGGGCGCGGTAATCTCCACCTTTGATAGTATCGTAGAACAGGCGGTAAACAGAGTCTCCGTCATTTTGATAATTCTTTGCGGCATTGATACCTCCCTGAGCGGCGATAGAGTGTGCGCGACGGGGAGAATCCTGAATACAAAAGTTTAGTACATTGAAGCCCATTTCTCCGAGAGAAGCGGCTGCCGATGCTCCCGCAAGGCCTGTACCTACCACAATAATGTCGAGACGACGCTTGTTGGCAGGATTCACCAGTTTCTGATGAGCCTTATAATTGGTCCATTTCTCTGCCAATGGCCCTTCAGGTATTTTCGAATCTTTTTTTGGATCTAGTATATTACTCATATCTGTTTTTCTTTTAAATCTTTAACAAAATAATCAGCGCCTGTCTTATGCAAACGGACAAAGCAGATGCCGCGCGTAGAAGTAGACGGTTACAAAAGCAAATGCCAGACAAATAACCGTAGCCGCCGCCTGGCCAATCACTTTCCAGCGATTCATCCAGATTTGATTATTCCAGCCGATAGTCTGAACAGCGCTCCAAAAACCGTGAGACAAGTGGAACCACAACGCGGCATACCAAATCAGATATGCTATTACAACCCAACCCTGGCTAAAATAATACTTGATGAAAACGGCTCCGTCCTGAGGAGATACCATGTCGCCTCCCAGAGCCACCTCGTGATGGCCGGCCAATTCCATAAACATCATCCTGTACCAGAACTGGCTGAAGTGAAGCAGCATAAATCCAACAACAATCACGCCCAGCACAAACATGTTTTGCGACGCCCATTCCACGTTTTTAGGACGCACGCTTACCGCATAAGCATCACCTCCGCGCGCCCTGCGGTTTTGCAAAGTCAAAACAAGAGCATAGATGAAGTGGATAGCAACAAGCGCGCCCAAAGCGGCGGTACCTGCCACAGCATACCAATTTGCTCCCAGTAAGGCACAAATGGAATTGTAGGCATCCTCCGAAAATACAGCCGCCACGTTCATCGACGCGTGAAACAGCAAAAACAAGATAAGAGCGATACCTGTGATACTCATTATCAACTTCTTACCAATAGAAGATTTAAGCAACCAACTCATAAATTAAAATTGTTTTTAGTTATTTGGAATAGTTAAATTTTTAGCTGATAATTATAGAAATATAGCCATGTGTAACTGCTTTTTTCTATTGTCATGCAAAAGTAGATTAAATAAAGGGATTTTCAAAAGAAATGGAATGCGTTTTTGACTAAAAAGTAATACAGCTTACAAAATTACAAGGTACGGGATACAAGCAAGCTCTTTTAGTTGCAAGTTGCGGATTAGCCGACAGTTGAAAAATAAAAAGAGAAATTTCTTTTTTCTTTGTAACAGTTTCACATCTTCACAGGACTTTATAATGCACGCTTCCCCTGTTTAAACGGTAATAAAGATTCCCGCATGGAAATAAAGACATAAAAAACAAGCAAACAGAAAAAAAGTTGTATCTTGGGTGATGTATTCAACTATTGATTTACAACAATATTTAAGGTACGACACACCGGGCAGACGAAAAAACGCTGTCCCGTTGGGGAAATGTCGATTCCGAAAAGCAACCGTTACATGGAAATACGGAAAATTCCGCTACTTTTGAATTTTCAAATCAACTTATAAATCGTCTCCGAAAGGGGCAAAAAAAATTAAGAAATGAAAAAAGTCAATGATTTTTTGGATCTATGTAAACAACGTCAAAGTTGTCGCGGTTTTTCAGAACAACCGGTGGAACATGAAAAGCTGATACAATGCGTTGAAGCGGGAAGACTGGCTCATTCCGGTTGCAATGCTCAACCGTGGAGTTTTGTCGTGGTAGAAAACCGGGACATGGTTAGCCAGGTGGCGTTATGTGGTCAACAGCTAAAACAAAACGTTTGGTTGGGAACGGCAAAAGCATTTATTATTGTTCTGGAGGAACACGCGGTTTTAAGTCCTGTTGTCAGTTGTTTCCTTGATAGTCAGTATTACGCAAAAGGCGATTTGGGAGCCGCTACCGCATATATTTGTCTGGAAGCTACCGCACAGGAACTTGGGAGTTGTATTATCGGCATTTATGACCGCAAAAAAATTTGCGACTTGCTGAATATTCCGGCAGAAAAACAATTCGGGTCTGTAATTGCCCTGGGGTATCCCGCCAATGATACGATTCGTCCTAAAAAACGCAAGGCATTTGAAGATATTGTACGATTTGTATAAGTATAAACCGCCTTTCAAAAGGAGCAAAAAATAAACGTTTTCCGGAAAAAGTTTTACTCGTTTTATTAATGGCGCCGTGTGGATTTGCGGCGTGTGACAATGCACCTGAACGGCAATCGCAAAAACCGTTGAAATACGTGGCGCTTTTTGATTTCAAAGACGGCCTTTCGGATGAACAGGGCAATGAATTTTGGCTTGCCCGGGAATTGGCGCCGGTTTTGGAATACACCAAACGGGAAAATTTCAAAAAGGTCATTGGCAGAGCAATGCTTGCCTGCAAAAACAGTGGATTCAGTATAAGCGATCAATTTCTTGAGGTCAGGAAATTGGTTGAGATGCCGTCAAAGCCACAAAAAGGGGGACAATTAGGTTTTGCTGACTTCAGTAAAACCAAAAAGGTTATTATTATAAACTTCAGCTCATGTTGGGCAAATAACAGCAATCAATATAGATCATGAACAAAGGAGAAATCATTTTTTATCAGGCGCCGGACGGCACAACCAATTTGGATGTAAGACTGGAAGAAGAAACGGTTTGGTTAGACCAGTATCAAATGGCGGAATTATTCAATACCAATAGAACATCTGTTCTTCGCCATATAAAAAATATTTATGCAACGGAAGAATTAGAAGAGAATTCAACTTGTGCAAAAATTGCACAAGTTCAGATAGAGGGGAAACGAAACATTATTCGTAA
>JAISSD010000127.1 GCA_031273295.1 Prevotella sp.
TTTTATCGATTCTTAATAACCCAGACGCATATTGAATACTACGCGGATACAAAAATACTGAATCCAACCGGACAAACAGTTACATAATTCCGCCTTTTTATATCCGATTATCGGAATTATGAACGGAAATCGAACAAAGATGCTGTTTTTTTACATTGTTGCACTGCAAAAAAAAAGAACGCCAAATATATTTAACACAAAGCGTATCACAAAGGGCACTAAGAATTTCAATTCAAATTATCGCACTGCAAAAAAAGAACGGCCAAATTCATTTAACACAAAGGACACAAAGCGTATCGCAAAGGGCACTAAGAATTTCAAATCAAACTGTCGTACTGCAAGAAAAAAGAACGCCAAATTCATTTAACACGAAGAACACAAAACGTATCGCAAAGGACACGAAGCATTTCAAATCAAACTGTCGCACTGCAAGAAAAAGAACGGCCAAATTCATTTAACACAAAGGACACTAAGCGTATCGCAAAGGGCACTAAGAATTTCAAATCAAACTGTCGCACTACAAGAAAAAAAGAACGGCCAAATTCATTTAACACGAAGAACACGAAGCGTATCACAAAGGGCACAAAGAACGCAAAGCGTATCTTCTTCATTCTTAATTCTTGATTTTTAATTCTTCATTCCTCATTCTTAATTCTTAATTCTTTACCGTGTCCGGCATGGTTTTGTGCATGCATGGTATATGGTAAAAACCTCGTTTCCACCTGATTTTCTTAACAAAACAACCTCTGTAGCAGCAATTTTCCAAAACAAAAAACGGAGACAAAACTTGCCTCCGCTCCATATATGTAAACTTATTTTTTTATTTCGCGTAGCTCACCGCGCGCGTTTCGCGGATAACTGTGATTTTCACCTGTCCCGGATAAGTCATCTCGTCCTGGATCTTTTTGGCAATATCGGCAGACAATTTTTCGGTTTCCAGATCGTCGATCTTGTCGGCGCCAACTATTACTCTCAGTTCCCGTCCCGCTTGTATGGCATATGTTTTCAATACGCCCGGATAGGATAAAGCCAATTGTTCAAGGTCATTCAATCGCTTGATATATGCTTCCACTATTTCGCGGCGGGCTCCCGGACGCGCTCCCGATATAGCATCACAAACCTGTACTATCGGAGCCAAAAGGCTCGTCATTTCCACTTCATCGTGGTGAGCGCCGACAGCATTGCAAATATCCGGTTTTTCCTTGTATTTCTCCGCAAGCTTCATACCGAGCAATGCATGAGGCAATTCAGGCTCATCGTCAGGCACTTTGCCTATGTCGTGCAACAGCCCGGCTCTTTTGGCTTTCTTTACATTCAAACCCAGTTCGGCAGCCATGACAGCACACAGATTCGCTGTTTCGCGAGCATGCTGCAAAAGGTTTTGCCCGTATGAAGAACGGTATTTCATCTTGCCTACGAGACGTATCAACTCGGGATGCAGGCCATGTATGCCCAAATCGATGGTGGTACGCTTGCCGGTTTCGACGATTTCTTCCTCGATCTGTTTTTTCACTTTTGCCACGACTTCTTCGATACGGGCCGGATGGATACGTCCGTCGGCCACCAGCTGATGGAGGGCCAAACGGGCTATTTCGCGTCTTACAGGGTCGAATCCCGACAACACGATTGCTTCCGGAGTGTCGTCTACTACGATCTCGATACCTGTAGCGGCTTCCAAGGCCCGTATATTGCGTCCTTCACGGCCGATTATACGTCCTTTTATTTCGTCGGATTCGATATGGAAAACAGTGATCGCATTTTCTATGGCTGTTTCGGTCGCGACACGCTGTATAGATTGAATAACAATTTTCTTTGCTTCCTTGTTGGCTGTCATCTTGGCCTCTTCCATTATCTCGCTGACGTATGACCGGGCATGCGACTGCGCCTCGTCTTTCAAGGCTTCTACCAATTTTTCTTTTACCTCTTCGGCAGACAATCCCGAAAGGGCTTCCAATCTTTCCACTTCCTGCCTGTGAAGCCTGTCCAAATCCTGTTTTTTCTTCTCCACTACTTCCAGTTGATTATCCAGATTGGCTTTGATAGTATCCGCTTCACTTCTTTTACGTTGAAGTTCCTCCTGTTTTTGATTCAGGCCTAACTCGCGTTGTTTGAGTTTACTTTCTGCCGCCTGTATTTTAGAGTTGCGGATATTTACCTGTTTTTCAAACTCGGATTTCATCTGCAAGGCCTGCTCTTTTACTTCCAGCAATTTATTTTTCTTGATTACTTCAGCTTCTTGTTCCGCTTCTTTCACCTGACGTTTAAACTTCGAATTCGCCACGAAATTCAAAGCTACCCACGTCGCGATTACTCCGGCAAGGAAAGCTGTTACATAAAATAATATATCCATAATTTCATTTTCATTGTTAAAAAGCACATTATATAAACAAAAAGACACCAATCCAAGTATGAGATAATTCCATACCTTAAATTAGCGCTCTGGATTTTTTCAATACTACAATTTTATTTTACGTGGCTTTTCAGGTAATCGTCCAGTTCCCGCGTCAACTCTTTCATTCTGGACTCGAATACACCGGCCCGCGATTGATGCTCGACTTTCTCTGCCACGGCCTGTATTGCCGTCATTGCCATATAATCGCTATTCCGCAACGGATGGGATGCGTTTCCCGTAAAATAATTTTTATATTGTCCTAATTTATAATCTATTTCTTCGGCAGCTTTTCTGAATATCTCTTCCTCTTGCCGTTTTATCCGGAGAGGATATTTCATATCTGCTACGCGTAGATTAATTATTAAATGCTCGTCCATCACTCTTTCATTTCTATCGTTCAGTTTTTCAGCATGGCGATACACTTATCTACATCTCGCACTAATTTCGACAATCGTTTCTTTGCTTCCAACGCATCATCTTTATCCTCCGATGAAAAAGATCTCGCAAATTTCAAATTGTCATATTTTGTTTTCAGCTTTTCTACTTCTGACGTCAGCCCTTCGATTACTCCGTTTTTTTGCGCCAGTTCCCGCTCTAGCAAGGCATTCTCTTCCTTTAGCGTATCACAGAGATACATCAGTTGCCGCATCCTGATTTCAAATCCGGCCAGAAGTTTCTCATCATTTTCAGTCATAAAGCAGCCAAAACGCTATACAAAAATAAATAATATCAACGAATTAACAAAATTATTACTCTTCAAAATTTATTAAAAAGAACCGGGCTTCATATAAAAGAAAAAAAGAGGGGCTTGTCTCCAGGGCAGGAGCCTCTTTTACCACACTTTGCACGGCATATTTTGTGCAGGAATTCATTATGATATAATGCATGGAATACATCTGCTCATGCGTCTTTTAATAACCATATACCTTCCATGCACAGAACCATGCCGTGCACAGTATAAATTGCCGTTCGCACTTTTTTACAACAGAACCACTTGCAAGTCGTCCTTAAGTTCGTTGAATGCTATTTTACCTTCTCTTGCCAACCAGCCTAAAGCCGCATACATATCCTTTTCCGTCAACTTGCATGCTTTTTTGATGTCTTTAAGCGATTTGCCTCCTTCTGCATCCAGGTAAGTCCAAATAATACCTGCGTTTGATCCGATTTTTTCTTTCATAAATGGGCGTTTATTAAAAATTTAAACTCGTTATTATTTTCGAAGATAAAAGTACATAAAAAGAAATGTCTATACAATTTTACGCTATATATTTTGAAAAAAATGTGAAATTATGACGGTTTAGAGCCTGTTTAAAGTTTGCACGCCAAATAATCTTGTAGATTTGCGTAAAAAATTACCCTTGCGATTTTTTAGCCAGCATAAGAAAAAAGAATTGGACAGTGACGAAACGCTCTTGTCCAAATTTAACGAAACACGTAAAGCCGATTATTTCCAACAGCTTTATGAACGTTATATTCCCCTGATCTATGGTCTTTGCCTGAAATATTTGCAAAATCCGGAGCTGTCGCAGGATGCGGTAATGGATATTTACGAAAATCTCTCTCAAAAAATACAGGATCACGAAATCAAAATATTCAGGAACTGGCTCTATAGCGTAGTCAAAAACCACTGTTTCCACATACTGAAAGAAAATAAAAAAGAAATTATCGTTAATTTCGACTCTCAACTTATGGAATCCGACGTCACGTTTGATCTATTTGACGACAACAGGGATGAAGACAGGGAAAATGCGCTGAACAAATGCCTGGAAAAGCTGCCGGAACCTCAACGGGTATCAGTGGTAAAGTTTTTTTACGAAGATAAATCGTATGCGGATATTGCGGACGAAACAGGGTTTCATCTCAAAAGCGTAAAGAGTTATATACAAAACGGCAAGCGAAATTTGAAAATTTGTATCGAAAAAATCTGAAAGAATGATATTCCCGGATTACATAAAAGGGCAAAGGAAAGGCAAAGAAGCCCAGCGGATAGAAAAAGATTCGATGAAAGATCCGTTTTTGTACGAGGCGATAGAAGGCTTCGACAGTATCGGGGGCAACCACATCGAGCGTATCGACAACATACAAAAACGGCTAAAAGCCAAATCAAAAACGGGGACAAACGACAGGCAGATATGGAAAAGCGCCGCCGCCGCCATTATCATTATATCCGGTATCGGAGGGTATTTTCTTTCCGACTATCACAAATCGGGACTGTATGCGCGGCAGGCAAACGAAAATTCCATTATCGAAATTTATGTACCCGAAACATATTACAATGAAAACATAGCGATCATAGTTAAAAAAAATTCAGAGCTGGCAAAAGCATACGTTCCGAATGTCTCACGCTTTAAAATAGAGAGCGTGGAAAATGCGTCAACGAGTAAAGCCGAACAGGAAATATTATCGGAAGATATCAATCGACAAAACGAAATACCAATAGAAATATATGTACCGGATGATTTTGACAGCAAAACTTCCGCTTCCGACGAAACGGAAAGAGGGAAACCCGAACCTGTCGGCGGCTATGAAAGATACAACGAGTATCTGAAAAGATCACTCAGGCGCCCGGTCGATGACGTCTGCAAAAACAGAAAAGGGAAAGTGACGGTAGAATTTTCAGTCAATTCATTGGGGCAACCCTTCCTGTTTGATGTAAAATGCAGTTTGTGCGGCACATCCGATAACGAAGCCATACGCCTGATACAATCAGGGCCGCGCTGGACTACAGACAGCGAGGAACGCGTTACTGTAGACGTCGAGTTTTAATCTTCTTTATTCAGCAGATCCGGGCGCAACCGTTCGGTACGCTCCATCGCCTGTTGTAATTTCCACTCGTCTATTTTGGCTTGATGTCCCGACAATAATACATCCGGCACGCGCCATCCTTTATATTCCGCAGGGCGGGTATAAACGGGAGGAGCCAGTAAATTGTCTTGAAAGGAGTCTGATAAAGCGGACTGTTCATCTCCTATCGCGCCCGGCATAAGGCGCACAATGGCGTCTGTCATAACCGCCGCGGCAAGTTCTCCGCCCGTGAGGACATAGTCTCCTACCGATATTTCACGGGTTATCAGATGCTCGCGCACACGGTAATCTATGCCTTTATAATGCCCGCAAAGCAGAATGATATTTTTGTATGAAGACATCTGATTTGCAATCTTCTGATTGAAAATTTCACCGTCCGGCGAAGTGTAGATCACCTCGTCATAATCGCGCTGTTGTTTTAATGTTGTGATCGCATTGTCGATCGGTTCTATCTGCATCACCATACCGGCTTCGCCGCCAAATGGATAGTCGTCGACATTACGATGCTTGTTTGTCGTATGGTCCCGCAAATTATGGATCACTATTTCCACAAGGTTTTTATCTTGCGCCCGTTTCAGGATGGAACAATCAATCAACCCGGTAAACATTGCCGGCAACACACTGATAATATCTATACGCATACTTTTTTTATAAACAAAGCACAAAGGTAAATAAAAGGTAACTACTCAGGTAGAAAAATAAGGGATGGATTCACGCTTTTGCCAGGCAGGACAAAGCCGGATAGACCTCCTGTCCGTTTTTGATGGCAGTGTCAATAACAGAGCGAATCCTGGCAAAGCAGTCAGCTCCATTGCCGTCTTTATTGCGGAACTGACCCGATACTTTGGTCTTGATTTTGATATTTCGTATGGCTCTTTCTGAACCGTTGTTATCCGGCGGAACCTCCGGGTGATAGAGGAAAGTCAGGATGCTATCCCTGTTTTTTATTAGCCGGTGAACCAATGCCCGTTCCCTGCGATGAAAAGCGGAGCAGTCCACGGCCAGTAAATCATCCAGTTCTGTTTCAATGGCCATGACTTCGGCAGGAATATTCCGGTAATCTTCAGCCTTCAATATGCGTTTCAAGTCAAGGGCACGGCAAAACAGGTCTTTCATACCCGCACTCCACTGACTTTTGAGGCTCTTTTCGAAGTTCAACAACTCGCGTAACAAATGAGCAATGCACAACTGATGGCGTTTGGCGGGAGCCTTTAATTGAGAAGGCAAGCAATCGCTGACATAAACAGAATGTGGAAAGCCATCCGGAAAATATTCCTCCATGACCTTGTAACCACGGCTGGCGTTGGACACAATAAATGTATGAAGTTTGTTCTGCCAGACATGGAACCAGTGTTTTTTACCTCCAGAACGACAACCGGTTTCGTCCGAACCGACCACCGTCTGATGCTTCATGAATCCTTGTATTTCGCGGTAAATCCAGTCCGATTTACGGCTCATGGATTCTAGAATGTTGTCAATACTGCCCTCCGACAGATTCAGATGAAACATATCACGCAGCAATGTCTTGATACGGTTGTAAGGCAGGTGCTGGAAGACTGACAAGTAACCAATAATGCTTTGTACGCTGCTTCCGTACTGGATTGGAGCTTTTATGTCCGGTGGAAAATCACCCTTGTTTTCAAGTCCGCAACACGGACAGAGTCTGGTCAGACTTTGATGTTCGATATAACGCGGATGCACGGGCGGGATTTCAACCTCTTGCCGGACAGTACGGGAATGCACCTCAATGTTTTGCAAATCCTGACCGCAATTCCTGCAATAACCGGCTGCATGCTCAATTATTTCATCCGGATGATCGCTCACTGGCAATGTATGGCCCTGGTGACCGCATTGACCGCCCGGCTTCTTCCCGCTTTTTGAACGCAAGGAATTCCCGTTGCTCCGGCCAATATCATGAGAGGGCGGAGTAGAGCTTGTCCGGCTGCTACGACCGCTTTTTAACAAAGACAACTCCTCCTGCAATGATGCGATTTGTTGCTTCATCCGCTCACATTCCGGACACGATACGGGTTCATTCTTTTTCACAATGCAAATTTAATAATCATTCCATAATATTCAATAATTACAAAGCATTTTTATACCTGAGTAGTTACAATAAAAGGGCGGTGAAATAGAAATCCGTAGCGCCAAAACCGTTAAGCGCCAAACACAAATATGCTGATTTACTGAAGTTTATGTGTGAATAGCTGCAATGTGGATTAACAATCAACGGAATACAGTGCGGTTAAATCCGAAAGGCGGGAGGTATATTTGTAACTCCCAACTAAAAAATAAAACGGTTTATTTTTTTCTTTCATTTAAAATATATACTTTTGCAGGACTTTTACGATACTCTCTTCACTGGTACGGTTTGAAATTAATTTTTTTATATATAAAAACTGTATATCTATGAAACCTGTAGTATTATATGGATTAATAACCGGTGTGTTCCTGAGCTTCGGTTCGTGCAAGAACACGGACGACGAGTTCCAGTTTGACGATGTTTTGCCTCCGGTTCCGGAGGGTTATGTGCGTATGCAAATTACCGTGCCGGGACTTACTCCGGTATCTACCTACGCCCTGGATGCTGCTGACGAAACCCGTGTATCAACAGTCGACGTGCTGGTTTTTGACGCCTCCAACGATACATTCCTGTGTCACGCAGAAGGAGAGTCTATTGTCACAGACGGTAACGACAGCAACAAAAAGACATTCGATGTGGACTTGCGAGCGGCAGGCAACATTGCCGGCGCTTATGTGATGGTCGTTGCCAACGCGCATGAAACGGTTAATGTCGCTGCAAATACTCCCTCCATTGCCTCCGCAACCAAAGAAGACGTGATGAAACTGCTGGAGTTCCCGTCTTCGGGAAAATGGAATGTGAACGGTAACAGTTCCACGCCCTTCCCGATGTGGGGAATGACTCCTGCCGCCATCTCCCTGAATACGAGCGCCATTCCGGCTATCTCACTGATACGGAGCGTGGCAAAAATAGATGTGGGGATTGGCCTTGATGCGGATGATGCGGCACAAGGCTTGCCGGGAGGAACAACATTCACCCTCGAATCGGTTGAACTGCACAATTCCCTTGACAAAGGATCGGTGGCGCCATACAGCAATAACCATGACCCCCTGAATACAACGGCTGTTGCCGCGTCCATACCGGGGCCGATCGCCTCGGGCACGACCGCTCCGGGCATCAATCCGGCAATCCCATATTCAGCCGGAACTGCTTCTGACGGATTCAGTACCAACAAGTTTTCGTGTACCGGAGCCATCTATATGGCCGAACATGCAGCAGGAGATCGCGACGCCCTGTCAACCAACCCTTACCTTGTCATTGGGGGCAAGTACAACGGTTCAAGTACTGCCACTTATTACCGCCTTGATTTTGTCAGCGGCAGTTATCCAAACCAGGAGTTCCTGCCTGTCTTGCGCAATCATCGCTACAGGTTCAATATCACAGAGGTGAAAGGCTCGGGTTATACATCCGCAGCTCTTGCCGCAGCTGCAAGACCGGTCAATCTGACATACGATCTGTCCGCCACGGACGAATCCCTTACTTCGTATGACTATGACGGACAATATACTCTGGGCGTCAGTCAGGATAGCTATACTCTGGATAACAAGGCCCAATCGGCGACCTTGCAGGTATCCACTACATACGAAAAAGGCTACAAGGCTGAATCGGATCAGAGCTGGCTGACAATTGCCACCGATGGAAAAGAAACCACCACTGCCAACTCGCCCGGTTCACCCACCACGCTGACATTCAATGTCGCTGCCTACAATAGCGGCTATACGTATCCCGGTACCATCACCATCACTTCGGGCCGGCTGAAGAAAAATATAACCGTCAACCGGAAAAGTACCGCTGACGGATTCACTGTTTCAGCGGCGGCAACCTCCTATCCGGCTACAGGCGGGCCCCAAACCGATATGAAAGTCACCTCGTCCTATAAATGGCAAGTCAGGATTAAAAGCGACCCGGACGCCATTATTACCGACTTTGATTCCGGTGGTAATGCCGGCTCGGGTCTGACCTTTAATTTTACCCTTATTAATAACTCCTCCACACCGAAAGCCTACGGTATTCCCGAGGCCACCTTTACTTTCTTTAGCCCAACCGGCGAGTTTCTTGAAGAGGAGAGGACAGTCAAGCTACCGGAAACCATGTACCTGCCACCGCAGCACAAAGGCTGGGCAGGCAGCAATATATACTGGGACGGGAACAGGTTGACTTTCGCCGCCTCGGACGACCCTGATATAAATACCAAGAAATGTTACCAGGGCGTGTACTTTAAATGGGGCAGCCTCTGTGGATTGGATGCGAGCGGTGCGAATAGCTCAACGTGGACTAATAAAATTATATACCAACCCAACTGGAACATCAACAATCCGGCTTCCAGTTCCTGGTCTACCGTCAACTCTTCAAATTGGGCGGATATTTCCTGTGTCAACGTCAATGCAAACAACCGTAATCGCGCATATCTTTACGAGGCGCACAAGCCTGTAAACAGGCTTGGGGATATTTGCAGATACCTTACGCAGACAGGCGATGCTCCGGGCTCGTCAACAGGAACGAAGTGGCGTATACCAACCAGCAATGAGTTTGAGGCGCCTGGCGGTACTTATCCACTGGAGGGTGGCGGCTGGAGTAGTCAAACCTCTGACAAAGCCGATGGCACATATATTATCGGGTTCGGGCGTATCAAAACAGGCACGAATAACGGCGACGCATACCAGCCTTTCTTTCCCGCCGCCGGATGGCGTTACTACGCTGACGGCACGAATGACGGCAAGTTGTGGTCACTAGGCGTTGAAGGTCTCTACCGGACATCCTCGCCGGGTGGTAATAATTACGTTTACGAGCTGGACATCAACTCCGGTCGCATAGGCGCTTCCGATACCAACCCCAATACGTTCGCTTTCAACGTCCGGTGCGTAAAAGAATGAGATAAACCAACAGGAGAAATGGATGAATAACAAAAAGCCCGCCAAATTTTGCCATATAAAAATATATAGTACAATATATAACACATGGAAGCAAAAGCAATAAAAAGACAAACGGCGTTTCGATTAAGCGAGAAATTAATCGACAGGCTGAAAATTGGAACCAAAAAAGAAAACAGGAGCTCAAGCAATTATGTAGAATGCATTCTCATGAATAGCGTGTACGAACCAAACGAAACTACTTTGGAAGCAATCAGGGAGGCACGTTCGGGGAAGTCTGCCGGGCGCCTGGACATGAAAAACTTCGACACATTTATGAAGTCCGTAAATGACATCGAATGAAAGAGCTTCGTTACAGTACCAAAGCTAAAAAAGACTTGAAAAAATACAGGAACGACGCCTGTAAATCGGATATCCGAAAATTTTATACTGCAACCCGCCGCTTGATACAAAAAAGAGACTGTCCTTTCGAGACAGTCTCTTTTTTAATCTCTTCTTAATTAGTTGAGTATCAGAATTTGTATCCTACTGTCAAATAAGCGTTCATATTGCGAACTTTTGCTTCAGATGTATCAAATAGATTTGCCAACCCAAAATCGTAGCCAAGGCCGACGCCTATTTTACCAAGTTCGGCGCCTACGCCAAGTCCCAGTCCAAAATCGAATCTTTTCAATTTAGTAACTTCCAATTGATCTACTTCATCACCAAAGGCGTCAATACTAACTCCTTCTGCTTTCCATTGGCCACTGGCGGCATATCCCAAATATGGCCCTGCATGAAATACCAGTTTCGTACCATCAACTACTTCCAATTTATACCCCAAATGAACAGGTAATTGCAGATATCCCAGATTCAGCTTTACGTCACCGTTTTTCGTCCCTTTCGTAGAATATTCCAAGCCTGTCAACAAATACAGATCCGAAGCCAGCGCGAAATCCAGTGTCACACCTGCATTAAAGCCGGCTTTCGCACTAAGATCTTCAGTATCGTCACCACCTAAATTGGAAAGATTCGCTCCGGCTTTTATACCGAATGTGAGCGGTTTGTCCTGCGCATTAATACCCATTGCCAATAACAATGCGATAATAACTAAATTTGTTTTAAAAATTGTTTTCATAAAATCATTTTACTAGTTTGAATTTTATTAGCTACATGGCAAAGATATAACATTTTTATATATTATTCACAGATCGAGAAAAATAATTTCAAAAAAAATATTGCAACTACTCAGGCGACAAAATGAATTGATTTACAAATATTTATCTCGATTCCGGCTTTGAGGTTCAATGTAGACTGGAATTATAAACTGCATATTATCAGTTAATTATAAAGTTAACGCTCAAATATGACTGATTATTTAATATGATATATAATCCCAAAATGTCCATTAGAATATAACCGCTGATAATAACCCCTTTACGATTTTCGATTTCTAATGGACGCCATTGGAAAAATACAAATGTAATACGTTGATAATAACCGTATTATGGCGCATCAATTCGTGTAAAACAGGCATTTTTCCGGTGCATTAATGCTGAAATGGACATTTTGGGATAATAAACGGGCGGACACTGTTTTTAACCTCATTTCCACCTAATTTTTTTAACAAAACAACCTCAGTAGAGCAATAGAATATCATATAGTCCCCCAACCTCATTACATCATTAAAAAAGAAAGTTTTCTATCAGCATTCTATCCCTGACAGGACAGGGTCGTAGCATTGCCCGTCCCGCTAGGCATAGCCGTCAGGCTAAGGGAGTAAACGTGTAGTTTATAGGGCTTTATCCAGCGCCGCAGATTTGCTCCCTCCCTGCGCACAGAGTGCATTTGGCGTCGCCGATTTTGGCTCTGCCGATTTTCAATTCAATTCAAATTGTCGTTTTTCAAACAGTTGTTGTTTTAACACAAAGGACACAAAGTGTAACACAAAGAACACAAAGAACACAAGGTGTATCACAAAGGGCGCAAAGCATTTACTTTGCATTAAAAACTGCCTGCCGGATATTTTTTGAACGAAGTTTTGAAGGTCTTTTTTACACCCCTGTATGCGCCTTTTACAAAACCGTCGTGATATATATAAAAAGCAGCCTCTTTGTTCGGTTTCCGTATCGAATTCCGGTAATTGAATATAAAAAGGCGGAAATATGCAACATTTCATTCAGACGGATTCAATACTTTTGTTGGATAAAATATACTGTATCGCAAAGCGATCAGACAATAACAAATAATGCGCAAAAAATATATCACATACTCCATGCATAAAACAATATCGGCAGCCGGATCAGTACATCGAAAAACGTTTACCCGTTTCTTCGGACAGGGCGCTTTTTTCCTGTTCTTTCGGCCTTGTATTCCGCAAGTCAGTATTATCAGGCCTTGTGCTCCATATAGACAGATTGCAAGCGGCGATATAAAAAGCGGCCTCTTTGTCCGGTTTCCGTATCGAATTCCGATAATTGAATATAGAAAGGCGGAAATACGTAACCGATTATCCGGGCAAACAAAATACCT
>JAISSD010000143.1 GCA_031273295.1 Prevotella sp.
AGGTGCGCCCCTGCTTTTTTTGCCTGTATCATATTATGGATGCATTCCTATGGGATGCAGGCGCTGCAAAATTCAATCATCCCGACGTATTCCGCTATAAATTTATTTCTCATGCCCAAAGGTCGCTTCACCGTTTGGAATAGCTTTA
This sequence comes from Prevotella sp., assembly GCA_031273295.1. Classification (GTDB taxonomy): domain Bacteria; phylum Bacteroidota; class Bacteroidia; order Bacteroidales; family Dysgonomonadaceae; genus Dysgonomonas. The sequence continues at coordinate 149 of JAISSD010000143.1, forward strand.
ACCTGACGGCTATGCAGTTTGGGGATAAACAGGTAAGATTCATTGATTGGAACATCCATAGAAGATACGCCTGTCAGACTGCCCCGTTTGAAGAATACACCCTGATCACCCGATTTGCTCTGGTCTTCCGGGGAGAAAGTGAGGATGCCGGTAGAAGAAGCGCCGCCGTTACCGTCGTCAGGCTCGAAGTAGATATTCGAAGCCGCCCGGGATACCCTGTGATCCGGGTCTTTACCGGACGAGCGAACGTCTATTGGATCCTCTTCATAACTGTCGTCTGTCCCGATCCCCTCGCCCCCGGTAATGAACGCCATTACATGACCGGTAGGGACATTGCCGGAACCGGCGCCAAAGGACAGCTTCATTGCGTACTGACGACCGATCTCGAAAGTGACGCCGGTATCGGCGATGGGGGCAGGATCCGCGAGGTCGCCAAACTGTATGTAATACTTGATCGGCGTAAGGGCGTCGCCAATGACATATTCGACATACAAGCCAAATTCATGGTCCTCGGTCACGCCTTTTTCAGCATCTCCGTCAGGATTTCCAACCGTAGTCTGAGGCATGACAAACATCCCCTGATCGGAACCGATGACCGGCTTGAAATCGTCCTTGCTGACCTTTACGCCCGCATCAGGCAGAGCGTAAGTGTAATCAGTCAGGGAAGGGGCGTCGGAGGAAGGCAACGGCTCCCACAAAACAACGTAATCATCGGTATCACCGACAGCAGACGGAGCCGTGTAAAACCAGTCAGTTTGTGCGGTTGAGGACGTACTCACGGGAATACCGTCGCTTTTATTCGCGCCTGTCGATATATTGCCCTTTAATTTCAATTTACCGCTGTTCTTCAAATTCTTTAGCTCCAGCCTGGTGATGGTTACAGGTTCCGTATGACTACTGTAGGCGGATACCGATATCCGTGACAGGGCGTGGCGGAACATCAAGGTAACGGTAGGACTGCCGATAGCGTAAACGTCCGAACCAACCGATTCGTAAGCAACCAGCAAATCCTCCTGTGTAGTTATCGAACCGTTTGGTTTCGGAACCGTGTAAGCGATGGTCTGGTTCTCGTCCGAGGCCGTACCGAGACCGCTCGCATACTTGCTGCCCGAAGGCGAGTAAGCGAAGAACTCAACGGTACCGGAAGCGGTGGGAAAGTAAGCCTGAGGCGAATAATACCAACCCGTACCACCCTCCCCGCGGTAGACGGTAGTACCGTAAAGCAGATAGTCATTGGCAGCGTCCCATTCCGGAGTACCGTTACCGTCGTCGTAATGGGCGTTGACAATGAAACTCTGGATGGAGTTGGAGTTAGCAGTAGTGGCTTTCAATGTAGGCATACCACCCTGAGCGCGAAACCCAATGGCACGCGAACCGGCAGGAATGTCGGAAACATCATCCTGCGAACAACCGGACAACAACAGCAGTCCGGTAAACAATCCCGGCAAGAACCGGGTAACGAATTTTCGCTTTTCTAAAATCATAACTTTCTTTTTTAATGGTCAATAATTAAAATATAATTGTACGGTAAATGTATTGAATCCGGACGGATACTTCGTTACGTATTTCCGCCTTTTTATATTCAATTGGCGGAATTCAGACAGGAATCGGATAAAAGGATGATTTTATGCATGTCGTAACAGTTTTGTGAAACCGGAAGTTGAAAACGACGCAAGGTAAGGGGGGAAATAAACGGATGGAGCAACCGGTTAAAGTCCCTGCGACAAAAAGAAAACGGAACATATCTTGAATAATTACGCTCCGTTTTTTTATTGTTTCATTTTAAGGCTATTATACCGTGTCCGACATGGTTTTGTGCATGGAAAGCATATGGTAAAAAACGCATGAACATATGAATTCCATATATATATAATATATTTATGCACAAAAGTATGCCGCGTGAAGTATAAATCGGCAGGTACATCAAACAGGGCAGCCTGCTGTTCGTTTCCGAACAGGCTGCCCTGTGTTTCCGCCTGTGCCTTGCCAAGGCGTTTCCTGGCTGCACCCAGTTCCTTTTCCTTGTAATACAGTTCCTTTTCTATTTCCGCAATCTCTGCGTCAATCCGGGCGGCTGCTTCATTTACTATTCGCTGCTCTTCGGTTAAGGAAGCTCTTCCATGTACTTTATCCGGTGAATCCTGTTTTGAATATACTTCTGTTTCTGTGGATCGGCTTCCATCTCCAACTCTTCGTTCAGCCGTTTCAGCACTATCTCTTTCGCCAGCAGCAGTCTCAATTTGTTCTCTATCTGTTCCGGCGTCGCCAGTCTGTCCCCGTTTTCCATATTTTAACTGTTCTATTAAATCAATATAATCGGAAATGTTAAATAACTCGGCAAGCTGTTTTTCGGTTGCACCCAAAGATACAGCTTCGTCTTTCAAAGATACAACAATTTTTTCATCAATTTGAGCCTGCGCCTCCGACATATCGGCTTTCTCCAGCTCTTTTTGTTCAAGTTCATATGCAGCCGCTTCCTCCTGTTCCTGCAAGTACTGTTCTTCGGTAATGCCTAAGTAATACAACACAAAAATATATACGGAATTTTTGGAAATAAAGTATTTTCAGGTGGATGACAGGGGTTGTCAAGGTTGACATTCTCGTTTACAATTTTATCCAAAAATGGTGTAATATTATTGGATTTAGTTTGTTTTTTCTATTATGGATAGATTTATATCGGTCACTTTTTTGTGATTCCTGTTTGCGTAAGCAGTCTTTTTCATTCCAAAATGTCGAATCTTCAACTACAAGTTGTTTAATCCATGCATTTATTTTATCTAGCCAGTAATCAGAATCGTTTTCTTGTATGTATCCTATCATTATAGAAAAGAGAAGATTAGGGGCATGTTTATTTTCTTTAAATCTTTGAATGCCGCCATTTCCCTTGTATTTATTTTCTCCATTTATTTTTTCATTACTAACAAATACATATTCACGTTCATCCCGTTTTATTCCTGCATCGGGCGTAGGCAAACGTTTGGCTTCAATCCAGCAAAAGTCTTCATAAGAACTTGTTTTATAGACGGAAATATCTGTTGAATATCTTCCTTCTTTATGCTGATTTTGAAAAGCAAAAGATTCATTATTCTTGCGCGCTTTATCGTTGAGAATTTTTTCAAAGTCTTGTATTATCAAATCTTCAGCAGTTACAAGATGACCATTGATATCTTTCGTAAATGGCTTAAACAGAAATAGCGCATTATCTACAAAGTCTAAAAGGCTTTCGTAAACAGGAATTTTATCAGGAGGATTTCCCTGTGATGTGTTTGGTTTGTCCATGTTCCTATTCTCTATTTAAAGCATCTTCGAGCGTATCTCCAAAATCCCGTAAAGCCGTTGATTGGAGCCAATATATCAACTTTTTAGGCTTGACAAGCCGGATGATATTATTTCCATAAATCCGCATTACCTTTCCGTATTTGGCGCTGTGGCTTGGATTCCATTCCGATAACAAGTCATCCAAATTTTCATCGGAATGGTCATGGATAAAATTTTTATTATTCCCATTTCCGAATGTATAATCACAAGCAAAAAAGGAATCGCTTTCTATCAATTTTGAAAAATAATATTTGTTTTCTCCTTCGGCATACATCTTGTTTAACGCATCACAATAAACTTTTGAAAAGGGAATAATATGTTTATTCTTTTCTGCTGTTTTTTTATGTAAGTCTGAATTTCTGCCAATTTTAACTTCTTCTATATAGTAGTTCAAGACATCATTAATTACAATTTCTCCCATAAGACTTGGTTTATATGAGTGTTCTGTAAATAATGGCATATTCAATACATCTTTTAGATAGATTGAATACATATACCTGTTCCCCGACCGGGCAGTGGTAGCTGCAATAAAAAAACGTAAAATGCTATTATTGCTTTTCAATTGAGTAGCTAAATCATGTAATTCGTCACGCTGTACAGATGGGCAATGTATTCCTAAAATTTCATTCCGAAAGGTAAGATAATCATTCCGTAAATCCATTGGAATAGAATTTTCACCAATAGTCTTTTTTATCATTAAATGAGGGGGACTGAAAATCAATTTTGCATTCTTCGGAATAGATTCAAAGAATGTTTTATTTTGAACTTCCGTTTTACCAATTCCATTATCTTTGAAAAATTTATCTACAATTGAGTGTTTCCCAAATATAATTTTTTCGTTATCCACGTTTTTTCCGTTTCCAACCTTATACCCTTGTCCATAATCCCATTTTTTCTCTTTCAGATATTCTTCTAATTTAGGAAATCTTTTCAAGTCATTAACAAGATGATATACTTGAGCGCCCCCTAACAAATCACACTTCCATATATATGGCGTTGTCATAGCTAATTCACGGGGTACGTCAAAAAAATCGTACGGACTAATCTCAAAATAGGATTTTTCTGCTATCGATTGAGATTCTCTTATTACAATATGAGTTATAGCTTTGTTTTCGGGTGATTTGTTTTCGATAAATACAGCAGCCGTTTCAACATTTGCCTTGAAAAGTTTTTTCAAAAGAGTAAAATCAATTACTTGAGTAATATTGTATTGCTTAAATAAAGTAGAACGAAAAGCCAAGTTTGCATTTTGTTTTTTTTCTTCTTCATCGCCACTATATAAAAGAGGTCCTGCCTTCATGATTAAACACAATTTCCCTGTTTGTTTTTTCAACAAAAGAAAAGAAGTGGACAAAAATAGCAATGCCTCCTGATAAAATGGAATTTGTAAATTGATATTTTCTCTTTCTTCAAATTTTATCAATTTGTTTCTATATGCCGTAAATTCATTTTCAGACAATTCTTTAAACGGAGGATTGCCTACGACTAAATCAAAATCTTTGTCAAAGTTATCTTCTGCCAAATAATCAAAAAAGTCTTTCTCAATAACATTGCCATCTTTTTCCAAATCATTGAATTGCTTTAATTCTGTCCAAATTTGCCGGGGAGTCAGCATAGAACACAATGCCAGTTGAAGGCTAAACTCTGTCAGATGAACAGAGTTATAATGAATGTCAATACCAAAGATATTTTTTTTAAGAATTTGCTTCAATATCTCGGGTTCGGTATTACCCAATCGACCATCGCGCCTGTTTTTTAGTCTCCACCGCTGCACTAAACGTTTGTATGCAGTTACCAAAAAAATACCCGACCCGCAAGCCGGATCAATCAGTTTTATATTTTCATTTGTATCATTAAAATTCAATGGCAAACATTCATCAATTAGCAAATTTACTAAAAATGCAGGGGTATAAACCGCTCCATTTTCAGGGGTCTTGCTCTTCTTTTCTTTTTTATCTTTCTTTTTAGGTAAAAATACTTCATATAAATTGCTAATTAACTCAATGGGAATATGCTCAAAAGAATATTCGCGCCATCCAAAAAGATTGTTCCTTGCGCCTGCGTCAAAGAAAACAGCCAAATTCCCTAGATTGAGAGATTCTATTTCTTCGCGCCAATCCTTGTTATTCCTCTTGTCAATCATCTGAAAAATGCCGCCATTAAAATGAGCGGATAATGCCTTAAGAAGTTTTGATAACTGATTGTTATGCAATATTTCAGTCAGAGTATTAAATCCAGTGTTTTGATAAAAAAACTCGTGAGCAAGATTTCGGTTTGATTTAGATTCGATTCCATTTTCCTCCAGATATTTAATCAAAATGCACATGATTAATAAGCGGTCGGCTAATTCGTGTTGCGTTATTTGTCGCTTAAATTTACGACGCACTTCTTTCAAACCTTGAATTAATCGTTCTGCCGCAACCGTTTTATTCAAAAAATGCTTATTTGCATTGTCTGTTTCCCAAAAAGCTCCATTGTCAAATAATCGAGCGCGATATTTTTTCAAAATATCGTTTTGCACATTGAGGTCAATAATATCTATCGGTTCGGATTTTATACTGTCGTCAACAATATTAACGGGTTTACGGCTGTCAAACACTTTGATTTGAGTTTTTTCGACAAGCATATAGACAGGGATTTCACAACCGCTCCATACTGCGCGATGGATTTTGACATATTCTTCCTCTGTTCGCTGATTCAGAATGTTATCATACAAATAGATTTGTGGTAATGGAGGACGTCCGTCATCAAAGAAACGAAAATAGACGGCGTCTGCTTTATATAATTTTGCCTTGTCCAAAGCAATAATAATATATGGAGATATATTTTCATCGGCAATATGCTTTTCCAGATTGGAAACAAGAAAAACAGATGATCTGTCTTGTTTTTCTATCTGAAAATCAAGACTTGTTAACTGATTTATATATTCATCCTTAAACGCGTCCATGTTGCAAAGATATAAACTATTTCTCTAAAATTCCGCTTTTGGCAGCAAGGTATAACGGATGTTTGAGAACAAACAGACAGGCGTGAGGGAAACATCGCGCAGGATTACGTTGCGCCCGAAGATGACGGCTTCGGTACGGTGTAAGTGATTGTCTGGAACTCGTCACCCGCCGTTGCGGCATCCTTGAGGCCGGCTGTAACGTTCTTGCTGACAGCAGGAGAATAGGCCAGAAACTCCACAAAACTGCTCTTGTCAGTAGGAAAGTAAGCCTGTGGACTATAAGTCCATCTGGCAGTAGCATCGGGGTCTCCACCACCCTGGCGATAAACGGTAGCGGCGCTGATCAGGTAATCGTCGTCGACGGTCCAGTCGCCACCGTGATTGGCGCTGACAACAAAACTCTGGATGTTATCCTTTGAAGTAGTAGTAGCCTTCAGTGAAGACATGCCGCCTTGAGCACGGAAATCAATAGCACGTGAACCGGCAGCAACACCGGAAACATCATCCTGCGAACAACCGGAAAGCAATAGCAGTCCGGACAAGAACAACCCCGGCAAAAACCGGAAAACGAAATTTCGTCTTTTTTCAATCATAATTCTCTTTTTTAGTGATTAATACTTTCAAATATCAATGATTAATTAATTTATGGAGCAGATATATTGAATCAGGTTGAATAAAATGTTGCATATTTCCGCCTTTTTATATTCAATTACCGGAATTATGTAGCGGAACCGAACAAAGAGATCGTTCTTAATATCGTCGCTTGCAATCTGTTTACAAGGATTGCAATTAACAATCAACGGAATGCAGTGCAGTTAAATCCGAAAGGACGAGGGAAATGGCTTCCTTGTATTTAATTTATTTGTATATTTGTAGACTTCGAATACTTTTGAAAAAATGAATCTATGAAAAAGATAATTTGTTAAGCGGGTTTATTGTATTTTAGCATCGGCGGCTTTGCGCAAGAATACAGGGTATGTGGTGATAATATACTGGTTTACAATATTGTAGATGGCATTGGGGCAAAAGCGGAAAAAAGATGTAACTTTATATATATAGAAGAAGCGTTATGGAAAAGAAGGAAAAGAAAACAGAAGAAAGCGTGAAAAAAGCGGCAAAGAAGGAAGTCTCTCCAAAAGAGGAGTGTCACAAACCGAAGAGGCTGAACGCCCTTGGGGAGTGGATTCATAGCCCGGACTGGAAGCCCCTTATCAAGGTGATTGATATGAAGGCGGTGCTGAAATGAGGTATTATTTGGATACGAATATACTCGTCTTTTTGCTGTCGAATCCGAAAGAGGATATATCCCGCGAAGTGGACGACATGATATCCGACTATTCCAATATGTTGTACACGAGTTCCGTGGCAGTGAATGAGTTGATACTGTTGTATAAATCCCGTAAAATTGATCTGATTGATTGTAGATCGGCGGGCGGTACTTAAATAATGTCTGTCCGAAAACCCTGTCATTTCCACTGTTAGTTAAAAAACACAAACAGCATAGTCTGTGTTTTTCGTTTGTTTTGCCGCAAAATGCTATTTTGATTTGAAAAATGGATGCTAAAATCAATATCTTTGTACCTTGTTTCACAGATTTGGAAATCAATAATATGGCTTTACCGATAAACATACAAGATTTGATTCACGGCCATTCAGTTGAATGGGAACGACTTGAATTTAAACGAGGTTGGAATCCCGAAGAGATCATTCATTCTATATGCGCCTTTGCCAATGATTTACATAATTGGGGTGGCGGTTATATTGTTGTGGGTATTGCGGAACAGAATGGTATGCTTGTTTTACCGCCGACTGGCTTACCTCAAGATCAATTGGATCACATTCAGGGAGAACTCATCAAATTGGGCAACCAGATCCAACCGACTTATATTCCTATTGCTCAACCTTATATTATGGACGGACAACATATTTTGGTTTTATGGTGTCCGGCAGGAGATAATCGTCCCTATACCGCCCCTTCGACATTAGGAAAAGGTGCACAGCGACAGTCATACGTCAGGGTTGGTTCAAGGAGTATTGTTGCACAGGGCGAAACCTTGCGGCGGCTTCAAGAACTCACAGCTCGCATTCCGTTTGACGACCGCATTAACCAGACGGCGACAATTCAGGATTTTGATTTGGGTCTGATTCAAGCATTTTTGCAGGAAGTGAAAAGCGACCTTTATGAGGAAAGCAAACATATCAGTTTGGTAAATCTGTTACGCAGTATGCTGATAGCCAAAGGTTCGGATGAAAATCTGCGGCCTGTAAATGCAGGTTTGTTGTTCTTTTCCAAAGAACCGGAACGATTCTTCCCGAGAAGTTGGATTGAAGTCGTTTGGCATCGGGATGATGTAGGCGATAATTTTACCGAACATTATTTCAAAGGTGCATTGCACAATCAACTCCGTGACGCCTTGAGTTTTATCAAGACAAACGTCATACATGAGCATGTGAAAAAAGTATCCAGGCAAGCGGAAGCCTTGCGGTTTTACAATTTTCCGTACGAAGCGGTGGAAGAAGCCTTGTCCAATGCCGTATATCATAAAGGGTATGATTTGGGTAAACCCATTGAAGTGCAGATATGGCCTGATAAACTCAATATATTGAGCTATCCGGGCCCTATTCCGCCGGTAGATTCTCAAATTTTGCAAAACAGGAAAATTGAGGCGCGGGATTATCGCAATCGGCGCATTGGCGATTTTCTGAAAGAATTGGATTTGACGGAAGGACGAGGTTCCGGATTTCCGAAAATATACAAGGAAATGAGAAAGAACGGTTCTCCGGAGCCGATTGTTTATACCGATGAGCAACGCATCCTTTTTCTTATGACATTGCCAGTGCATCCGCTATTGCTTGAACAGGAAAGTAACGGAGCAAGTATCGGAGTTAATGATTTGTTATTTAGCAACTTGGAAGAATTATTAAACTATAGTAACGGAGTAAGTAACGGAGTAAGTAACGGAGTTGGTAACACGGTGCAAAGCATCATAGATAGCGAAATCCACGATAAGGCAATCAAAATGCTTGAACTATTGTTAGAGCCAATAAGACGAATTGAATTATTTAGAAAAATGACTTTGAGTAACCAATCAAAGAACAGGGCGAAATATCTTGACCCCTTAATGAAGATTGGCTGGGTAACGAAAGAGTTTCCTGATGAAAACAATCCTCGTCAAAAATATTTTATTACGGAATCGGGGAAAAAGATATTGAATTTGTTAAAGACTAAAAGTTGAGATAATAATCACAGGAAAAGTTATTCTGTTGATATATGGCATATTATGTATATATCTAAAATTAAAATGAAAGGATTTAATTAGTCGACAAATGTACAAACAAGCGTGCACACTAACCCGGTTTCCGGGTATTTTTTTGGGGAAATATCAACAAAAAAGGCCCGCAGTACCCTGCAAGCCCCTGTTGACCGGGTAGCGCGAGGGGGACTTGAACCCCCGACCTTCGGATTATGAATCCGACGCTCTAACCGGCTGAGCTATCGCGCCAACATCTTGTTAGCGGGTGCAAAAGTAGAAGATTATTTTATATAATACAAACTTCCGGCTCGAAAATAACAAAAATATTTCTATTCCGGTCTATGGAAAATACTTGTACTCAATCATGAATTCACTAATAAAATTTAAGAACAGTATCTTTCATCATAATATTTGCCTTAACATTTTTCTTTTTACTACTTTTGTACCCAATCTGAGTATTTATAGTTAATGCTAAAAATTAAACGGCTATATACATTCGTCATCCAAACATTTCTGCCTGTCTTTGCCATGACATTTGTGATATGTTTGTTTATTGTGCTGATGCAATTCTTGTGGCGCTATGTCGAGGATCTTGTAGGCAAGGGACTGGAGATCTCTGTCTTGGCCGAACTCTTTTTCTATGCCGCGTTTCAGCTTATAACCATGGCTTTGCCCTTGTCGCTGTTATTGGCGTCGCTCATGGCGTTCGGCAATTTGGGCGAGCGTTTTGAACTGTTGGCCATCAAAGCTTCCGGGACTTCGTTACTCAAAACAATGAAGCCTCTTATAATACTTGTCGCTTTTATATCCATAGGCGCATTCTTTTTCCAGAATGAAGCAATGCCGCGTATTCAGGTTAAACTGAAAGCGCTATTGTATTCCATAAAGCAAAAATCACCCGAACTCGAGATCCCCGAAGGTTCTTTTTACAGCGATATACCCAACTATAGCCTGTATGTAAAAAGCAAGAACCGCAACACAAAGATGTTGCATGGAGTCATGATATACGACACATCCAAAGGCTTCGACAACATGGCTGTTATTGTCTGCGATTCGGCTCTGCTGAGAGGTTCGGAAGATAAAACCTTCCTTGTATTGAATTTATATCACGGACAACAGTTTTCTAATTTCCGGACGGCGGATGTAAATGGCGTGGCCGGCAGAAACAGCAGCCAGTTTGTACCGTACAGTAGAGAAAACTTTAGAGAAAAAGAGGTTATCATTCCCTTCAATACCGGTTTTGACCGAATGGACGAATCCAATCTGGAAGGAACCCAGATATCTAAAAATATAGTACAGCTATCCCGCTCCATCGATTCCATGGTTGTCAGGCTGGATAGCGTGAACATCAGGGACCGGAAAATAATAGGACAACATACATACCTCGCTTATCGCAATACGGAAACCTATTTGAAAAAACAAAGAGAGGCGGATTCGTTGAATATTGCAAAAACAGGGAGCGCACCGGCAAAGAAAGATACGGAGACGATAGATTTCGATTCTTTGTTTAATTCGTACAGCAGAAGCGAAAAGTCTCAATATTTAATGTCAGCCGCCGGAGAAGCGGAAAATAACCGCTACAATATGCTGGAATCCACTCAGAAAGCAGGGCTTCAAAAGAATATAAGATACCACAAGGTAGAATGGCACCAGAAGTTTGTACTGTCTTTTGCCTGCCTAATATTTTTCTTCATCGGAGCGCCGCTGGGAGCCATCATCCGAAAAGGAGGCCTGGGTATGCCGGTCGTGGTGTCGGTAGCATTGTTTATTGTGTATTATATTATAAACAATATAGGCTATAAAATGGCGCGCGACGGAGTTTGGGATACATGGCAGGGAATGTGGCTCAGCTCGTTTGCTTTATTCCCGTTGGGCGCATTCCTCACTTACAAGGCAATGAACGATTCTGCATTGTTCAATCCGGAAGCATACGGTAAGTTTTTCCGGAAAATATTCTTTATCAAAACCCCTCCGAAGCCAAGCGAAGACGAACGCGCCGCTATTGTAGATAAAATTCCCGGTATTTCCGGCATATACGGTCTTCATCTCGACGAGGAAACGATAGCCAGCTTGCTGGTAATGGATGAAGAAAATCTCAGGGATATCAATAAAAATTACATGCAGTATGGCTACGCAAAGAATATGCAACTGGCAACATTGATCATCCTGAAAAGCAGAGGCGCCGATATAGACGATATTGCAGATAACCGCAACTGCGATGCGGCAATCTTTGATTACCGGAATTTTTGCAAGAGTTCAATATTGGCAGGTATCGGTTATCTATTGGCCGTTGCGCTTCTCGTAAGAGATATTCCGGCGCTGTCCGTATTCATATATATTTCATATCTTGCGCTCTTTGTACGCTCGCTGGCATACTGTTCCATGTTTTATGCAAGCGCAGGAAAATCGATAATGTATCGGATAGTAACCGCCGCAGTTTTATTTGTCGCCTATCCTCCGGCATATTGGTATATCAGGAAAGATATGGAGAAAAATCTGGAAGAGCTGAAAGAACAGGTTATAATTTAAACTAAACAAACAACATCGTATATTATCTGTATTATGGATAAAATAAAGCTGGATACGGTCGAAGAAGCCATAGACGAGATAAGGAAAGGCAACTTTATTATTGTCGTTGACGATGAAGACCGGGAGAATGAAGGCGACCTCATCATTGCGGCGGAAGCCATCACTCCCGAAAAGGTGAACTTCATGGAGACGCACGCCAGGGGGCTGATCTGTACGCCGATTACGGCGGAACGTTGCGAAGAACTTGATCTACCGATGATGGTTACTCACAATACGGCTACTCATGGCACACCGTTCACCGTATCCGTAGATTTACTCAAAAACGGCGTTACTACCGGTATCTCGGCATACGACCGGGCGCAAACTATTCTTGCTCTGACCCGCAAAGAAACCAAACCTGAAGACTTTGGCCGTCCCGGGCATATTTTCCCTCTGCGGGCAAAAGACAAAGGGGTGCTTAGCCGTGTAGGCCATACCGAAGCCGCCGTAGACCTTGCCCGTCTGGCCGGATTGTATCCGGCGGGAGTTTTGATAGAAATAAAGAAAGAAGACGGAGAAATGGCGCGTTTGCCCGAATTGCGGGTGATGGCCGATAAATACGGCATGAAACTGATTTCGGTCGCCGGCCTTATTAAATACAGACTCGAAAGAGAATCCTTGATAGAGAAAGGCGCAGAAGTGGATATGCCTACCGAATACGGACATTTCCGTCTGATCCCGTTCAAGCAGAAATCGACGGGATTGGAACATGTCGCCCTCATCAAGGGAACATGGGAGAAAGACGAACCGGTTCTTGTCCGCGTACATTCATCATGCATTACGGGCGATATATTCGGCTCCATGCGTTGCGAATGTGGAGAACAGTTGCACAAGGCGATGGAGATGGTTCGGAAAGAAGGAAAAGGAATTGTTGTATATCTCAATCAGGAAGGGCGCGGCATCGGGCTAATGGCAAAAATAGAGGCTTACAAGTTACAGGAAGAAGGATATGATACGGTGGACGCCAACTTGCATCTCGGCTACTGTGCCGACGAACGGGATTATGGCGTGGGCGCGGCTATTCTCCGGGAATTGGGAGTCTGTAAAATGCGTCTGTTGACGAATAATCCCGTTAAGCGGAAGGGATTGGAATCTTTTGGCCTGACTGTTGTGGATAATGTTCCCATCGAGGTTACGCCCAACAAATACAACAAGTTTTATATGCATACCAAGAAAGAGCGTATGGGACACGATTTGCATAATGTAGATTAATCACAAAAGGTCGACAGCCTGTAATAAATATATTGAATAACCATGTCACAAATATCAGCGCGTATAGCGAGTCTTGCGGAATCGGAGACTCTGGCCATGTCTCAAAAGAGCAATGAACTGAAAGCTCGGGGAATCGACGTCATCAATCTGAGTGTAGGCGAGCCCGACTTTTTTACATCCGGCCACATCAAGGCGGCCGCCAGGCAAGCCATTGATGACAATTACTCTTTTTATAGCCCTGTTCCCGGTTATTTATCGCTGCGGCAGGCTATCTGCAAGAAACTGGAGACAGAAAACGGCCTGGAATTTTCGCCTGACCAAATAGTATGTTCCAACGGAGCAAAACAAAGTGTTTGCAATGCGGTTCTCTGTGTGGTAGATCCGGGCGACGAGGTCATTATACCCGCCCCGTGCTGGGTAAGCTATATGGAGATGGTGAAATTGGCCGAAGGAAAAAGCGTGATAGTCCGCACAGGCATCGAACAGAATTTCAAAATGACTCCGGCCCGACTGGAAGCGGCTATAACTCCAAAAACGAAAGCCATTATACTGTGTTCCCCCTCTAATCCAACCGGAAGTATATACAGCCAACCGGAACTGAAGGCGTTGGCGGATGTTTTGGCCGGATATCCCGATATTGTTATTCTCTCGGACGAAATATACGAACACATCAATTATACAGGGAAACATGAAAGTATTGCCCGGTTTGAAAATGTGAGAGACAGGGTCGTCATCATCAACGGGGTGTCCAAAGCATATGCCATGACAGGCTGGCGTCTGGGATGGCTCGCCGCGCCGAAATGGCTCGCCGCCGCATGTACAAAATTGCAGAGCCAGTATTCGTCGGGGCCGTCGTCCATTGCTCAGAAAGCGGCGGAAGCGGCTTATCAGGGAGACCGGCAATGTGTGGAAGATATGCGCCTGGCATTTCAACGCCGTCGCGACCTGATTGTGGAGCTGGTTTCCGCAATAGCCGGTTTCAAGGTAAATAAACCGGAGGGCGCATTCTACTTGTTTCCCGAATGCAGCTATTATTTCGGAAAATCGTACAATGGCAAAACGATTCATACTTCAGCCGATTTGGCCATGTTCCTGCTCGAAGAAGGCCATGTAGCCTGTGTCGGCGGCCTTGCTTTCGAGGCGCCTGAATATCTCCGTTTTTCGTATGCTACTTCCGACGAAAATATAATAGAGGCTATGAGAAGGGTAAAGGAAACTTTGGCTGTATTGAAGTAATACTGTACGTCCGGAATCTGTCTGAATTTTGCCTGTTCAAATTTTCAGGGCTGGTTTCAGGTTGATTTTGTACAATGCCTAAAAAGAAAACGGAATGTACCCTGAACAGGCGCACTCCGTTTTTTTATTGTCTCATTTTAAAGATGTTTGCCGCCCTTATCGATAATGATCCGACTGAAATTTTTTACTCTTTTCGATGACATAACAATTCATTCATTTCCTGCGTCACCACTATTCTGCTACACAACGGACGGGATAGGCCTGATATCTGTCGCTGCTATTATTTTCATGCAATGTTTCGTTATAAAAGAATGATAGGTTATACGCGTCATAGTAGCCTAGTGCCGAGGATGACCAATAGAAGCCGCTGCTACCAACATTTGTCAGGTAGTAGTACTCGCCGTCGCCGCCGGCTTGGCGGAACCCGGAAGCGGGAAAGAATACATTACCTTCGTTCTTCGTATAACCCGGGTAATTTTTCGTGGAATTTACCCACGTGCCGTCGCTAGAACTGGCGCTGGAAGTAGCATTGTCAAATATACCGCCTGATTTCGTATAAATCCCTGCGAACTCAACGCTTGTAGGCATCCGCCATTTCTTGCCGTGCAACGCTCCGCCGTTAACTTCCGTTATGTAACGGCAGATATCGCCCTTGCCGGCGAGAGGATCATGTAAAGCATAGAGAATGGCATTGTCGTAGCTGTTATCGACGTTGCCTATTATAGGTTGTAGTTCCGAAACGTCTCTTTCTAATAACCAGCCGGCGCTTGATAACGGGTCAGGGCTGTAGCATATATTGTTTGCTTCCCAGTAACTAAAATTACTCTCCTGGTTCGCATCCTTCCCGTACAGGCTTCCCCACATGAAGAACACTCCCTGGTAGTATTGGTGCGCGGTCTCTCCCACATCGTCAAAGGTTAGTTTGCTACCATCCCAATAGATGTTGCAGCCTGCCCAGCCTCCGTGTGTGGCGGGGTGATACTCTGCGGTCGTCGCCGGCAGTTTTACAGTCCTTTTCACGGGCTCAAATTCGCCTGTCGGACTGTAAAAGGTAAAAATGGCGAAAGGCGTGCCATAAACAGCCACCGGGTCGTTGTCTATCAGCGTGAACTTGAAATTCCCGTTTCCGCTGCCGCTTGCATC
>JAISSD010000268.1 GCA_031273295.1 Prevotella sp.
CGGACAACAAGGGAGACAGTGACAACGAGTTGAGATTCTATACCGAAAGCGACAGCAAGGCGACCGGCGCTTTGACGGCTTCGCTTGGCGGCATGACTTTAGGTGCGGGTTATGCTTCAAATGTCATCACTCCCGTTCCGGACGGAGACCCTGTTGTCTCCACCTATTCAATCGGCAAGGTCAGACAGTACTACAAAATCATCCTGCCAAAGACGACTTACCCGATCAGTGGAACTCTCACGGTAAAAGACGAAAAAACGCAGCTGGAAAAGGAACTTGACATTACCTCCGTTCCCGTTTACGAAGACACGGATTTCAAGCCCGTTCTTGTCGAGGGACAGTATTCAGAGGGTGGCCCTGCCAACGAAAGAAGGTATTGGGCGCCGGTGAATGTTGGAGCTACTTCCACTACTTACAGCGCCAGTGTGACCGGTTGCGGTTATTATTTCCAGTGGGGACGCAATGTTCCGTTTGTTTACGATAGCACAGGGGATATTTACAATGGCCCCGTTTACCCTGATACTCCTGTTGGGGATTACGCAGACAAGTTTATCAAAACCACTGCAGACCCCAATGACTGGTTAAGCCCGAATGATGACAGTTTATGGCAGGGCGACAATGCACAGGGGCCTTGTCCCGATGGATGGAGAATTCCTACAATAGCAGAGTTGACGGTTTTGAATAGTAAGAAGACCACCGCTGGCGTCGTCAGTAGCCGTATAACAGTCACCGGCGTTGGCAACGACCTCTACTTGCCTGCCAACGGCATGCGTGAAAACAGCGGTACGTGGAGCCTTCGGAGTACGCACGGCCGCTACTGGTCGTCTACCATTGACGGTACCAATGCGAGGGGCTGGGACTTCAATGGCACTGCCTCCTATCTGGTTTCATTCGCTCGCGTGATGGGCCGCTCTATTCGTTGCATCCAGAAATAAGGGAGGTTTTTCACATTGACAAGGGGTTGCAACCCCTTGTTATATTGCGCACGGCATGGTTTTGTGCATGGGAAATATATGGTAAAAAACGTATGAACAGATGAATTCCATGCGTTGTATTATATGTATTTCTGCACAAAAGTATGCCGCGTGAAGTATATTGTACCGAACTCAGGCTTATATATCGCTCCGGCAAGTCCCGCATGGACGACGCTTTAGAATCCGGATTTGTGATAAAGCCAGTCCGGACTTTCATATCTGTAGAAAAAAGACACGGCCCCTCATCTTTTCCCCGTAGGCGCAAGAAAAGAAAAAGACGTTATCGCCATTATTGTTTTCATTTTATTCGATTACTATCTGTGCCGTCACTACCGAATGGTCAGAGATGAATTTGCCGTTTAGTTCTTCAGGTATAACGGTGTGTTTCAACACTTTGATATTCGGTTTTACAAAGATATAATCTATAAACCGGCGACATTCGGACGGAACTTTTCCAAATCCATGAAACGTCCAGTCTGTTCCGCTTTTTACGATGGCAACGTCTTTGGCGTGCGTCAGGCGGTTTGGGTTTAACGGATCTGTGACGCGCTTGATGACGTCCGAATCGGGTGTGGCGTTAAAATCGCCTGTCAGGATTACGGGCAATCCCCTACTCAATTTGCCTGTCTGATCGAGAAGCAATGCAACGCCTTCCCGACGCGCCACTTTTCCCACATGGTCGAGATGCGTGTTGATGAAGAATACCCGCTTTTCGCTGCTTATATCTTCCAATATGGCCCATGTGGCAATACGTTCGCATGCTCCGTCCCAACCTTTTGAACCGACGGCTTCCGGAGTTTCACTTAACCAGAAATAACCGGATTCGATTTCTTTAAATCTATCTTTCCTGTATAATATGGCGTTATATTCGCCTTTTTCTTTTCCGTCCTGACGGCCTGCGCCGATTGCGTTATATCCGGGTAAGTCTGCTTTCAGGTCGTTCAATTGATTCATCAGCATTTCCTGCGTACCTGCAATATCGGTGTTCTGCTCCTTGATTATCTGTGCGGCAACGTCTTTTCTGTACTGCCAGCTATTCAAGCTGTCGCCCTGATTGTCGTAACGGATATTGAAACTCATTACATTCAAATCAACCGGTTTGCTTTCCTTGCAAGAAGCGAGAAGCAGCGTAGCAACAAATAAACTGAACAGTTTTTCCATGTCAATAAAGGTTTATTATCATTTATGCGGCGTGCGGCGGTTTGGTCTTTCCGCTCCAATTGCCGGATAAAATTAGTGATTATTCTTGATATTCCTCTTTGTTATTGTTTTTTAACATGCAATATGCGATTTAGCTTGGATCAAAACATGCGGCGGTAAACAGGCTTCCGGATAAAAGTATAACTTGTATAACAACAAAGCAAGGACGGCCAACGCCACATTCCATACGGCAAAAAATATGGAGTACGACGGCGACCCCGCTTGCATAAACTTGAACAGCGATTCAGCGAGAAAATATTTCAACAGATAAATAACTGAAAATAAAAGGGATAGAACAGTTGCAAAAATAAATATTTCCGGCTATTTTTGCAGGCAAGAACACATGGAGGGGCT
>JAISSD010000133.1 GCA_031273295.1 Prevotella sp.
TGGAACGACAGGCTGGACTACGATCTGGTATTGTATCTGGCCAGGACTATTATATTCAACGATCCTGTAAAGAATTGCAGATTGAAGGGTTCTCTTGCGGATTGGAACGGTCTTCCGCCTAACCGGAGTCTTTTTAATTCTGCTGAGGGTTGCGGGCTTCCGATCGGTAATCTTACCAGCCAGATGTTCAGCAATATTTACCTCACTCCATTCGACAATTACGTTAAAAGGGAATTGAAAATCAAACATTACGGACGTTACGTCGATGACTTTTATCTTGTCCACAATGACAGGGAAGTCCTTGTGGATGCTGTTCCCAAAATCGCCGCATATCTTCGGGATGAATTAAAGTTAACGCTCCATCCCAAAAAGATATACTTGCAGAAATACGAGCACGGCATTTTATATACCGGGGCTTACGTCAAGCCTCACCGCATTTATGCCGGGAACAGGGTCAAGGCCAACATGTCGAAGCGTCTTGGCGAATTGAAGTCAGGGGAGCGCGTCAATCCGTCGGGTTTGCGTTGTACTGTCAACTCGTATCTGGGAATCATGAAGCATTACAAGTCGTTTGATCTCCGGCGCAAGATAATGATGAACAATGCCTGGGTATTCAAATTCGGATGCGTCCGTCATTGCTGTTCGTATTTTAAACTCAACAAATCCGCAGGGAAGAATATTCCGCCGGAGGAGGGGTAGGGCAGGGGGCGCGTAGGGGTAAACCTGTGTGTGCGCCCAAACCTGTATGTTCGTCCAAAATGAAAGCGGGACAGCTTATTTTTCATATTTCCTCTTCCTGTAAATAAAAATGCCGCCTGTCAGCAAAGCCATAAACAAGACAGGCAATCCTGTATTCAACGCCATGTACTTGTTCCTGTTTTCAAAGGCTTCTTTTTTGTTTAGAATATAAAATTGCCGCTTCTTTGAGCGCAATGCCATCAACCCGTCTTCGTCTGTCAACCAGTTAACGGCATTGACGAAAAAATCGCGATTGCCGAATTGCCGGCGCGACACACGGTCATATCCCATTGCCTGTACTTGAGGATATGATCCATGCCCCGGCCCTTCATTTGTGATAATATCGGAAGATGAAACGACTATCATCTTTGTGTTCTTGCTTTGGCTTACGGTTTTATATCCTCCCTGTACGCCGTCGGGAATCAACCGGTTTGTAAACGCCGAAACAAAAGCGCCTTCGAGGCTGACCGCCACAGGCACAAACGGCTGATTGAAATAATCCGGTATATTTTGTATACGTTCCACATCGAAATCGATTATTCCGGGTACCTGCACCAGATGCGCATTAGCCGAGCTGGTCAACAATATGTCTTTTTTCACTCCGGGCAAACTGTTTACCACATCTATCGAACTGGCAAATCCGGCTTTCACCTCCCTGATATTCTTTGTGACAGGGTGACTTTGAAAGGGTATTAGCAAGGGCTGATAAAAACAGGGCAAGAGCGTTCCGGTCTGTGTTTTTTCGTCTGTGATCAGGTATGTGGAGACGCATTGCCTGTCCTGTATCAGATCGGGATTTATACGCGCGCCGTAGGCGAAAAGCAGGTCGTCGAGATTCACGTCATTCTTCATGCCGGGCGATTGCCCCGTCAGGGCCAAGTCCTTGTGGGAATAGCATACGCCGTCTACCAGCCACAACACTTTACCGCCCTTCATTATATACTGGTCTATAATATACTTTTCGGTTTCGGTGTATTTCGATAACGGGCCTGCTATAATTATGGCCGCAAAGTCGTCCAGTATTCCCATGTTGTTTCCTATTTCACCGCGATTGACGGAATAGTATTTGGAGAGTAATTCCTCCGCATCGCGGACGAATGCTTCGGGCAGTTCGTTGTGTCCTTCAATAAAGGCCACGGTTTTGGATCTTTCCTGACCGAGCAGGCGGATAGCGTCTATAAACTCAAATTCGAGACTCTCTATCGACGCATTGAGGTTTTCGTCCGCCGTATTGCCTGTCATATTTTTCAGCAAGGAAACAACCAGGGTATCCCCTCCGTTTGTAACTTGCGCATAGGGATAGATCATCTTCCGGCTGACCTTGCCCTCGCGGTCCGTTTCATTCAGCATAATGCCCGTCATGCCTTTTTCCGCAAAGTATCCGAATGTTTTGTCAGGCGATTCGCCGCTCCCGTATGGATCTATATAATTTATACGGATGTTGCCGCCCGCATGGCGGTTAAAATCCGAAAGCAAGTCTGCTACCCCGTCTTTCAATCGCTGAAAACCGTAATTTAGATCGCCCGTCAGGTAGATACAGACCTCCAAAGATCTCCCGTCTTCCGCCTGTTCCAGTATTTTTTTTGAAAAATCGCTCAAGGTGTGGCGTTTATCGGCCGTAAAATCAAATCTGAAGTTCGGGACAAGGAAAAAAACCGTATTGAAAACAAATATTGTTGCCGTTAAATGGATCAACGTCCGCATTTTGTTGCGGCTCAGGCATGAAACAGCCAACATGGCGGATATGACCAGGTAGTTGGCCGCAACCTGCAAGTCTCCGGGTTCCATTACTCCGCGTTGCGCCGGCTTGTAATGCTCCAGCAATCCGATCGAGGATACCGCCACCTGTGTTTTTCCGGAAAGGAAGAAGCCGGCCAGCAAGTCGAATCCATAAAAGGAGAACAGACAAAGGGTAGCGGACACTATAAAAGCAACCATTTGATTTTTGGTAACGACCGAGCCGAATAATCCGATGGCGGTGAATACGGCGGCAATCGATACCAGTGAAATGTATGAAGCCGCCAGGCTCTCCGTATCCATATTTCCGGCAGGATTCGCCAGCTGATACAAGGAACAGGCATAAACGGCTGTAGGCAAGAGCGCGGCCAATATGAAAACAAAAGCAGACAGGAATTTGCTGAAGTAAATAGCAGAAGCTTTCACCGGCCTTGCCATCAGTATGTCGAGCGTCTTGCTTCTCTTTTCCCCGGAAAACAACCGCATTGTAAGCGCCGGAATCAATATGGCAAACAATGCAGGCGCCAAATCGAAGAAAGGACTCATATCTGCGTATCCGCCGTCGATAAAGTTATAACTGCCCGAAAAAGCCCACAGCATTGCTCCCGTTATTGAAAGAAAAGCCAACGCGAAAAAAATACCCGGCGGGGAACAAAAAACAGACTTGAGTTCTCTTAATACTAAAGCTTTCATATATCTTTGCAAGAGTTGATAATAAACCCGTCCATGACTAAACGGAGGATAAAGATAGTTATTTTATTTATTCTGATAACAGCTGTTCTTGTCGGAGGATGGCGCATGTACAAAAAGCTGGAATATGACAAACAGTCTTTCGACACGGATATATACGCTTATGTATCGTCCCGGGCCACGGAAGTGATCAATATAAACAGGGAATACTATATGGAAAAACTGTTTGTTTATGATCCGTCCCTGTCCGTATTAACAGGCCTTGCAGGAGATAATATCCACTATCCCGTCGTCATTTCAAAATATGCCGATGGCAGGAAATTGCTGGCATTTAAAGCCGGTCGCGAGCAGGAATACGGAATAAGAGAGCGTCTGGAAAAGCGGCTTGCCCTGCCCTTTCCGCCCAAGGCGATAAAATACAAGGATGCCGGAATATACATATACGCGCTCGCAAACAATGATTTCCTCGCCTGCTCTTTCTACAAGGGCCTGTTTTTTGCAAGCCGCCATTACAGGCTCATGGAAGACGCCATAGACTCCGGCCCCGGAAACGCATTCTTTTCCGGTGAAGACAACAAGGAGATAATGGAAAAGATCCGGCTCGGCGCGCCTGTCAGCATGTATATGAAACTGCAAAACAGCATGCTGGCCCTGGATTACGGCATATATAACGATACCATGAAAATGGAAGGATTTGTATTGAACCGAAACAAGCCGTATCCGCCGCTATGCGGGCTGGAGTCGATTCCTTTTATGATAAACCTTCCCGACAGTATATGTGTGGAGGATTATATGATATCGGACGAGAAAGAACCGGCAAGCGTGAAAATTATATTAAACAAAATATATTAAGGATCTGTTTGAATTTTTCATAAAATAATAATTTTGTTTTCAATTGATATATGGAACTTGCATGATTTTTATTATCACGGACTTTGGTGATTTGACAAAAATCATGCTTCGTTTCAAGAATATGATTTTTAGAGTCAAAATGCTTCATTGACCAAGATTTAAAAGGTTTCCGGGTTTGTGTTTTAAAAGAAGAGGCGCATCCGACGGAAATCAGGGATTTGTCGAAAAGAATAGAATGAAAAACAAGTTGTTTATATTTAATGTATTAACCCTAAAACGAATAAACTGTTATGCTAAAAAAAAGTCAGGTATTGCTGATAGTGGCCTGTCTGCCGCTTTTTGCAGGTTGCGGAAGCGTTCCGGTAACGGGACGAAAACAATTGAATCTGGTATCGAACAGCGAGGTATTGAGCCTTGGTCTTCAACAATACGGCGATTTTATAAAATCGGCCTCTATCTCTACCGACAACGCGAATGCGGCTCTGGTACAAAAGGTCGGGCGGAATATCGCCAATGCAGTGGAAACTTACCTTGAAAGCAACGGTTATGCCGATCAGTTAAAAGATTACGCATGGGAATTCAATCTTGTGAAAAGCGCGGATATAAACGCATTCTGTATGCCGGGTGGAAAGATTGTGGTATATGAAGGCATTTTGCCTTATACGCAGAATGAAACAGGACTGGCTGTGGTATTGGGGCACGAGGTTGCGCATGCCGTTGCCAAACACGCCAACGAACGTATGAGCAACCAGATGATGACGCAATACGGTTCTGCCGCGATCGAGACCGCTCTGGGCGGAGCATCCGCCAAAGTTCAGCAAGCCGCGGCGGTGGCCATCGGACTGGGGGCGCAATATGGTATTTTATTGCCATATTCGCGGAAACAGGAACTGGAAGCCGACCAGCTCGGACTTGTATTTATGGCAATGGCCGGATACGACCCCGGCGCGGCGTCTGCATTTTGGCAGCGTATGGCTCAAAACGGAAGCGGCATTCCGGAGTTTATGAGTACCCATCCTTCGGATGAAACGCGTATCAAACAGATACAGAAAGACTTGTCCGAAGCGTTGAAGTATTATAAAGGAGGAACGGGAAAAACCGGTTCGGCCAGGACGTCCGACAAGTGGAGTTTCTGACAATACAATTATTTTACAAGTAATAATTGCAATCGACAAAGCGAAAGCGAGTTAAATCTTGTGCGGTTTTTTCATTCTTTTGGTTCCGCCCCTTTTTCTATTGATATGCAAGTCCGGACTACCTTTGCCTCGACCTCTGTATATAAAGCGTCGTCCCGTGCTTTTAGCTGCCAAGCCAGGGCTGAAAACCTTAACCTGACGGCTATAGGTGGCGAGGAAAAGACGGGATGAACCGCCAAGCCTGTTTTTTTGAAGATCTGCAAAAAAAGGACTTGTAAAAGATTTATTGTCAAAACGGGTTCATATTCTTTCATGGATATTCACAAGAGTCTCATTTAATTCTTATTTTTGTACCGGTCAAAAAACAGCGCCGATAAAATGATACCATTCCTCTACAATGTAGCTCAGGCATATCACAAAGCTTACGGGCGGGATATAAGCCGTTATACCTTTGTTTTTCCCAATCGCAGGGCAGGGATATTTTTTCAGCATTATCTGTCCCGAATCGCGGGACAGCCGATCTTTTCGCCAGAGATACTTACTGTTACAGATCTTTTTGAAAAGTTAAGCCCGTATAAAAAAGCCGATCGCATCGAGATGCTTTTCCTGTTATATGATATTTATATACGGATCAGTTCGTCTACCGAAACATTCGACGAGTTCCTCTATTGGGGAGAGATGCTGTTGAATGACTTCGACGATGTGGACAAATATCTGGTAGATGCGCAGCAGCTTTTCCGTAATATTCGCGACCTGAAAGAGATTGACGCGGGGTTTGATTTCCTTGCCGAAACCCAGATAGAGGCTATACGCCGCTTTTGGTCAAACTTTTTGCCGATAGGGGATAACGACAGGAAAAAAGATTTTCTGGAAATGTGGAAAGCGCTTTTTCAATTATATACCTCCTTGCGTAAACAACTCCATGACAAAGGACAGGCTTATGAAGGCATGCTGTTTCGCGATGTAGTCGAAAGGCTGTCAAGCGATACCGGTCATAAACTCCCTTTCGAAAAAATTATCTTTGTGGGGCTTAACGGCCACAGCAAAGCGGAAGAAGCTCTTTTGAAGTATTTGCATAAACGACAGATTGCCGATTTCTATTGGGACTATTCATCGCCTTTGGTGTGCGACCCGCACAACAAGGCTTCATTCTTTATCGACAAAAACAGGGCGCTTTTCCCGTCGCAGTTGACTCTGGAACAGGAAGAAGCGGGTTCGGATCTGCCTGTCATTGAGGTGATAGGCGTTCCGTCTGCAGTGGGACAGGCAAAATATGCGCATTCCATTATAAAATCGTTGCTGGACGGGAAACAGATCACATCGTCTACACAAGCCATGAATACGGCTTTGGTGTTGCCGGACGAGAACCTGTTATTGCCTGCGCTGTATTCCATTCCCGAAGAAATAGACAGGATAAATGTGACGATGGGTTACAATCTGGGAAACAGCTCCATTTCGGGGTTGATGGAACATGTCTTTGAACTCCGGCGCAATGTACGAAAGTCGGAAAACTACACGGGTTTTTACTATAAACCTGTATTGGCGATACTCAATCACAGATATATAACCAATGTGGCGCGTGACGAAGCCGGCTTGCTTCGGACGAATATTATCCAGTACAATAAAACGACGGTTTCATGTCAGGATTTACAGGGCCATCCGCTGTTCCGGCTCATTTTCAGGCCTGTTCTCGATTGGCAGGATATACCGGACTATTTACGGTCGATACTGTCGACATTGAGAACAGCATTATCGGTTAACGAATATACTGCAGACAAGAATGCGGATGTAAATGTACGTTCCATTGACGTGGAATGCGAATTTATAGTGGAGTATTACAAGACGGTGAACAAGATGGACGAAGCTCTGAAAAACGTTTCGACCGAGATGTCTGTGGATACTTACTTCAAACTGCTGCGGAAACTGATCGCCGGCGTCAGTGCGCCTTTCAGTGGAGAGCCGTTGTCGGGTTTACAGATAATGGGCGTACTGGAGACGCGCGCCCTTGATTTTGACAACCTGATCCTGCTTTCCATGAACGAAGGCATATTCCCGTTGAAAAAAGCGGCAGGTTCATTTATCCCGTATAATCTGCGGAAAGGCTTTGACCTGCCCACAACCGAGCATCAGGACAGTATCTTTTCTTACCATTTTTACCGGATGATACACCGGGCAAAGCGTATCTTCCTGCTTTACGATACCCGTACCGAGGGGCTGCAAACCGGTGAAGTAAGCCGGTATTTTAACCAGATAAAACATTTGTATGCGAAGTATTTCGATATCAGGGAGAAACTGGCCGTATACAAGGTGTCATCCGCCGAAAGTCTTGCCATCTCCATACAAAAAACGCCGCAGATAATGGAAAAGATGAACGTTTTTTTGGAAGGGGGAGGTAAAGGCTTGTCTGCCAGTTCCATTAATACATACCTGAATTGCCCGTTACAGTTTTATTTTTCGGTGGTGGAGAATATGGAAGAGAAGGAAGACGAGATAGCGGAAACGATTGAAGCAAGCACATTCGGCACCATATTTCACTCTATTATGGAATGGCTGTACGAGCCGTTTAAAGGCAAGACGGTAACAGCCGACTTGCTCCATAATGTCAGCAAGAACAATAAATTATTGACTTATACGATAGAACGTTCGTTTGCCGAGAATTATTTCAAGTCCAGAAAAGTGAACCCGCTGACAGGCCGTAACTATCTGACAGGGGAGGTCTTGCGCAAGTATATCAGGCAGGTATTGGCCACAGACGCCGGGCTTACGCCGTTTATCTATATCGAATCGGAGGAACAGATAAAGAAAGACTATTGTTTGCCTTCGGGAAAAGTAGTATCGTTAAAAGGTTTTATCGACCGTGTGGATGAAGTGAAAGGGCATACCCGTATCATCGATTACAAGACGGGAAAGGGAGTTCTTTGCTATAAGGAGATGAAAGATCTGTTCGATAAGGGACTGAAAGATCGCCCGAAAGCAGTTATGCAGGTGTTTATGTATTCGCACCTGTACATGTTTAGCCATCCCGACAAGATACTGGAACCGGGTATCTATTATCTACGCAATCTTTTCGGCTCCGGATTTGACCCCGATGTTATCCGCAAAGCGGACAGGGAAGACAGGCGTATTACCGACTTCTCGGAATACAGGGCGGAATTTGAAGCATATTTCGACGCCTGCCTTGAAGAAATATTCGACCCGCAAACGCCGTTTAACCAGACTTCGACCGGCGAAGCCTGTAAATGGTGCATATTTACGAATATATGCAAGAAGTAAGAAAATTGAATTGAAACGGGAGCATTTGACCGGTCAAATTGACGTTTCAAATTGTCTAGGCATACAGGATATCTTTCAGGTCGGGATTTGCCTCGCGCCATTCTTTGGCGGTCATGCCAAACAGGGCAACATTCAGCAAATCGGCTTCGCTGGCGTAAACATGGTTTATCTGCTCTTTGGAAAGCGTTTTGGGAACAAGGTTCTGACTGATTGCCGAAGTGTGGATATGGTAATTGATTTTCGAGAGGGTGCGCTGCAAGTTCCATTCGAGGGATTTGTTTTGTATCTCCTCCTCTTTCAATCGCTGAAATTCCTTATTAGGAATAAACGAAAAACAGCGCTGATAGCCGATCCAAACTCAAAGGCAATGTCTTTATGCGCGTAAGAGCCTCCGTATTTTCCCTGTTTGACACGAATCCCTGTCGCATTGGTCTTTTCAATCCACTCGCTTGTACTGATAACGAAACTCGGCAATCCTGCCTGCATTTTAAAGTGGTCAAATTCGACCACTTTAAAGTTGGGATTGTAGAGTTGCTCCCATGTGCCGAGAAATTCAAGCGTGGAGCGGGTACGAAGCCAGTTTTTAATAATATCGGCTGCCCGCGCTTCGCCTTCTTTGGCATTTGCCATATCTGTCAGCGAGATAAAATCGCTGTTCTTATCCGAAATAACGGTTATCTCTGTTCCCTGAACGGTTATTTTGTCTTTTGTCGCCATACTGTCAAAAATAAAACGACCCGCCTGTTTAAGCATTGTGAAGAGGCTCGGCGGGTACTAACGCTGTGAAGGTACAACCTTTTTTGAAGCTGACAAAATTTTATCGGGAAAACAGCGTGTAAACTAATTGAAAAGAGTAAAATTAAATATGAGGATTGCGGTAATTGTATTCGCTTGTCTGCCAGTTTTTCAGGCCAGAGATAGAACGCACCCTTAACAAGCCCCCTGTTTATGCTATCCATCCCGGAAACATCGATCGCACCGGAGCCTTTCAGGTAATGAGGTTTGGCGCTTGGGGTAACTTGCTGCTACTGAGGTTGTTTTGTCAAGAAAATCAGGTGAAAATGAGGTTAAAAACAATGTCTGCCCGTTTTTTTTAATCCTGTAGCAGAGGTTGTTTTGTCAAGAAAATCAGGTGAAAATGAGGTTAAAAACAATGTCCGCCCGTTTTTTTTAATCCTGTAGTAGAGGTTGTTTCATTAAGAAAATCAGGTGGAAACGAGGTTAAGTGTGCCGTGAGAGCAATTGAATGGCTGCAATTGTTCGCAACTGTGCGAAAGATGGGAGTTTGGCCTCCCGTAATCGGTTTTCAGGAGCGGGTTACAAAC
>JAISSD010000185.1 GCA_031273295.1 Prevotella sp.
CTGATATTGTCGTGATCTTGACAGGTTTAATATCGCAATATGCTTTGTATAAATATATTGAATATTCAAGCGCTGTAAAAATGCGACAGTTTATTCTGTGCCAAGTCAGGAGTTCTGAAAGTACGGACTATCCTTGTCCGCACCTTGGGTTATAAAGTGTCGTCTCGTGCGGGATTAGGGAGAGTAGGAGCTTTCGTTTCCGTAGATTCCGCTTCATCCACGGTTAATAAAGCGTCCTCCTGCGGGACTTTCGCACGTCCTGCATACTTTCGACAATTTGGATCCATTCCGACAAACCTCGTCCGGCGTATCCCGCAAAAAAATAGATGTAGCCACAAGTCCTAAAAAACAGAAGCCATCCGGTTGTGTCGGATCGCGGTAGACAGGCCTGCAAGACATGGTATCCAATACCGGATGGTTATTCCAATAAAACCTCCACATCTTCTTTTGCCATGGACAGTAAAGGGTTTGAGCCGGATGTAAATACCTCGGCCAGCTTTGATTTGCCATCCTGTAAATGACGGATTTTTTCTTCTATGGTTCCTGACGAAATAAAACGGTATGCAATCACATGTTTGTCCTGTCCTATCCTGTGGGAACGGCTTACAGCCTGGTTTTCCACCGCAGGGTTCCACCATGGATCCAGAATAAGGACATAATCGGCCGCAGTAAGGTTGAGTCCTACGCCTCCCGCTTTGATGGAGATAAAAAAGCAATTCACTTCCGGATTCTGCGTGTACAGGTCGATCTGCTTTTCCCTGTCCCGGATTTTTGTTTCCCCCGTCAGCCATGCGTATTTCCAGTTGTTCCGGTCAAAATAATCGGAGAACAGGCGTAAATGTTTTACAAAAGAGGAGAAGACCAAAACCTTGTGATTGCTGTCGCGCAAAGTTTTCAGATACATCGCCACCTGTTCAAACTTACCGGAATCCCCGGAATATGACAAATCCAGCAAGGCCGGATGATTTGCCAGCAACCGCAATCTTGTCAGGCCCTGCAAAGCCATAAACGCGAATTTTCGAGAATCGGCTGATTGATCTCCGGCAATCAGGTAACTCCGCAATTTATTTTTCTCCCGGTTATAAGACTCCGTCTGGGGTTCGCTCATATCGCAATAAACGGTTTTTTCGGTTAAAGCCGGCAACTCCGGGGCAACCTCGCCCTTTGTCCGCCTTAAAATAAACGGGTGTATGATCTTCAGTAAAGCCTCTTCTTTTTCTTTATTTTCTTTATCGTTCCGGCTTGGCGGATTGACATAGGTCTTCTGAAAGTCTTTCAGGGTACCCAGCATGCCTTCGTTTACAATGTTAAGCTGGGCCCACAGATCCGTAAGGGAATTCTCGACAGGCGTACCCGTAAGCGCAAGCTTGTGCGCAGCCTTAACCCGCATCACTGCCTTATAGGTCTCCGAATCCGGGTTTTTCACAAATTGGGATTCATCCAGGATGAGATAATGGAAAGAACAGCGCTCTATCATCTCGATATCGATTCGGAGCGTCCCGTATGTAGTCAGTATCACATCGAACATCCCGAAAAACGCATCCGGATCTTTTGTTTTCATTCGCCTGCTTCCCGAATAAGCAAGTACTTTCCGGGCGGGTGCGAAGCGGTTCAGTTCATTCTGCCAGTTATGCAGCAGGGATGCGGGAACAGTCACCAGAGAAGGGGGATATTCCCGGGAAAATTGGCGCGTATTGTCTTCGTCAAATAAAGACAGTTGTCCTGCCGGCTTTGATTTTGTTTTTTTTCGGAGAAGGTAAAAATGCTGTAGCAGGGCGATTGCCTGCAAAGTCTTTCCCAGACCCATATCATCGGCAAGACAGCCTCCGAAACGGTTTTCGGCCAAAGCCAGAAGCCATGAGAATCCTCTATGCTGGTAGGGCCTCAGTACGGCATTTAATCCTTCCGGAACGGGATACAAGCATCCGGTGTGCATATCGGGAACAGGCTTGTGCATATTTGTGGCAAAAGCTTCTGCTAACCGGAAATGATGCCTTTGCAAGCGGATATTGTCTGCGTTTTCCCTGCCGAAAAACATTAATTCATAGTAGCGGGTGAACCATTCCCCGGGTAATACGGCAATGCTCCCGTCCGGTAAAACATATTCCCTGATATCATTCAGAATGTGATTCTTGAACCGGATGAAAGGAATCCTGAACGTGCCGAATACGGCTTCACTTTTCAGATCGAACCAATCCTGCTTTTTGTTCAGGCTGTTTTCCAGGAATATTTCACCTAAAAAATATTTTCTATCCGGGATATCCTGCATCAAATCGAAACGGTTCAACATTTCCCGGTGCGTTTGTATCCATTCAATCAAGGACCCGGTTCCGTTTTCCCCGGACGCATGTTTTATCCGGAAGCTATTGACCCATTTCTTTTCCATCCCGTTATCCGTGAGAAACTTCACCAATGAGTTTTCCAGTTCCTTGTCCCTGTAAAACCAGACTAAAGCCGTGACGCCGTCAGCCTGCTTTGCATATACAACCTTCTTTTCGGAAGTATCGATGGGATAGACCTTCCCTTCATACAGAAAATCCAGGGTCAGGACAGGCTGTAGATCCAAACCGTTCATTAATGTCAGGCGAGCTTTGCATGGCGGGTGTATTTCCTGTATACTGATTCCCTGAGCATTTATCTCAACGTTGTTTCTAAGGCAATTTGCGACAAATTTCTCTATGTAGGCTTTTTCCGAGCTTGCCGGAACTGTTACGTATTCTTTGGAAAAAAACGGCAGTAATTTTTTTGCATCGATATCCTTGAACGCAAGCAACTTCCTGTCTACAAAAACGCAGGCGGGGTTATTGCAAATGACGCCAAAGTTTTTGCCATTCAAATCGATTATTTCATTTCCCGCTGCCAGCGTGATGAAATACCGCAATCCGTTTTCACCGTTTTTTATGAAATTAAACACACTCCTGGCCGGATCGGGACAAACGTCCAGTTTGTCGGAATCAAACAAGGTACGGTTTTTTACACCTTCCCTGAAATAAATTTCCAGACCGGACCGTAGTAAACGTTCCATGATGCGTTGCTGATATTTTTCTATGGTCGGACGGATATACAGCTGTATCGTTTTTTCAGTGACATTCTTCTGAAAACCGGATACTGTTGTCTCTTTAGAATAGCTTTTCATCAGGGATCTGGCTGTACAACGGCCTGCCAGTGTGATGATTTCCCTGTGAAGCAAGGGCAAGGATGCAAAGCAGGAACTCTTTTCGTCTACTATTTCAAGTATGGACAATGAACCCGTTTCTTCCCGCCTGATCCATAACGGCTGGAGAAGGTATCCGAAAAGGGGATGTCCGGTTATGGTAATTATAAGTTCTTCCATTGTCAGTTATATTATACACTGTCTGAAAGCGCAGCCTTCAGTCCTGTTGACCGGGTCATCGAATTTACACGCAAAATACCCGCTATCCCGACCCTCAAATCATGTGGAAATCCGCTACGTGCCGGAGAAATCTTTTTTGCAAAGATAAGTACATTTTGTTACCGGGGCATGAAAAATAAACAATTTATAACAGGATATCGGGATGCAGGCGAAGGTTTCCTGTTTTTTCTACCGGACGATACATTTCCGACGGAATGTTGTTTTGAAACGGGCATGCAAAAGTTGCGCCAAAGAGCATGAAACAACATTTGGCTGAGCCAATATGTTGCGGTTGCCTGTGTATTGCATCCGGTATCGAAAAAGGCATTGTCTTCGTGTTGTAAATTAAACCCGTTCATATACCCTGCAATCCGGATATCTGTAGCATCCGTGTTTCATTTCCAAATTTCGATAAAAATTTACAGGTTAGGAATCAATAGTGATACAACATCTGATTTTCTTGAATGTGAGACTATTATATGACTTTTGTTGCTCTTGGTAAAGAACAAGAATATCTTTTTATCTATTTGATTAATTTTTGATACAAAAATTATTCTTCATTATGAAAATTTATGCTATAAATCTGTTCCTTCGCAGCCTAATTACTAAAAACAGGAAATATGGATTCAAAAAAAACAGGTAAAGGAGTACAAGAAATGAGTATAAATGAGGCTATTAGAGACTTTCTCTTTCATTGCCAATTTGAGAAAAACCTAAGTTCAAAGACATTGCGTGCTTATACCATAGATTTGATGCAGTTCTCTCTATATATAAAAGGGACAGAGGACGAACGGAGATTCAAAGCTATGTCTAAGGACACATTGAAAAACTATCTTCAGGAAATTTCCCATTTCAAGGCCAAGACAATAAAACGGAAAGTGGCCTCACTAAAAGCGATGCTCAATTTTCTGGAATATGAAGATGATGGGTACATCAATCCTTTTCGAAAAATTAAAGTCCGGCTAAAAGAGCCAAGCCTGTTACCCTCTGTTATGACTTTAAATGAAGTGAAGAAGATATTAAGCGTTATGTATAAAGATCTTGAAAACAATAACAATACAGACCGATATACATACAGATCACAAGTTCGTAATTTGGCTATTATTGAAATCCTGTTTTCAACGGGGATGAGAGTTTCCGAAATCTGCAACTTGAAATTGCAAGACATTAACCTAAGAAATGGGGTTATAAAAGTTTTTGGAAAAGGGAGTAAAGAACGTATTATTCAAATTTGCCAATCCGAAACTATATCTATAATTAGAAATTACTATCAATTGCATAAAGAACAAATTAAGCCTGAATCTCATTTTTTTGTAAACCGTTTAGGCCTTCCACTATCAACACAGTCAGTCAGACTGATGGTAAAATTCTATGTTAACAAGGCCGGATTGACTAAACACGTTACCCCGCACACATTCAGACATACGTTTGCGACTCTGCTTTTGGAAGAGGATGTAGATATAAAATATATTCAAAACATGCTCGGACACAGTTCTATAGCTATCACACAGATATATACGCATGTAAACGTCAGCAAGCAAAAGAAAATCCTAACGACAAAACATCCAAGAAGAAAGCTACAACTGGTGGGGAATGGTTGATAACTATTTATTATGGATATATAGAGGATGTTTATGGTATCACAAGAAAATTCAATAGGAAAACCGCTTGCCGCCGCAAGTTGGCTAGCGTCCCACCATCAAGCGAAGTTTCCTGAAAGAACAGCTTTTGCTAAGAGATTAGCGTCCCTTAAACCAAGGAGCATAGTGGACTTAGGATGTGCATCTGGACTGTGGCTTGAAACTCTGAATCAATTTCTCCCAACTGAATGTGAGTTCATAGGAATTGATAGTGATGAAGAATTGCTAAATATGGCAGTCCAAAGAAGTAATTTTTGGCAACGAAAAGTGTCATTTCTTCAACTAGATCTGGAACAAGAGGCTTTTAGAATTCCACCGAGCGACTTAACTTTAGCTTTTAATATCTTTCCTTATATTAGAAATCTTGATTCTTTTGTAAATATTTTATCACAAAGAACTCCTCGCGGAACGCTTGCCATACGTCAATATGACGGTGCTTCGATTCGTTTTGGTCCTATGCCTACATCAAAACGACAAGCAATAGAAATAGACTTAAGAGTTGCGACTGAAAATAGCCAAAGGTTCTATCATTATGATTTAGATCGAACTTATAGTGTTCTCCGTCATTCACCTTACCAACAATGCTCTTACGAGTTTGAACTGTTTGAACGATTTAGTCCGTTTCCAATTGATTTTTTACCATACTACGAAGAAACCTTGCTTTGGACTTATCAATTTCTTTCAAAAAAAACTGCTGACTATTTCCGCACATGGATAGATGCTGATCCTCTTATGCAAAATCGTTATTTCTACGAAGTTGACTTAGTCGCCTTACTGTCGTAATCTTGAACGGCAACCCGCCATAAACCTTTAAACTGTGCAGCAAACATACTGAATATTTCACGATCTCTCGAAAGAAGAACAATTGGATCTTGAGGTATGTCTCGAAAATCCCAATTGAATAAAACCTCGGTCGTACCATCCTTGTAAGTCAATAGTACAAATCCTATCTGTGGCTCAGCCTGCCTTATTTGCTTAAACATATAACAACCAAGGCACTTATTTCCCTTGATGTTGTTCTCTATTCTTTGAAACCTATCTATTGCTGTCGAGTCTCCAATGTCTTTCCATTTAAGACCTTGCTCTATCTGACGTGCAATTTTAGTAGCGGATTGTTGATAATTACTATCATCATATAATCGCTCGGTAGACTGCTCGTTTTCTTCCTCAAAATTGAATGAAGTATTTTGTACATAATCTAAAACTGGTAGTCTATGTATGATGTACTCCCATGCTTTCTTAGGTGTTCCAATCTTTGTAACATGTAGATAGTTTTTTACAGCCTCATGAATTCGATCTGAATCAGCCGAAACTTTCTGAACTTCTCTAAATATGACGATAATGTGACTTATTATAAGGACTATCACAGAAAGCAAAAAAGCTGGTATTGCTGCCAATGAAGATTGTACACTATAATTTAAAGGATCCAAGAAATATGCTATAATAAAAGTAATTAGAGATAATAGAGGTCCAATTATCAAAAAAAGCAAATCTGATTTGCGATGCCCAATATTTTTCATGCTTACGTATTCTATATTAAAGATAATAAATAGTTATCAGTTATTCATTTTCATATATGTAATATTGCTTGTCTTTTATAAGATTCAAATATATAATTTAATTTCCCCACCCTTTAACCTCCGGTAAATCAAGGGGGGAAACAAGGAAAAAGCAGTGATAATTCTATATAATTTGCTAATTTCGTGGTAGTTAAATACAAAAATACAAATTAAAAAATTATCACCACTTATGCGTGTAAAAATAAGCATTTTAGAGGAATTGGCAAGCATTCTGACGAAAAAAAGAAAAGAGAGTGGGCGGGGTTCTCCATTTTTCAACACAGTTTAAACCCGGGCGTCTGTTAAAACCGTTTTGCGGTGTAAAGCAACAGGGATTTACGCTGGTGTCGGTACTTGTAGCGCTGATTTTATGCCGTTTGGGAGGCTGAGCGTTTATGCGGCGCAAAAAACAGGCAACCTGCACATGGATGACAACACGATGTACCGTTTGATGAACAATCCGTTAATAAACTGGAAATCATTTTCGAATGCAACCTTACTGTAATCTTTCCCTACACACCCGGATACAGCATCATTCATTGTCCTGAAAGAGTCCAGTGCCATAGGTTGAGTACTTGCAATACCCTGCCCTTTGCCTTTGCAGATCCGGTTGTTTTGCTACCTTTGATCGTGGATTTCGTGACAAAAAAATGGTAACGGAAGTATGGCTTAAAAGCGCCTTTTCCTGCCTTTTCCCCCTTCGGAAAATCAATGCAAACTAATATGTTATGCACTGGTTATCAATATGATGTTATTAAATTTTATTAATCTGCTTTTATGTGTTACCTTTGTGATCTTTTAAGATTAAAACAATACCGAATGCCGGAAAAAGACATATCATCGCTCGTGGAACGATACCAGCAAGCTCGCGAATCGGGAAAGAACGCCTACTTCGACGCGGACGAATTCAGTGATTTGGCCGAATATTACGATTCGGTGGACGACTTGGATACTGCCCGCGAAATAATAGACGCCGGGCTGACTATCCACCCGGGCAATACGCCTCTGTTGATAAAAAAGGCAGAACTGGCTGTTTACGATAGTGAATACGAACAGGCTCTGGAATTGTTGGACGTCCTGTCCGAATATGATTACGACCTTTATCTGCTCAGGATAGAATGTTATCTGCAATTGGAACAATATCAGGATGCTTATAAGCTGTCGGAAGAACTCCTTGAAAAAGAAGAGGACGAATCGTTGGACAGTGTGCTTGTCGAACTCGGGTTTCTTTATGTGGAAGCCGATTGTTTTAAAGAAGCGATATTGTATTTGCAGGAAAGTTTGAAGTATAATCCTGAAAATATGGAAGCGCTTTCCGACCTGGCCTATGCTCATGAGATGCTGGGCGATTTCGACGCGGCCATTGACGCTACAAATAAAATACTTGATATAGAGGCTTATACCTATGAAGCCTGGGTAAATCTGGGCAAGCTGTATTCGTTGAAAGAACAGTTTGGAAAAGCAATAGACGCCTTCGATTTTGCTCTTGCGATCAATGATATGGACAGTGATGTGCTCAAACTAAAGGCTCATTGTTTATCATTGGCGGATAGGACGGGGGAAGCAATCGGGATATTCAGCGATCTGCTGCTTGCCAATCCGGATGACGCTTCCATTCACTTCCTGCTTGCCGAATGCTACGAGTCGCTCGAAATGTACGATGAGGCATTATCCTGTTTGCAAAAATATGAAGATATAGAAGGCCAAACTCCTGAATTATTATCCAGGCAGGCTTATCTTTTTTTTGAAAAAGAAGATTATCGAAAAGCTTTATCCATAGTGGAAAAAGGTTTGCAGGACAATCCCTATTCTCCTGACTTGAATATGATTGCCGGGGAGATTGAATTTCGGCGTGAAGAGTATAAGGAAGCCGAGCTCTATTATTTGAGCATATATTCTCAAAATATGGAAAACTGCCAGCTATTGGACAGGCTGGCGATGGTATATATAAAAGAGGAAGATTACAGGCAGGCGGCTTTTTATACTGAAAAGTTGTGGGACCTGGATACGGCCAATTTGCCGGTTAAACAGCGTTTGGCATTACTTTATTTCGAACTGGGTGACGAAGTGAAGTTTAATGCCATACTGGATCGGTTTACGGACAAGGAACTGTTATCGTTGGTCGAGCTTTTTTATATCCCGCGGTTTTTGGTTCATTTCGACCGTGACATGTTGATCTCTTATCTGAATAATGCGCGGGAAGCCCGTACCTTGTTTAAAAATTTAAAATATTGAGAAACTGCTTGAATTTTAGTCAATGAAGCGCTTTGGCTTTGATGTCTTGCGCCGGTTTGCCGGGCAGGTATTAATAACATCATTAGGAGAGCGGATTGTCGATTTTGAAGCGGTTGCCTGTGGTCTCAACGGGCGCGGCAAGGGTTTGGAATTTACAACGCAACGGAAATGTGGCCCGACAAAAATCAACAAATGGAAGGCGCTGCCGGCAAACTCCCCTCTGAAATCGTGGAAAATTTTGTGTAGATAGGGTCTGCTGAAAAACTCAAACTCATTCATTTTGTAAGATATTCTTCATGAAAATCGAATTTTAATATATTTTCGAGAGCTAACAACGTATAAGAATATAATTTTTATGATTTATTTCCCGAAAATATCAATTCATCAAATTTTCAAGTGCAAGGTTTTTGAGTGCTTTTGCCATATTTCCTTGCATTTGAAACAAGAAAATG
>JAISSD010000186.1 GCA_031273295.1 Prevotella sp.
GAATTGACGGCTACCCTCGATTTTACTTTGGGGACTGACTATGCCAAAAACAATTTTACGCCTGTTGTTGAAGGCGACCCCGTTGTCACTTACGGAGGCGCCAAAGTCAGGCAGACATATAAAATAATATTGCCAAAGACGACTTACCCGGTTGCCGGCACCCTCACTATCGAAGATGTGGCAACAACTAAAAAGCAGACCTTTAACATCACTTCCATTCCGAAATACGAAAACACGAATCACACGCCCGTTCTTGTCGAGGGCCAGTATTCAGAGGATGGCCTTACCGACGAAAGAAGGTATTGGGCTCCCGTGAACGTTGGGGCGACTTCTACCACTTACAGTGCAACAGAAGCCGGTTGCGGTCATTATTTCCAGTGGGGTCGCAATGTTCCGTTTATTTACAACACGGGGGATACTTACGGCGGCCCTGTTTACCCGGATACTCCTGTTGAGGACTACGAGACTAAATTTATTACCACCAGTGCAGACCCTTTTGACTGGTTAAGCTCGAAGGATGACAATTTATGGTCGGGCGAGAACGCACAGGGTCCTTGTCCCGATGGTTGGCGGGTTCCAACAGAAGCAGAGTTGACCGTTTTGATTAATAAGAAGACCGGCTCGGTCGCCAATAGCCGTATAAC
Organism: Prevotella sp.; assembly: GCA_031273295.1. Taxonomy (GTDB): domain Bacteria; phylum Bacteroidota; class Bacteroidia; order Bacteroidales; family Dysgonomonadaceae; genus Dysgonomonas. The sequence continues at coordinate 645 of JAISSD010000186.1, forward strand.
AGTCACCGGCGTTGGCGACAACCTCTATTTGCCTATCGCCGGCTACCGCGGTAGCTCTGGTGCGTGGGACAATCGGGGTGTGGTCGGCTACGTCTGGTCGTCTACCGTTTCCACTACCAACGCGAGGTACTTGAACTTCTACAACGCCAATATTGAGATGAACACGCTCAGTCGCGGGTACGGCTTCTCGGTTCGTTGCATCCAGAAATAAAGGAAACGGTAAAGAATTAAGAATTAAGAATTAAGAATTAAGAATTAAGAATGAAGAATTAAGAATGAAGAATTAAAAATTAAGAATTAAGAATGAAGAATTAAGAATCAAGAATTAAGAATTAAGAATCAAGAATCAAGAATCAAGAATCAAGAATTGTTTCTGTAAATTCGCCCAGCTTCCGGTATTTGGCATATAGTCTCATATATACTTCATGCCTTTGCATATCGGGTTTATATTCGAATGCAAATCCTTGGCCCATTGCTTTTTGAGCGGATTTGATATCCGGATGTACTCCTGCCGCCACTGAAGCGAACATAGCCGCGCCGAGTGCGCATGCCTGTTCCGATTTTGCAACTTTAATAGGCATACCCAGCACATCAGCCAGCGTCTGCATCACAAGCGGAGATTTCAGGGAGATCCCTCCGATACCGATTACGCTGTCTATCTCTATTCCGTTTTCAAGGAAACGGTCGACAATGGCTTTCGAGCCAAATGCCGTAGCCTCTACCAGCGCTTTAAAGACAAGCGGAGCCGAACTGGCCAGATTCAGACCGGTGATAGTTCCTTTCACCAATTGATTGGCGTCGGGAGTACGGCGGCCGTTCATCCAGTCTATTGCCAGCGCCGAACTGTCGGCGACAGGGATCTTTGCGGCTTCTTCGGACAAGGCGGGAATCAGTTTATCCAATACCTCTTCTATCAGTCTATCTTTCGTTGCCTGTTCTACCAGCGACGATTCTTTCAATATTTTTTCCAGAGGCCAGGCAAGCACAGACTTGAACCATGCATAGATATCCCCGAAACCGGATTGTCCGGCTTCCAGTCCTGTCATTCCCGGTATAACAGAACCGTCTACCTGTCCGCAAATACCCGGCACCAGTTTATCGTGCATGTCTTCGTATGAAGCAACCATGATATCGCAGGTAGAAGTTCCAATCACGCGTACAAATGTTTTCGGTTTTATTTCGGCGCCTACGGCGCCCATGTGGCAGTCGAATGCGCCTACGCCTACAGCCACGGTTGTTGGCAGTCCGAGTCTTTCGGCCCATTCGGGAGCAAGGTTGCCGACTTTTACATCGCTTGTATATGTTTCGTGGAACAGGCTTTCTCTGAATCCTTTCAATTCGGGAGCGACTTCTACAAGAAATTCTTCCGATGGAAGCCCGTCCCATTCTTTCAGCCACATGGCTTTGTGTCCGGCTGCACAACGGCTCCTTACAATATCGGCAGGTTTTGTTGTTCCCGTAATCAGTGCGGGCATCCAGTCGCAATGTTCTATCCAGCTGTAAGCGTCGTTTACGATAGACTTGTCGGCTTTGAGTACACGGGCGATCTTGGCCCATACCCACTCGCTGGAATAAATGCCGCCTTCATAGGCTGTATAATCTATGGGCCAGCGTTTAGCCACTTCATTTATCCTTGCGGCTTCCCTGATTGCCGTATGATCTTTCCAGAGGATGAACATCGCGTTCGGATTCTCTGCAAATTCGGGACGCAAAGCCAATACCTGCCCGTCCTTATCGATCAGGGCGGGAGTAGAGCCGGTAGTATCGAAAGAGATGCCCACAACATTTCCGGCTGTTCCGGCGGGCAATTTGCCCAAAGCCTCCTTTACGGACTCTTCCAGGGCTTCGATATAATCGAGCGGGTGTTGTCTGTACTGGTTCGCGTGAGGGTCGCAGTATTTACCCTGCATCCATCTCTTGTAGTATTTTACCGACGAAGCGATTTCCTTTCCGGTTTCAACTTCCACGATCAAGGCGCGGCATGAATCCGAACCATAATCAAGTCCGATTGTGTATTTCATATGATATATATTTGTTTTTTAAAGGTCATATGGAACTCGCATGATTTTTATTATCGCGGACTTTGGTGATTTGACAAAAATCATGCTTCGTTTCATGTGATAATAATTTGTTTTTAATGGTCATAAATAACCCGCAACCGTGTCATTCTCTTTGGCGTAACTTTTGCATGCGGGTTTCATAATATCAGTCAATTATTCAGCGTGCAAGAAAACAGTTAATAAAAAAACGGGGCGCCGGGAATAATCGCTACTTACGGCGCCCCGGAACCTTAAATTAACGATTTATTTAACAAGTAGTACACTTCATTTACTTTCAGCTCGAATTTAAAGCTGTTTACAGTTGTATTTTTATCGATAGTCACCAATTCGATATCCGCGATATCGGCGTAATCTTCCATATACTCGTTTGTGAGAGCGTAAGAGAAAGACGTATGGTGTGTGCCTCCGGCAAGTATCCATGCTGCCGCACCGATTTCAAGATTCGGTTGAGGTATCCACAAAGCGCTGGCAACAGGCAGTTTAGGCAATGCGGCTTCCGGCTCTATCACATCTACATTGTTGACAATCATGCGAAACCGGTTGCCCATATCTACGATTGTAGCCGCGATGCCCGTACCCGGATGAGCCGTGAATACAAGACGCGCAGGGTCGGCTTTTCCGCCTATTCCCAAGGGGTGAACTTCCAGCCGGGGTTTTTGAGCGGTTATTTCGGGAGAAACTTCCAGCATGTGAGACTGAAGGATAGCGCTCTTTTCTCCCTTGAAGTGATAGGTATAATCTTCAAGGAAAGATGTTCCGCCCGGCAGGCCTTTAGCCATTACCCACATCGTGCGAAGCAAAGCCGCGGTTTTCCAGTCGCCTTCCGCGCCGAATCCGTAACCTTCCGCCATCAGGCGTTGACAAGCCAGTCCGAACAATTGGTTGACGTCATGCAACGCGTTGAAGTTGGTCGTGAACGCTTTGGCTCCCTTGTCTTTCAAGAAGCGGCGCAAAGCCGTTTCTATACGGGCGGCTTCGCGTACCTGATTGTAGTTGGCCGTTCCTTTTTTGCAGTTATCGGCAACAATGTATTTCTTGTCGTATTCGGCAACAAGCGCGTCAATATCCCCGTCGGTTACTTTTGCCTGATACTCGGCCAGGTCGCCGATTCCGTAATAGTCGCAATGGTAGCCCAGACGGATTTCGGCTTCCAGTTTATCGCCGTCGGTAACAGCCACATTGTTCATGTTATCTCCGAAGCGGATGATGGTCATATTTTGGGCGTCAGCCCATGCCGCGGCTACGCGTTGCCATACGGCGATCCTGTCCTGTACTTTAGGGTCGGACCAGTGTCCGACAACGACTTTGCGGTTTTTACGCATGCGGCTGACGATATGTCCGAATTCACGGTCGCCATGAGCCGATTGGTTCAGGTTCATGAAGTCCATATCTATTTCGCTCCATGGAATTTCCTTGTTGAATTGCGTATGCAGGTGAAGCAATGGCTTTCTTGAATTTTGAAGGCCTTTGATCCACATTTTGGCAGGAGAGAATGTGTGCATCCAAGTGACGATGCCTATACATTTTGTATTGTTGTTGGCGTCTTTAAAGATTTTCTCCACTTCGGCAGACGAGTTGGCCGTTCCTTTATAAACAACTTTCACAGGAAGGGCGCCCGCATCGTTCAGCCCTTTCACAATTTGTGTTGAATGCGAATCTACTGCAATCACCGCATCGCCTCCATATAACAGTTGAGCGCCGGTTACAAACCAAACTTCCAAATCTTTGAAATCCATGATATTAATTTTTATAGTTAATGATAAATATTCCTACTGTCCGTAATAGGCGTCCGCGCCGTGTTTTCTGAAAAAGTGTTTTTTGACAAGTTCCTCGTTCATTTTCAGTTGAGGATTGATAGTATATGCAATATACGCCATTTTAGCTACCTGTTCCAATACCACGGCATTGTGCACGGCATTGCGGGCGTCTTTCCCCCACGAGAAAGGCCCGTGATTGTTTACCAGTACTCCGGGCGTGTAGTCGGCATTCAAGCCGGCAAAGCGTTCTACGATCACATTCCCTGTTTCCAGTTCGTATCCGCCTTCTATCTCTGTTTTTGACATTTGCCTGGTGCATGGTATTTTATCTTTGAAGTAATCGGCATGAGTAGTGCCGATATTCGGTATATCGCAACCGGCCTGCGCCCATGAGGTTGCATAAGCGGAATGAGTGTGCACAACGCCTCCGATATTCGGGAATGCCTTGTATAATACCAGGTGAGTGGCTGTATCGGACGACGGTTTGAGTTTGCCTTCAACGATATTTCCGTCCAAATCCAGAACAACCATATCTTTGGCTTCCATTGCATCGTATGACACGCCTGACGGTTTAATTGCAACCAGGCCTTTTTCCCTGTCGATTGCGCTTGCATTTCCCCATGTAAAAATAACCAACCCGTGTTTTACCAAGTCTAAATTAGCGTCAAACGCTTCTTTTTTCAGTGATTCCAACATGATATTGTACATTATAACAAGGCGTATACAAATTAAGTGTTGCGTATACACTTGCAATATTAGCAATAAGTGTTTGATTGTACACTTATTTGATATATGTTTTACAACATATTTAATAAAAAATATCATGGAGCAAAAAAGAGAACAAAAAGTTTTCTTCCGGCATCCTGTTGAAACAGGGTTTTGTTTTTACAATGAAAAGTAATATCCTTTTTGGAGTAACATGTCGTATTTTTCCTTGTCGAAAGTATAATAAAAAGCGCCCCGTTTCGAACCCGATTTATCCTTGTCGTCCTGTTTTTCAAGGATATCCATCTCCAGTATCTTTTTGCGAAAGTTACGTTTATCCAGGGTTGTTTGATATATGACTTCGTAAAGAGCCTGAAGCTGAGGCAAAGTAAATTTTTCAGGTAACAAGTTGAACCCGATTGGTTGTGTCGCCGCCTTTTTCTTTAATATTTTGATGGTATCGCTCAACATTTGGTTGTGGTCAAATACCAGTTTGCCCACTTTCTCCACTTCTTCCCATCTGGCATTATGGATCTCGCACACATTTTCATCGAACATTTCCAAATCAATCAAGGCGTAATAGGCTATCGATACCACCCGCTCGCCTTCGTCGCGATCGATATCTCCGTATGTGCCGACTTGCTCCATGTACACATCCTGTATGCCCGTATATTCAAAAACGACACGGGATACGGTCTCCGACAAGCTCTCGTTAGACCGCAGGAATCCTCCCATCAATGTATCCTGTCCTTTATGCGGTTCAAATTTTCGTTTCGAAATAAGCAGATACAGTTTATCTTCTTTGAAGCCGAGTATGATACAATCGACCGACACGTAAAATTTTTCCTGTTCTCTATAAAATAACGGAGTCATACGGGATTTGATATTTATACAAAGATATGCATTATTAGTCGTTCCTTGTCAACCAATCTTCATGTGCAACACATAAAATTTTTGCCGGAAAAAAAGGGTTTGAAAAAATGACGGAAAAGATTTTTCAGGTGTATATAATTTGTTTTTTAGCGGTTATAAAGGGTGCATTTGACTAGTCGAACCGACGTTTCAAATGCACCCTGTCATTTACCCCTTAACACAGTTGGCCGGTTTCAATTGTTGAAAGAAGTCATTGCCCTTGTCGTCCACAAGAATAAAAGCGGGAAAGTCTACCACTTCGATTTTCCAGATGGCTTCCATACCCAGTTCGGGATATTCAAGACATTCGAGGCTCTTGATGCTGTTTTGGGCAAGAATGGCAGCCGGGCCGCCGATACTGCCCAAATAGAAACCGCCATGCTTCTTGCATGCGTCGGTAACTTGCCTGCTGCGGTTTCCTTTTGCGATCATAATGAGGCTGCCTCCATGCGACTGGAACGAGTCTACATAAGAATCCATACGGCCGGCTGTCGTTGGCCCCATAGAGCCGCTTGCATATCCGTTCGGCGTCTTGGCCGGGCCTGCATAGTAGATCGGATGATCTTTTATGTATTGCGGCAATCCCTCGCCGCTATCGATCCTTTCCTGTAGTTTTGCATGAGCGATATCGCGTCCCACAATAATTGTTCCGCTAAGAGACAAACGGGTTGAAACGGGATATTTGGTTAACTCGGACAGTATTTCCTTCATCGGACGATTCAGGTCTATTTTGACGCCGCCGGCCTCTCCCGCATCGCGTAATTCTTCAGGGATCAAACGAGCAGGATTGTCTTCCAGTTTTTCGAGCCAAATGCCATCCCTGTTAATTTTCCCCTTGATGTTTCTGTCCGCAGAACAGGAAACGCCCATGCCTACCGGACAAGAAGCTCCGTGGCGGGGAAGGCGGATCACCCGGATATCGTGAGCAAAAAACTTGCCTCCGAATTGCGCCCCAAGGCCCAGCTCCTGTGCGGCTTTCAACAGTTTTGCTTCCATTTCCAGGTCGCGGAAAGCCCGTCCGCCTTCATTTCCCGAAACGGGAAGGCTGTCATAATATTTGGCGGAAGCCAGTTTCACTGTTTTCAGATTTGTTTCGGCAGAAGCGCCGCCGATAACAAATGCCACGTGATAGGGAGGGCAAGCCGCTGTTCCCAACGATTTCATTTTTTCTATCAGGAACGACTCCAGTTTATCCGGCGTCAGCAGCGCTTTTGTTTCCTGATAAAGGTATGTCTTGTTGGCGGAACCGCCGCCTTTGGCTACAAACAGGAATTTATATTCATTGCCGTTAACCGCATACAGATCTATCTGGGCGGGAAGGTTTGTTCCTGTATTCGCCTCCGTGTACATATCCAGAGGCGCATTTTGCGAATAACGCAAGCTGTCTTCCGTAAAAGTGTTATACACGCCTTTCGACAGGGCTTCTTCGTCATTTCCGCCGGTCCATACATTTTGCCCTTTTTTTCCCATGATGATCGCCGTGCCCGTATCCTGGCAGAACGGAAGAATACCTTTTGCGGAAATTTCGGCGTTGCGCAGAAAAGTGAGAGCGACGAATTTGTCATTATCGCTTGCCTCAGGGTCGGAAAGGATTTTTGCCACTTGCTCCTGATGTTCGGGGCGAAGCAGGAATTCCACATTATGGAATGCCTGTTGCGCCAATAATGTAAGGGCTTCGGGATGTACCTTCAGGATCTCCCGACCTTCAAAATTTACTGTGGAAACAAAGTCTTTCGATAAAAGATAATACTCTGCCGCATCTTTTCCCAAAGGGAAAGTTTCCTGATACTTGAACGGAGGTGTTGCCATGAATTGATATTGTTTTTGGTTTATTTATTTATACTGTATGCAAAAGTAGCAAATATCCGCAACCCTGTCAAGGATTACAGGTTTATAAAAGGTTTAAAACGGTATCCTGTTTATGCTAAATTTTGCAAGAGTAAAAAATCTTTCGGGAAAAAACTGTATATTTGTTGTGTATATTATTAAGCGGGCCTGATTGTATCGGGGAATAAATTTTATATAAAGAGACACAAATGAATACAGGCAAATGTATAATATTGTTAATGCCGCTATTGCTTCTTCCTCTGTTTTCGGAGGCCCAGATATACAGGGCGCCCACAAAACGGGAAGCGGAACAGATAGGAAAGAAAATATGGATAATCAGTACAGGCGATACTACCCGTGTCGTAAATCCGGTTAGCGGCGGGCTGGTAGGCGCAGGATTCCTGGTTCGTAAAAACCGGACAGCCGAAGCCGATTCCATCTTTGGAGAAATAGATCCCAATTACAATAATCTGGAGGAAGCCGTTTTGGACATAGATAAATTGTTGCGGGAAGTAGGACACGAAAAAAAGATCAACAACGAAAGGAACGACGCCTTGGGTTTCCGTTTGGCCAGAGATTACAGAAACCGCAAGAAGAAAGAGCAGGCCGCCATGAATATAGCGGACAGCCTGATGAAAAAAGACGCTTCCATAGAAGAATTAACAAATATGTATATGGGATTTAACGGAAAACCAACCTATTACATCAACGGGCTGGAGGTTCCGTATTCCGTGATCAATCAGCTATATTCGTCGGAAGTTATAAAACGTGAAATGCGGGTTATCGATACAGCGTCGGGAAATCCTTTTGGAGAAGTGTGGTATCTTGTGTCGGAGAAAACCCTGGACAGGCTTAAAATCCCCGTTGATCCGGCAAATGACTGTCTGTTCGACAACAATACATCCGTTACCGTAACGGTTGCTCCGGCGAACGATACTTTTGCTCCGGGGAAAAAAACGTCCAAAGTTCCGGAACCGGTCATAAGAAGAGAAATTACAACCGACGGCAAACAGGTGGACAGAGTTGTAAAACCTGAAGAAAAGATACCGGCAGAGCCAACGACCCGGGTTATTTCCAGAACTGTGAACGATGAAAAGGTAGACCCGGACAATAACGCCGCTGTTATAAACAGGCCGGGGATCAAACCTGTGGTAAATCCTCCTCAATCGGCGATAAGGCAGCAACATTACAATAGCGTTAATACGGCAGACCGGCTCAAACAGGAAAAACCTGTAAAAGCGGAAGAAAAAAAGGAGTACAACACGGCTCCGAAAAAATCGGTACGCAGCATAAGGGAAAGACTCAGGGATCAATATAAAGATTAACCGTTCAGCAATTTATCTATGATCACGGGAAAGTGCATATATTCCAATGCATGTACTTTTTTTGCAACATCCTGATAATTGTCGGAGGCCAATACCGGACATTTGGCCTGAAAGATGACGGCGCCCCTGTCATAATCTTCATTCACATAATGTATGGTGATACCCGACTCGGTCTCTCCGGCTTCGATCACGGCCTTGTGCACATTGTCTCCATACATGCCTTTCCCTCCGAATTTGGGAAGCAGAGCAGGATGTATATTGACTATTTTGTTGGGATACGCATGCAGGAGGTTGTCGGGGATCTTCAATAAGAAACCGGCCAGTACAATAAAATCCATGTTTTTTTGTAATAGACATTCAAGAACTTTATCTGTATGGTAAAAGTCGTTTCCGGAAAACGTAACGGATTCCACGCCCAGTTTTTTTGCTCTTTGGTGCACATAAGCGTCTTCTTTATTCGAAACAACAAGCGCTATGTCTGCAGCCTTGTTTTTTTTGAAATAATTTATGATATTCTCGGCATTGGAGCCTGATCCCGAGGCGAAAACAGCAACTTTAGTCATCAAGTATATATTAATTATGTCTGCACACAAACAAAAAAAATGTGCAATTTTAACTATTTTATCTACAAAATATTTGTTTCGTATGTATAAAAAACCGTTACTTTGCAACGACAAAATTAGAAATAAAAATTTATTATTAATCAAAACTAGAAATTATGTCGGAAGTAGCATCAAAAGTGAAAGCAATTATTGTTGATAAGTTGGGTGTGGAAGAATCTGAAGTAACAGATACCGCTAGCTTTACAAACGATCTAGGAGCCGATTCACTTGACACAGTGGAATTAATCATGGAATTTGAAAAAGAATTTGGCATTTCTATTCCGGATGATCAAACTGAAAAAATCGCTACAGTAGGAGATGCTGTCTCTTACATTGAAGCAAATGCAAAATAATTTTTTTTCCAATATTTACTTATGGAATTAAAAAGAGTAGTAGTAACAGGTCTGGGTTCTGTATCCCCTATTGGCAATGATGTAGCCGCTACATGGAACAATGCCGTAAACGGGGTGAGCGGGGCTGGACCTATTACTCATTTTGACGCGTCAAAATTTAAAACACAATTCGCTTGCGAGGTTAAGGGTTACGATCCTGCCGTTTATCTGGACAAAAAGGAAATGCGCAAATGCGATAGATATACATTATTTGCCATAGGAGCTTCCGAAGAGGCTATTGCAGATTCAAAACTTGATTTTGAAAAAGAAAACTGCGACAGAATTGGCGTCATCATGTCGGCCGGTATCGGCGGCATCAAAACTTTTGAGGAGGAAGTAGGATACTATTTCACTCATGAAGACATGGGACCCAAGTTTAATCCTTTCTTTATCCCCAAAATGATTTCGGATATCGCGGCAGGATTGATCTCTATCCGTCACGGCCTGCGAGGCCCCAACTATGGTACCGTATCCGCTTGCGCGTCGTCTACGCACAGTACGATATCCGCGTTTGACCATATTCGTTTAGGCAAGGCCGACATCATGGTAGTCGGCGGCGCCGAAGCCGCTATTTCGGCTTCCGGAGTCGGCGGATTCAATGCCATGACAGCGCTGTCTACACGCAACGATTCCCCACAAACGGCTTCGCGCCCGTTTAGCGCCAGCCGCGACGGATTTGTGATCGGAGAAGGTTCCGCCTGCCTTATACTGGAAGAATTGGAGCATGCCCTGGCTCGTGGAGCTAAAATATATGCGGAAGTTGTTGGCGGAGGCATGTCTGCGGACGCTTATCATTTAACGGCGTCGCATCCTGAAGGATTGGGCGCTAAACTGGTGATGAGAAATGCTTTGCAAGACGCCGGAATGAGCCCGGCCGATATGGACTACATAAATGTACATGGAACTTCTACTCCGGTAGGCGATCCGTCCGAGATAAAAGCTATCAAGGACGTATTCGGCGAACATGCGTATAATTTGAACATCAGTTCCACAAAGTCTATGACGGGACACTTGCTGGGAGCCGCAGGAGCATTGGAGGCAATGTTTTGCGTATTGGCTGTCAGTAATGATATTGTCCCTCCTACAATCAATTTCACGGAAGGCGACGAAGATCCCGAAATAGATTATAAACTGAATCTTACATTCAACAAGGCCCAAAAGAGAACCGTTAATGTGGCGCTATCCAATACATTTGGTTTTGGCGGGCATAACGCTTGCGTAATAGTCAGAAAGTTTAAGAAATAGAACGTGTTTAGAAAGATATATCGAGGTATAAGGCTTCTTCCGAAAAGAGGGAAGGAGCCTTATGTATCTTTTTATAAAATACTCGGATTCTATCCGCTCAACATCATGCTATACGAGCAAGCCCTTCTGCACAAATCGTCTTCTATGAAATTAAAGGATGGCAGATGGATAAACAACGAACGCCTCGAATTCCTTGGCGACGCCATACTTGATGCAATTGTAGCCGATATTGTGTTCAAGGAATTTGAATACAAGAAGGAAGGTTTCCTTACCAATATGCGCTCGAAGATCGTCCAACGCGAAACCCTGAACAAACTGGCCCTGGAGATAGGCATAGATAAACTGATCAAGACGTCGGCCCGAAATATGGCTCCAAACACTCACATGTACGGAAATGCGCTGGAAGCCTTGATTGGCGCCATATATCTGGATCAGGGTTACAGAGCCGCCAAACGATTTGTCTTTGAACGGCTTATACAGAAACATCTGAACATAGAATCGGTTGCCGAGCTTGAAGCAAATTACAAATCAAGGTTGATAGAATGGAGCCAGAAACATAAGATATCGGTAGGTTTCGATCTCGTCGACAGCTTTGTTGACGAAAACAATACTACCATATTCAAGACGGCGGTAATTATCATGGGCGAACAGGCCGGACTCGGCGCCGGTTACTCGAAAAAAGAGTCGCAACAGAAAGCCGCAAAGGAAGCCTACAACAAACTCCAGCGTAATACCGCTTTTCGTAATCATATATTTAAACTGTATGAACAGCAACGGCAGCTGCACAATGAAAAGTATGTGAATCCCCTGAACAGGACATAATATTTCGCAAATATAAATAAAACAGGAAAGACCTCCGGCATACAGCGGCAGCCTTTTTCTATATCAATCCGTTTATTTCTTCGTAGTTTTGCGCCCTTTTCAACTTCAGAACCCCAATACTATCGCAGATTAAAATGCAACAACAAACAAGATTGATCGCATCGGATTACGATATATGATAACTAATAATCAGTTGTTTACGATTCGTAAACTTGCGCGGTAATGCATAAATGCCATCATAATTAATTTACGCATAGATGCGGTTTTACAGGCATTTCAAACCCCTGGTATTGGAGTTCTGAACTTGCAGTTTTACAAAACCGTCATGACATGTATAAAAAAACACCCTCCTTGTTTGATTTCCATTCTGAATTCCGATAATTGGATATAAAAAGGCGGAAATATGCAACGGCTTATCCGCCCGGATTAATTATATTTGCTCCAATAATGTGATCATTAATTAAGCAAAATTCAAACTTATGAAAAAAGCGATTCTATCAGTAGTTCTGCTTGCTTCCGGATTGTTGTCCGGTTGCAGCAGCGAGGAGAGTGTTTCCAGACCGGAAACAATTGGACAGACAGGGACTTTGACATTCAGTTTTCCCGCTCCACGTCGAAGTGTTACTTATGCTCCGGACGAATCCGATCCTCTGACCGCAACGGAAGATGAGGCGGCAATAAATGATGTGACTGTCTACATGTTTCGGAGTGCGGGCGATTTGTTGCTGGTTGCAAAGAAATCGGCGTCTCCAACGGAAGTCGAAGCCAGATCGGTAACCTTCGATGTAAATAAATTCACATCCGGCGATGCGGGTTATACATTTTATGCTGTTGCTAACGTCAGTGGCAACATTGAGGATAACTTTGTTGTTGGCCGGACCAATCTCGATGACTTTACCTCTGCTGTTGCAACCAATACCGGCGCTGACCCGATTCCCGGAAGCAACATGCTAATGGCCGGCTATACAACAATAGCCGGTTTGTCCACGTCGACCGAGTCTGCTCAGACAATAACCCTGCGTCATCGGGTCGCACGTTTCGACATAGATAATGTTGCCGACGACGGTGAACCGGGCAACAACAATGATGCATCTGGCGACGAAACATTTTTCGAAATAACAAAAATTCATGTAACAAACACCCTGTCTGCAGGTTATCTTACTGCTGAAGACAACGCACAGGGACGGGAGGATATTGATGACAGGGTATCCCTGAGAGGCGCCGATGCGATCGACGTATCCGGCGTATCCGGAATCAACGACGGACTTGCCAGAGGGGCTTTCTATCTTTGGCCGGGAAAACTGGACAATAAGGATAACCTGAGCGAAGCATCCACTCTCATCGAGGTGGAGGGTGTTTATACCGGCGATGGCAAGCCTGTGGTGTACAAGGTTCTGCTGGCTGACGACCAGCCAATTGTGGCCAACAAACGTTACATATTAAAGGTATCTCGCATTGACCGTACCAACCTGGTATTCGCGTTGGAGGTATCCCAATGGGACGATGGAGAAGAACTGACTGCAGTAGCGTCTGTCGACGCGGTTGAATACACCGGGTTCAGTTTGTACCGTGGCGCGCTGAGCGATAACGGCATCGACCTGTCGAACAATACGGACACTGACACATTGCGATTCACTACCCTGAGTGAAAACAGGGCAACGGGTGATTTGAAGGCTTCCTTTGTCCCGACTTTGGGAACGGGTTATGCAGCAAATGATTTTACGCCTGTTGCGGAAGGCGAGCCTGTTGTCACTTACGCGGGCGCCAAAGTCAGTCAGACATACAGGATAGTATTTCCAAAGACGACTTACCCGATTGCCGGCGTTCTCACAATAGAAGAAGAGGTAACAACTAACAAGAAGATTTTTGACATCACTTCCGTTCCGGTTTACGAAGGCACAATTTACAGGCCAATCCTTGTCGAGGGCGACTATTCAGGCGCAGGCCCGGTCGAGAGCAGGTATTGGGCTCCCTTAAACGTTGGCGCTACTTCTACTACTTACAGTGCAACTGTTGGCGGCTGCGGCCATTATTTCCAGTGGGGACGTAATGTTCCGTTTACCGCTTACGATAGTTCCGGGGATACGTACTCAGGCCCTGTTTACGCCGATACTCCTCAGGAGGATTACATGAACAAGTTTATCACCTCCAATTCAATCTACTTCAATGACTGGTTAAGTCCGCAGGATGACGGTTTATGGTCGGGCGCCAAAGCACAGGGCCCTTGTCCTGCCGGTTGGCGGGTACCTACAGATATAGAGTTGGCAGTTTTGTCCAATCTGTATGTCTCTACCAACATCAGCTCGGGTCGCTTAAGAATCTCCGGTAAAGTTGCCGGTCAATACCTTTACTTGCCAATCGCCGGCGGTCGCAATGTTGACGGTTCGTGGAGCAGTCGGGAACAGAACGGCCGCTATTGGTCGTCTATCGTTTCCGATACTAACGCAACGAGACTGCAGTTCAATTCGACTTCGTCCAATCTGAATGGGGGCAATCGCGCGGGTGGCTACTCTGTTCGTTGTATCCAGAATTGAAGGGAGACAATGGCAGCTGTCATTTGTCAGAATATCTCCGGGGCTTGCGGACTGCCATCCCCGGAGCTTTCCATAGCATTCTTTGAAAGGTAAAACAAGACTTTACAAATATAATAATTATAAATACAGAAAAACCTTTGTTCCGGATTGATAATACAATGATAATCAATGCTGTTTCAATTGAATGATACAAACAGGTTTTTATTATATATAAATGGAACAGCTCTTTTTTTATGTAGTTTTACATCAAATTAATAATTTGATTTTATGAATAAGCTATTTGTAATATTAGGGGTGGTCTTATTAATTGTACAAAATGTAATAAGGAGTCAATAGAAAACATTGGCTCTTTTTCATGCCTATATAATTTTTTCAAATATGACTGATTTTTATTGATATGATATATAATTGATTGTTTGGTATTTATGTTTATGTAAAGTACCTGAATAGTTGCCTTTTTTATGGTCGCATGGAACTCCTAACATATTGACTCCGCCGAACGTTGTTTCATGTTCTTTGGCGCCAAGTTTTGCATGTCCGTTTCATGTGTTGTTTACAACTAAAACGTGTATATTCACAAATAAATACAGCATGAGCAAGGTATATATTTCTTTTCGTATATTGGCATTGGTTCCGGTTCTGTCTTTTTTTACAGGAACGATGCACGCACAAAAATTTGACGGATTCGATATGGAAGGCGGGATTCTGTCATCAAAAGTTGATGATAAGGTTTCTCTTTATCTGTCGACCAAATATAATTACTGGTTTAATCCCGCTATCGGGCTAACAATCGGAGGGATGTTTTTACATTCCGGTATCGATAAAAGATTTGAATCTCCAAATGACAAGAACACAGTATATTATATTGACGATAATATATTTAATCTGAACTGTGTTACAGGACTTAAAATATCTTTTCCTGCATATAAAAACATTGGAGTTCTGGCGGATTTCAATTTTTTATTTGAACCTGTACCATTCAATTCCGTATCGGTAAAATCAATAAACCCGGAGACAGAAAAAAACAGGAACAAGTTTATATTTACCCGGTTTAATCCCGCTTATCAATTACAAGCCAGCCTTTTTTATAATATAAAGAAGGAAGATGAAAAAACAGTCCAGATCGCAATTGGAGGCGGTATAAGCGACTATAATCCTTACAATACATACTATAGAGCGACAATTGACAAGATCAAACTAAAAGATCATCTTGACTTGTCTACGTCAAAGATGGCATATACTGTCTTTCTAAGGCTTTCAGGACTGGATTTATGAAAGGAGTGAATACTTTTTGGTCTATCCTGACTATTATCCCAAAATGTCCATTAGAATATAACCGGCTGATAACCAGTTTTGCAAGATTTTTGATCTCTAATGGACGCATTGGGAAAATATGAATGCAAGACGTTGATAATAATCACATTGTGGCGCATTGGATGGAATCGTTTCGTGATGTTCTGGACGGAACGAAACGGAATCTGCGAAACGGAAACAGGATTGGCATTGCGCATGAACCGGCAGAACCGGATACAAAAATTTTGCAACTGTATCGAAGTGCGGTATGGCGCCGGCGGCTAAAGGATATTTCAGGATTGTTTGCGCTTACTGATACTTGAAACTGCTTCCTCCCACAAATTCCCGTAAAAGAGACGTCGGGGGTAACTCCCTGTCGTTTATGTAATTGAAATATTTCAGGAATTTAAGTAAACGATGGGCTTCCGCATATTCCGGCGCGCTATTCGGTACCTGCGACAAAATTGGCTCCGCATAACGGCGCAATGCCGCAAACTCATACATCATGGCCGAATTGAACATCACATCGGCATTCTCCTGATACGGGAAAATCCATCTGTTTTCACCTTTCCGCACACTGGGCCAACGTGACAGGGTATCTACTGCTGAGTAATTGCGGTAACGATAGTCGCGTATCAGGCGGCGCAACAGACGGTTGTCCGTAGCGGGTATCCAGTTGTGATTGTCCAGTGATATGGCAGTAAGGGCAGAGACATACACCTTGAATTTCTGATAATCGGGAATTCCTGCCGTCAGATCCGGATTTAATCCGTGTATCCCTTCTATGACCAGTATGGAATGTTCGCCCAGTTTCAGTTTATCTCCCTTGTATTCTCGTTTGCCGGTTGTAAAGTTGAATACCGGAAGTTCTATTTCCTCGCCTTTCAGCAGGCTTTCCAGGTCTTCATTAAACTTGGGTATGTCCAACGCATATAATGATTCAAAGTCATATTTCCCGGCTTCATCCTTGGGAGTTTTGTCCCTGTCTACAAAGTAGTTGTCGAGAGACAGTCCTACCGGCTTCAGCAGATTGACCATCAACTGGACTTCGAGCCGCATACGGAATGTCGTTTTTCCCGACGACGAAGGCCCTGATATAAGGACAACCCTGACTCCTTTCTCCGAGCGGGATGCTATCTGCCCGGCTATATTGGCAATGGTTTTTTCCTGGTATGCTTCCGATACTTTTATAATTCCGGGCATCAAGCCTTCCCGGTTGGCCCTGTTCATATCGCCTACATTATCCAGACCGATTATATTCAGGAATTTCAGATGCTCTTTGTATACGTTAAACATCATCGGCTGTTCAATCATCGGCTCCAGCTCTACCGGATCGCTCCGGTTGGGCACACGCAACAGCAGCCCGTCGTTATACAGTTGCAAGCCGTATATGCCAATGTACCCGGCCGACGGGACAAGAGAGCCGTAAAAGTAATCGGCAAAGTCGCCCAAACGGTAATATCCGGAATACATTTCACCCGAAGTTTCCAGCAAAATAGCCTTGTCTTCAAAACCTCTTTCCCTGAACATTTTCACAACCCGGACAGTCTCTTCTTCCACGCCTTCGAAGCGCATATCCGCATCTATATACATTTGCATCTTTGCCTTTATCGCTTTCACCGCCTTCTCGTCCACTGTAGAAGACACATTCGTGATCCTGCAAAAATAACCCAGCGAAATAGGATGTTCTATATAGAGCTGTCCCTCGGGAAAGACTTCGGATACGGCTTTTGCCAGCAAAAAACACAGGGAACGGACATAAGTACGCATGCCCGAGGGTTCTGCCAGGTCCACAAATGTAACCGTCTTGTTGTTATATATCTTGTAGCCAAGGGATTCTGTTTTGTTGTTGACTCTCGCATTAACCACCGGGAACTTTGTTTTCAAAGAAAATCCCTTTAAAATGTCAATCAGACTTGTACCCGCCGGAAAGTCCTTATAACTGTCTGTATTTGTGCAGTGAATAGTTACCCTGTTCTCCATGTTTTGTTTAGTTGGATCAATTAAAAAGCAAAGGATGCTTTCATCAAGCGCATCCCCGATGTATAAAGTTAGGAAAAAGAATCGATTTATCAAGCTAGCATCTATATTTTTAACTTCGAATCAAAAAAATATCCGGCGAATATCGCTTCCTGGCTTTCCTGTAAATCATCTGCAAAGAAGGGCGGAAGCCTTTACAGCAGAGGGATACAACAGCCTGTTCCGGCATTTTTCAGCGGGAATGGGAAACGCTTTTAAAATCCTGATAAAAAGAAACAGGGGGATGATAGCCATCCCCTGTAATTGACGGATGTAATCACAGGTAACCGCAAACAGGGCGCACACACAGGCAGCCCCTACGTTGACAACGACGACATGAAAACATTTGATCCCAAAGAAATTTTTAACCGCAAAGTACGCAAAGAAGGCGCAAAGTACGCAGAGAACCGGCATGTAGGGGCGAACCTGTGTGTTCGCCCGAACCGGATTGTTCGTGTTTGTCATATTTGGAGGATAGAAACTCATCGTCCATAATCCCAGAATGCCCATTAGAATATAACCGGCTGAAAATAACCCCTTTACGATTTTCGATTTCTAATGGACGCCATTGAGAAAATATAAACGTAATACCTTGACAATAACCGTATTATGGTGCATTAATTCGTATAAAACAGGCATTCTTCCGATACATTAATGCTGAAATGGACATTTTGGGATAATCTGCCTTCATCCGTTCAATTCGCGTCGTCTGTGTACAAAAAAACAGCGCCGCGTCTGCGGTGGAAACCACGGAAAACAACCTGTTAACCGATAGCTGTCGACTGAAACAGGACACTTGCAAAAATTGAAAATGAAAATGAGCGAAGCAACGGAGAAATAAATGGATTGCAATTGGAGAAAAAAAGATGTAGCTTTATATAATGAAGAGGATATACAACTATTTTTCAGGTAACTTTTGTCTTTTAGCTTTGTCTCATTTTTCCGGCTTATACTTCACACGGCATGCTTTTGTGCAGAATACATGATGATACAACGCATGGAATTCATCCGGTCATGCGTTTTTTACCATATACTTTCCAGGCGCAAAACCATGCCGTACACGATATAAAAACATCCTCT
>JAISSD010000195.1 GCA_031273295.1 Prevotella sp.
AAAGTTTACAAGGAACTGGAACGTATTCTCAAAACAAACAAGATAAACCTGAGCGTTGATAAGGTGCTGGACATAGCCAAGACGATAACAACCCTGAAAATCAAGTTGCCACTTAGCGGAGAAACGCTTACAAAAACGATGCTCCTTACCCCTAAACACAAATCTATAGCCAACCTTTTTGACCCAAATTTCTGGAAAAATGTTTAGGGTGTCGCATAGTCAAAGTCAGGAAAATGATCCGCGTCGGATTGCGATACATGACAGCCAATAATCAGTTGTTTGAAATTCGCAAACTTGTATCCTTTCCGCTTTTGTATTTATCGTGTAAAACGGCGCGTCGCGTCCGGTCAATTCAAATTTCCCGTATGGCGTAATCTTCTTGCAAATATCTGATATTAAGGTGTAAACCACAATCGCATTGGCCAAGCTGCGAAAACGGGACTATGAAGCAATGCTTCCCCTTTGCAACTCAATTGATCCACATCTTAACGAACTGCTGTATACGCGACCCGTACGTACAGTAGGAGGTTTTCCTTGCCGGACAATATCGGCAGGGTGATCTATTCGATTACTCCCAAGTCGCAATTTTTTTTAATTTATATAAACTATGAGCATTGAAAATGTAAAAAAACAAGGGTGGAAACAGAATGGATACATTTCCATTTAAAAAAAAATAGCAAATTTTTCAAGTTATTACGGGTATAAACTTGAAAAAATGTATCTTTAGAACCGATTACTTTCAAAGTATTTTTAAATAATAATTTATGCAAGATTGGAAACAAATATTATCAAGTATCTATCTACCGGAAGTGGGTTCTCTATGGACTGCACCAAATGGTATATGGAATAATTTTTTTGCTTCCAACAAAGACAAAGACAAAGACGATTATCACCCTGCTGTGGTGGGGAAAGTGAATGCGGATAAAGTTAGTTGCCGTATCATTCCCGGAACGACAAAGGAGTATCAAAAAGGAAGTAGTGTTTATAAGGTAAAACTAAATCCGGATAAACGGGATTGTCCAACATCCAACTTTTTGATAAAATTATGGATGACGTATAACAATAACGATTTAGTAAAAATGCAACGAGGATGGAATGGAGTCGAATCGCTAAATCAATTGCAAATAACAGAATTAAAATTACAAATCAAATTTTGTACAGGAATAGATGTTTAAAACAGAATACATATATGAATTAATAGAAGGTGATCTTTCAAAGAAAGGTTACACGAGTTTTTTAAGTTGCTTTGCTTATTATATTGGGAAATACAATTGGTCGAAAAATATCATTGTTTCCGAAACGGCAAGTTCCAATTATTGGTCGGCAGACGATATAAAAGAATTAGCACACCAATTTTTTGAATGGACGATTTCCAAAAGAAAGTTTGATTATCTGAATAAAATTCCCGAAAGCTATCTTTCATACTACTTTCTGCAAATCCTGATTTCTTTTGTAGCCAATAGAATTAGCGAAAAACAACAAAAAGCAGGTTTAAGTTTTGAAAAATGTAAAGAGTTGGTTGTCGAAATAGGTAAAGAAAAGTATTTTAATAAAGAAGTCAAAGGGACTGCATATTTGTTTGGCAATTCCTTTGAATATGAAGATATTAAGAATGATTTTGAGATGGATAGTTCCCTGAAATATCTGTCACATTATCGAATACCTGAATCTACCAAACACTATAAGCCATTAGTTTCTATGGTATTGGAAGATGTTTTCAATGTTGTTGAGTCGCCTGTTTCCTTATCCAAGTTGGTTAAAACAGTTTTTGAATTATTCGACCAAAGTTCTTTTTCGGAAGTCCCGAATGAGGCTGTTTATCCAGAAGAACCTCAAGAAACAGACAGTCAAAAATATACCATTATTAAAGATATACTCAATGACGTATCAAAAGAGGATGCACAAATCATTTTGGAATATTTTTTCCAATCCAACGGGGATAGGTCATTGTCGGTTTTGGCAGATAAATATGGATTAGCCAAAAGTACGCTCCACCATAAAACAGAATCGTTTAAGAAAAAAATTGTAACAAATTATATCCCTGAAAATGAAGAAGATGGAGTTTTATTTCTGCAAAATCTTTCCGCAGCATTGGACGAATTGGCAAAATAGAGGTATAATGTAATAAAGCGACAGAATAAAATGAATACGATAATACAATTTTTAAAAGGCGACGATATATCTACGAAAGATATAGAACAAATAGATGTTTCAGCTGAGGAAGTTGAAAAAATCAATCAATTGTTTACAAAAAACGTAGCAGCACGGAAAGTTAGGTCTCATTTGCGAATGTTGCCTGAAGTTCAAAAAAATCAAATTTGGTCGATTAAAAGTGAATATGTTGATCTTCTTGGTAATACACAAAAAACAGTCAATCCCTTTTTAGTATCGATAGCAACAGATATTGATACGATAGAAGATGAGGAATTTATTCGGATTTTTGTTATAACTCCCTTTGTTGAAATGGCTACAGAACATGATATTGTTTGCAAAGACGCTTCCGTTATCGGTTTCCCGTTTCTCGTCGAAACATGGAACGAACAACCGATATTGACAGAAATTCTTGATTCTTGTCTTGGTTATTATGAAGTATTCGACTCGTTTATAGAGCAAGAAAAATCAAGCGCTATTCAAAAAGAATTTCGTGAAGTGGAAATTTTAAGAGCTAAATATCTCAATCATTCCATTCGGGCTATGCTTAATTCCATCGAAATTAATCAAGAACAAGAATTTTCTACGATTATTTCAATTTTCGGTAAAAATCAATATCTTTCTTGTCCGAAAGAAATACAACCGGCTAATACGTTTATTGTTCAAGAACCTGCGCTGGAATATTTGGCAGCAGCTGAATCCGGCATATCAAAAAAGGATAAATGCATTCAATATCAAAATGAAGAACTGCCTTTTGATATTCAGATTAGAAAAGAAGTTGACGGTTTTATCGTAAGCATTTCGCCTGTTAGCGATATTGAGATATTCGATAATAACAACAAAAAATGCAACGGATTGTCAAATAATAAAAAGATTGTTTTTTCTTCTTTGAAGAACGGATTATATACATTGTATTCAAAACAAATAAAAGAACCGGTAAAAATCAGATTGAAATAATATGGCTTACACTACTTTATGCAAGTTTATACGGGAATAAACCCGGAATAATATGTGGAATATGATTGAAACAATAAAGAATAGAGAAAATATATCTCAAGATCATATTCCTGAAAAATTTAAACAGACTCTTAAACTTGTGAAACAGCCTTTTATTTTTTGTGAAAAAAATGTTTGAATTCGGAAAAAGCTGTATCTTTGTATCCGATTATAGTGGATAGATTTGTATTGATTGCAACCACATGAAAAAATGCTAAACCATTTTCTGCACTGCATTATACATATCCTTCCTGTTTTTTTTAACAGTAAAATTGTTATTACAAATGAGTTATTTATTTACGTCCGAATCTGTTTCGGAAGGGCATCCGGACAAGGTGGCAGACCAGATCTCAGACTCGTTGCTGGATGAGTTTCTTGCGTATGATGCAAACTCTAAAGTAGCTTGCGAGACTTTGGTTACCACCGGACAAGTGCTATTGGCGGGAGAAGTTAAATCAAAAGCATATATCGATATTCCCGAGACTGTACGCAAGGTTATCAAGCGTATTGGTTACACAAAAAGCGAATACCGGTTTGAGGCTCAGTCATGCGGCGTTTTATCAGCCATCCACGAACAGTCTGACGACATAAACAGAGGAGTGGACGGCAGATCCGACCCAATGGATCAGGGCGCCGGAGATCAAGGTATGATGTTTGGTTATGCAACCTCTGAAACCGATAATTATATGCCTTTGGCGCTTGACCTGTCTCATGCGCTTTTGCTGGAATTGTCGGCAATCCGAAAAAATGAATTGCAGTTGATGCCGTATCTTCGTCCCGACGCGAAGTCTCAGGTTACGATAGAATACGACGACAACGGAACCCCGTTGCGTATAGATACGATCGTTATTTCCACCCAACACGACGACTTTGGCGATGACGTCGTTATGCAGGCCAAGATCAAGAGTGACATTATCAATATTCTTGTACCTCGCGTAAAAGGAAAATACAAGTCAAGGGAAGACATTACAAAGTTATTTAACGATAATATTACTTATCATGTAAACCCTACCGGACGTTTTGTTATCGGAGGGCCTCATGGCGACACAGGACTCACAGGCCGTAAAATCATCGTTGATACCTATGGAGGTAAAGGCGCTCACGGAGGAGGCGCTTTTTCGGGAAAAGATCCATCCAAGGTAGACCGTTCGGCTGCTTATGCAGCCCGTCATATTGCGAAAAACCTGGCGGCGGCAGGCGTATCTTCCGAAATATTGGTTCAGGTTTCGTATGCTATAGGCGTAGCTAAACCGATGAATATTTATGTGAACACATACGGTAAGAGCAACGTGAACCTTACAGACGGGGAGATAGCCGGGAAAGTGGAAAAACTCTTCGATATGCGTCCGAAAGCAATCGAGCAGAGACTGAAACTGCGGAACCCCATATATGCGGAAACGGCTGCATACGGACACATGGGGCGTGAACCGCAAGTGGTTGCCAAACTGTTCAGATCCCGCTATAACCCCGAAGGCGTATCCCGTGAAGTAGAATTGTTTACATGGGAAAAAACGGATTATGTCGATATTGTGAAAAAAGAGTTTGGTTTATGATCGCTATGGTTTGAAGGTAAGGCCCTGCAGAGCACAGGATTGCGCCTTCTTGCTTTATAATACATAATTGAAGGATTGTTTTGGTAAAAGATTCCATATCATATATTAATGCTGTGAGGGATAGCGTCGCTTTGGATGATTCTGTCCGTCAAAATCCCTTTGGATCCGGACCGGTTCAAGGGGAGGTGGTAGATATGATAAACAGGTATGCGGAATATGGTCTGCATACCGGAGAAGACGGGCAAAAGGACAGGAACGGGCATGACGGTTTGCGTTTACCGTTCAATATGGAGCAGACCGATGGCGTATTCGGATTGCTGTTGTTATGTTTTCTTTTCTTTTCGCATATATACAATGGAGGCGTCACTTTCCTGAAAGAAAACATATCTTTGCTGTTTTCATCCGAAAAAAGTAAAAAGATACATCATCAGACGACGGCAAGGGAATATTTGTACAATTATTTTCTTGTTTTCCAAACAGTTGTTTTGGCTTCTATTTGCGTCTATGATATATTTATCGAATTCGATTCCCGATCCGGAGCCGATCGGAAGCCATTTTTGTCTATTTTGTCATATATGGCGCTGATTGGCCTGTTTTTGGGAATAAAGGATGTGGCGTATATGATGCTGGGATATATTTTTGACGAACAGAAGCGGATGAAAGTGTGGAGACGGACCTGTATAATCGGTATCGAAATACTCGGAATGTTTTATTTTATTCCTGCATTGTTGCTCGTTTATGCGAATTATTACCATTTACAGATTATTATTTTCATGTTAATTTTATTTCTAATCGTTCAATTAATACTTTTTTACCAAATAATAGTCTTTTTTATCAGAGAAAAATTTAACTTTTTGTATCTGATTGCGTACCTTTGCGCCGTTGAAATATTACCGTATATATTTCTGATGATAGGCTTGGTTTATTTATATAGAATTGATGTTTTTAACACATTATGGCTTTAAAAGTAAAGAAAGTTTTAGTATCACAACCTGCACCTGCAATTGAGAGATCCCCGTACTATGATATTGCCGAGAAATATCGTCTGCAGCTGGATTTTCGTCCCTTTATAAGGGTAGAGGGACTGGATGCTAAAGAATTCAGGCAACAACGGCTGAATATACAGGATTACACGGCTGTTGTATTCACTGCGAAAACAGCGATAGATCATTTCTTCGCATTATGCGAAGAGTTTCGGGTCGCAATGCCTGAAACAATGAAATATTTTTGTATTTCGGAAGCCGTTGCGTTATATCTGCAAAAATATATTGTCTACAGGAAGCGTAAAGTCTTTTTCAGTACTACTGGCAAGATGGCCGGTTTGTCTGCGGCTTTGGCCAAACACAACAAGGAAAAATTTATCGTTCCCGTGTCTGATGTGCATACCGAAGATCTAACGGCTGTTTTGGATGATAAAAATATAGACTATACAAAAGCCATCATGTACAGGACAGTGAGCAATGATATCACTGAAGAAGAAATACTGACGTATGATATGCTGGTGTTCTTCAGTCCGTCCGGGATCATATCCCTGTTCAAAAATGTGCCTCATTTCAAGCAGGAAGAAAGAGCCATAGGCTGTTTTGGCGCATCTACGGCAAAAGCTGTGCGCGATGCAGGGCTAAGACTTGATTGTGAAGCTCCGCTTCCGGGCGTACCGTCCATGACCGCCGCTTTGGAAAATTTTATAAAAGAGAATCATAAAGCGAAATAAGTTATCGGGATATAATATTAAAAGGAAGCTTGACCGGGCCGGTTGATTTTTTTGTACAGGATCATGGTGATTAAAGATAAGGATCTGGGTGATATAAAGATTGTGGAAAACGTGCGGGCGCGAAGGATTACTGTCCGTTGCAAGGATGGCCGTCTCCAGTTGACATATCCGTCGGGTATGAGCATGTCGGGTATAGAAAAGGCGATAGAGAGTATGAAACCGCGTTTGTTTAAACTTCTCGAGCCCAAAAAAGAACAATATATATTTACTCCGCAAACAGAATTTCGTACATTCAGCTTTTCGCTAAAGATATCGGAGGGCGACTCTACGAGTAACTATTATCTGAAACTAAAAGACGGGGTTCTGTCCATATCCTGTCCTCCGCATACCGATTACAAAAGCTCTTCGGTACAGGTTACAATCAGAGATCTTGTGGAAACCGCGTTGCGATACGAGGCCAAGCGCCTCTTTCCGCAAAAAGTGGAACGATTGGCGCGTCGGTGCGGTTTTACTTTTTCCGAAGTGAAAATAAATCGGAGCCGCACACGCTGGGGGAGTTGTTCGTCGAAGAAAAATATAAACCTTTCTTATTATTGCATGCTATTGCCTGAATATCTGGTCGACTTTGTCATTCTCCATGAACTTTGCCATACCAAAGAGATGAACCACGGCGAACGTTTCTGGCAATTGCTGGATAAGGCGTCAGGCGGAAGATCCCAGGAACTGACGAACGAATTGAAAACATTCAAAACAAGCTGGTAAATTTCTATTCCGGCAAAGATCCTTTTTCAAAGCCAAGAGGTAAAAGGTCTTTTGCCGATCCCGCTTCATAGATCTTGCTTTTCCCGTACATGATCACCTTGACGGGTTTATCGTACCTGTTTTCCGTCTCGACCATAACTTGCCTGCATCCTCCGCAAGGGCGACATGGTAAACCTGTAAACTCTCCGTCGTGGAATCCTGCTATGGCGATAGCCTCCACAGCGATATCCGGTCTTTGCGCATTTGCGGCAAAGAGAGCGACTCGTTCGGCGCATAATCCCGATGGGTAAGCCGCATTTTCCTGATTGTTTCCGGTTATGATTTCACCGTTGCATAGCAGGACTGCAGCTCCTACACGAAAGCCGGAATAGGGGGCGTAAGCATTTTTTGCGGCTAATTTAGCTTCGTTTATAAGTTTTTTTATACACTCGGCGCCCTCGTCAAAGGTATAAACGCGTATCTTTGCAGTCAAATTTAAACTTTCCATCGTGAATCTTATTAATTAAGAGTAAGCGTTTAATGATTTTGTTTACAGTTTAAACTTTCTATTCATGTTTTCTTGCAAAAATAAAAAGTTCCGAAACCTTGATTAAACATCGTAAATATATGAAAAAAGCTTGTTGTATGAAGACCTTGTCCCCATTTATTATATTGTCCCTGCTCGTTTTGTTTCCTTGCGTATCCGCTTTTTCCCAAGCCAGGCGATATAAAATTTATGACGACTATATCGACGCTTACAAAGGTATCGCTATCGATCACATGAAAAAATACAAGATTCCCGCAAGTATAACGCTCGCTCAGGGTTTACTCGAATCGGGAGCAGGTAAAAGCGCTTTGACCCGGAGTTCCAACAATCATTTTGGTATAAAATGCCACAATGACTGGACGGGCGGACGTGTTTATAAAGCGGATGATATACCCGACGATTGTTTCAGGAAGTATAAAAAAGCGGAAGATTCGTTCGACGATCATTCCCGTTTTCTGTCAGAGAAGCAACGCTATAGATCTTTGTTTTCTCTTCCCCTAACCGACTATCGGGGATGGGCCGGAGGATTGCAGAAAGCCGGGTATGCTACGGATAAAGCCTATGCAAACAAGTTGATAAAACTTATCGAAGACTATGAGCTGTATCTGTATGATAAAAAAGGCGAGGAAAAAAAACGGGAAGAGCAAGCGGTGGCAAAGAAATATAAGCATAAACAGAAACATATTCCTTATAAAACGCATAACCTCGTTTATGTAATAGCAGAAAACGGGGATACATACGAGGCTATAGCCGCCGAATTCGGATTTGAACCGAAAGATCTGTATAAATACAATGAAGTGCCGGAGGGCTTCCCTCTCAAACAAGGGGATTTGGTTTATTTCGAAAAGAAGAAATCAAAAGCCGACAAGCCTTATTACGACCATGTGGTGCAAGTCGGGGAGTCGATGCACAGTATCTCGCAATTATACGGTATAAAGGTCAAGAACCTCTACAAGAGGAACAAAAAAGATTTTGAGTATGTTCCCGAAGAGGGAGACGTTTTAAAATTAAGATGAGTTATCTTTCTTGCTATTAATGAAATACAGAAATAAATTATGAAAACAGGACATTTTCTCCAGATGGATCTTTTTTGCGCTGGGGATAAATCTTTTTTCGCGTAAAAAAGAGGATGGATAAAAAAGGCTCTGTATACATACTGATTATACCGTGTCCGGCATGGTTTTGAGCATGAAAGATACATGGTAAAAATGAGGTTTTTGTGCTCCAAAATTTTTAACGCAAAGAATCCGCAAAATCTGCAAAGGAAATTCTTTGCGCCCTTTGTGATACACTTTGTGTTAAAACAACAACTGTTTGAAAAACGACTATTTTAATGCACTTTATTGTAAAAACCTCATTTTTACCTAATTTTTCCAACAAAACAACCTCGTAGAGAGCAATAGAATATCATATAACCCCAAACCTCTTATGTAACATCCCCCCTCAAGCCGTTTTTAATTTTTCCGGAAGAGCTTCCAACTGTCTTGTTTTCCGCTCATTGAAATACCGCACTCCCCGTGTTACTATTATGCGTGCTGCATGAAATGATAGGGGACTCATTAACCTCATTGTTTTTCAACTCTTTTCCTGTTAATTGTTTGATGATTGATCCTGCAAAATGAAAAAACGACAAATTTTATAACAAATAAAATGATGACGCGGATTGAACGGATAAACGCAGATTATAGACGGTGAAAGATGTTTCCCCAATCGCTACGCTTCGTTGGGAGTAATGCGGCCCGATTCATTTAACACAAAGAACACGAAGCATGTCGCAAAGGACACAAGGGACACAAAGAAAAAGCGCTCCGCACCCTTTGCGGAATATTGTTTTGAAAGGAATGTTGAAGAGATTGAAAATCAGATTCTTGAAAAATAAAAAAACCGCCCCGGTTACGACAACAGTATGGGGCGGTTATAATTTAAACGCGTTTCCAATCTTATTTTACTGCGACGAAGGCTGCGTTTTCAACAGCTTGACGGAAAGCTAAAACTCCCTCATTGGAAAGTTCCACCTTTTGTTCTTTTCCGCCGGGCAGATAAACGATGGCGTTCTTTTCGTTTTCGAACTTGAGGACTTTTGTTGATTCGCCATTGGCAACAGCGCTCCAGGTGTTGGTGGTTTTGTCGTAAACAAGTTCCATTTCCCGGCCTTCTTCGTTCTTGATATTGTATCCGTTATCTAAGGTTTCAACAGTGTAGACTCCGTTTTCGCCTTGCACTTTTTTCACGATGCCGGCTTCAACAGGATTTTCGCCCGACCAGAATTCGATGGTGTTGATAACCCAGATATCAGCCAAAAAAGAAACCTCGTACACAGGCACAATCCATAATGCGATGAATACTATCTCATTAACGAATTTGTTGTCTATGGTCTGATTCCATGCCAATACTTTTCTTGAAAGATTGAAAGAGCCAATACATGAATTGAGCAATAGCGCTCCTGCAAAAGCTATTGCAGTTACTGAAAAAAATCTCTTCTTCATAAATTTGTGATCATTAAATATTTGAACAAAGGTATAATAAAAATATTCTAAATGAACCTGGAGACTCATTTTTTATTTCGTGGATGATGTTCTATTATTTCCTGCCGCAAGTATTCCCTGTCTATATGGGTATACAGTTCGGTTGTCGTGATCTTTTCATGCCCCAGCATCAGTTGTATGGCTCTGATATTGGCTCCGCCTTCAAGCAGGTGAGTAGCAAATGAATGGCGGAAAGTATGAGGGCTTATCGTTTTTTTTATTCCGGCCAGTTTGGCATACTGCTTTATAAAATGGAAGATCGTGATGCGGGAAATTGCGGAGCCCCTGTTGCTTGGAAACAGTATGTCTTCAGAACCTTTCTTTACATTCATCTCTTTACGGTAATACAGGTATTTCTCTATTTCGTTTATAGCGGCATGCGAAACGGGTACAAGGCGTTGTTTGCCGCCTTTTCCTTCGACTTTTATAAAACCTTCGTTTAAAAACAGATCCGAAAACTTCAATCCGGTAAGTTCCGAAATGCGCAAACCGCAGCTGTAAAGTACTTCAAGGATAGCCCTGTTACGTTGTCCTTCTTTTGTAGAGAGGTCGATCACGGACATTAGCATTTCTATTTCGACGAGGGAAAGGACTGCGGGTAACTTTAATCCGGTTTTTGGCGTTTCCAGAAGTTCGGCAGGATTTGTTTGCATATATCCGTCAAGGACGAGAAAGTTGTAAAAAGACTTGATTCCCGATATAATGCGGGCTACCGACCGCGCATTGATCCCCAAATCGTAAAGCCGGGCTATGAATTGCTGTAGATCATCCGGTTTCACGTTTTCGGCCTTCAATCCTTCATCTTCCAGAAAGCCGGAAAGTTTGTCCAGGTCGGTCAGGTATGCTTCTATCGAATTGAGTGAAAGAGACTTCTCCAGCAACAGATAGTTCTTGTATTTCTTTGTTATGTTGTCTTTTGTTACCATAGATGCTTGAATACAAGTACAAAGATATGAAAATTAAGAATGAAGAATTAAGAATGAAGAATTAAGAATGAAGAATGAAGAATTAGGAATGAAGAATGGAGAATTAAGAATGGAGAATTGGGAATTAAGAATGGAGAATTAAGAATTAGGAATGAAGAATTAAGAATGAGGAATTAAGAATTAGGAATGAAGAATGGAGAAAAAAATTGAGAATTGAGAATTGAGAATTGGGAATTAAGAATGGAGAATTAAGAATGAAGAATTACACCGTACATGGCATGGTTTTGTGCATGGATGGTATATGGTAAAAAACCTCATTTTTACCTGATTCCAATAAACAAAACAACCTCGGTAGAGCAATAGAATATCATATAGTCCCCCAACCTCTTATGTAACATTCCCCTCAAACCGCTCAGTTGAAATACCGCACTCCCCGTGTTACTATTATGCATGCTGCGTGCTGCATGAAAATGATAGGGGACTCATTACCTGAATGTTCGGATGAGTCAAACTCGCAGGGGAAAATCGTGATCATTAGGCGAAACAATGAATCGTTATTGCGCTCTTTGAAAAAATTCATAGGGAAAGGTTCAAAATATTTCTCATATATCAACCGCGTTCAGTATACTTTATAGATAATACAAGATAAAAAGAAAAACGCTTCCGTAGTGCATTTAAGCGCTACGGACAACGTTATCAACAGACAGCTATAGATGGATGTGATCACAGCCAAAGCCCCAAGAATATATCTTTGTCTTTTGTTCTGCAAGCATATTGATTTTTATAAGGGAGTTACCATCCGGAATTTTGCGTTAAGTTCGGATTCTCCTGCATTGCCTGCAACGGGATTGGCAGAAGTTCACGATATCCCCAGCTTGCTGTATCTCCCCATCGGACAGCATTCAAGTATTTCATGCCTGCATTGGTTAACGCCGAATATTTTTGACGAATCACGGTCTGAATATCATTAGCAGAAGCAGAAGATGGCAGAGCAGGCGCTTGGCCGTAAGCCATATTTATCCTGTTTACATATTGTGCGGCTTCTGTCGTATTCCCCGTTTTCAAACAGGCTTCCGCCAACAACAAGTGAATGAGGACAGCTTCCGTATTTTCATCTGCACTGTTGATGAATCCGTCCCCGTTTATATCCCTGAATGCAGAATCGCCATTATCTATTTTTCTTCTTAATGCGTCTATTGCACGATCGACGCCGTCATTCTCCTGCATATAAATAACTTCCCTTGCCAATCCGAAAATAGCCGTGAAAGATTGTGCCGAAAGCTCATTGGCCCGGTCAATGTCGTCATAGACAAAGTCGAGAGTTTCTTGTACCGTACTGCGTGGTATCGGATTAAAAAGTGTTTCAGTACTTGAAACCAGTGGTACTCCACCAAAAAGCGTTTTCAGGTAAAAATAAGCTGTTGCCCTGAATGCAAACGCCTTGCCTCTGTAACTTGCCTTGTCGGATTCAGGTATATTGCTGTTTTCCAACTGTTCAATCAAAAGGTTACTATGAGAGATACATTCATATGATTTTACCCAAAACTCATATAGGAATGGACTCGCATGGGTAAGCGACAATCTTGATGTGTAAGTAGAATATCCGTTATCAATTTGTAGCCATGCTTCCCAAAGTTCACCGTATGACTCGTAAAGTTCACCAAGTTCGTTCACCGACGGCACAGGAGTTTTCCCGTCTTCTTTCACACTTTTTTGCGTAATGCTAACCGTGATTTCGTTATCTCCGCAAACGATGCGAATGATTGCCGTGCGTTCTGTACCCGTATAGTTCGGCTCCAAGGAGATGGAAATCGTATAATTTCCGGCCTTGTCGCCATGATCAGGGTCAATGGAAATCCAGGCAGGAGCAGAAGCTTTCTTTGCGGACGTTTCCGAAATGCTCGACATCCATGCCCCTGTTGTGGTAAAGGTTACTCCGCTTTTACCTTGCGTTTCGTCGGCAAAGACATTTTGGGACAGTGAACCATTATCCTGTACTGTAATCGTAGAATCTTCACTTTGGTCATTTTTTTCACAACTTGTAAACATAGCTACCGATAGCAGTATCGGTAGACTTAAACCGAATAGAATTACTTTTTTCATCTTTGATATATAAATTTTTATAAAATAATTAATTTCAAAACCGTAAAAAGTGGGAGGAGTATCGTAAAAGTTCTGCAAATGTATATAATAAAAATAAAAAGAAAAAATTTATCGTTTTATTTTTTAGTCAGGGATAACAAAGTCCCCGCAGGACTTTGCGGATACTTTGCGCCCTTTGCGTTAAAACGGCTTGCGTCGGATGTCTTTGCCCGTTAGGGCATCCATCTGTGTAGAAAAAAATATGTCTTTCACAAATTTAAACCTCGTAGAGGTTTCACCTGATTTGTTAGTGGATCCCCTACGGGGAATGGCGATGTGTCGTATCTTTTTTTCTATAGATATGGATGTCCGGGACAATAAAAAGCCTGAAACTTTTCTTCAAATTATCCTTTTATGTTTTTTTGTTAAAAAGAAGTCCTATTATAACCCTGTCAAATTTCGCTATTTATAAAAAAAAGTATTCCTTTGCGTTGTTTTTTTAAGATGATGTTTTCAGATACCCGGGATTAATGAAAAATAGATTTATTGCACTTTTAACAGTCTTGGTTTTAACAGGAACTTCTTTTATTCAGGCGCAAAATGCTTCTGATAAAAATCGACAGCAACGTTATTTCGATATAAACAAGAATATCGAGGTATTTAATTCGGTTATACGGGAGGTCGATATGTTCTACGTAGACTCGATAGATATGAACAAGACTGTCCGTACCGGAATTGACAATATGCTCAATACCCTCGACCCTTACACCACTTATTTCAACAAGGACGACATGAAGGAGTTCAGTACCCAGATTACAGGCGAATATGCCGGTATAGGTTCGGGTATTGCCTTCAAAGACGGGAAAATAGCCATAACGGAACCGTTTGAAGGGAAACCTGCCGACAAGGCGGGCTTGAAAGCCGGCGACTATATCCTCGAAATAGACGGAAAAGACATGACCGGCTGCGACGAGGTTGAAGGGGAAGCTTTTGGCCGCACATTGAGTAACTTTGTAAGTTCTTGCCTGAAAGGACAACCGGGAACATCGATACAAATAAAAATAGAACGTCCGGGCGTGAAAAAAAACATTACGGTAACGGTAGTGCGCGAGAAGATCATAATCGACCCGATACCCTATTACGGCTTGATAAGCCCTGCTACCGGATACATCAATTTCAGTTCCGCCTTTACCGACAAAAGCGCGATGGATGTGAAAAAGGCGTTCCTGGACCTGAAAAAGCAAGGCGCAACATCCCTGGTATTAGACCTTCGCCAAAATGAAGGCGGCATACTCGAAGAAGCCATACAGGTAGTGAACCTCTTTGTTCCAAAAGGAAAGGTAGTGTTGTCGACCAAAGGAAAGCTGAAACAACTGGACAGGACATACCGCACCACGCTTGAACCGATTGACACGGAAATACCGATTGTCGTGTTGATAGACAGAGGTTCGGCTTCGGCCGCCGAAATTGTAGCCGGTTCGCTACAAGACATGGATAGAGCGGTACTGATAGGGGAACGTACTTACGGGAAGGGACTGGTGCAATCTACCCGTGAAATTCCATACGGAGGAGGCGTAAAGGTCACCACTTCCAAATATTACATACCGAGCGGCAGATGTATACAAGCCATCGACTACACCCATCGTAACCCCGACGGCAGTGTGGGACGTATACCTGACAGCCTGACAACAGTATTTAAAACCGGGATCGGACGTACGGTAAGAGACGGCGGCGGCGTTTTTCCGGATATCACATTCGAAGAAGAAAAATCGCCAACCATGACATACTATCTGGCTAATCAGTATATCGTTTTCGACTGGGTTACAGACTGGGTTACAAAACATAAATCAATCGCTCCCCCCGAAACGTTCTGCATTTCGGACGAAGATTATGAAAGTTTCAAATCATTTGTCAAGTCAAAAGATTTCCAATACGACCGCATGAGCGAGAAAACGATGACTTCACTCAAGGAAGTAATGGAGTTTGAAGGCTATATGAAATATGCGGAAGCGGAATTCAAAGCACTGGAAGCAAAGCTTGTACCCGACCTCGACCGTGATTTGGAAACATTCAGGGACGATATTGTACGTCAGATAAACACCGAAATCATCAGGCGTTATCATTACCGGAAAGGCGAATATATCTACACATTGAAAAATGACAAGGAGCTTGCCAGGGCTGTGGAAGTACTGAGCGATCCGGAATTGTATAAAAACACATTGTCTGCTCCGGTTGGAGAAAGCGGAATAGCCCGGAATTAAAATAGATCAAAACAGGGGAAAAAGGGAAGGTACCGTTATTGAACGGATACCTCTTGCCTTTTACATAACTGCCAAATCAAGAGGTGCAAGCCGCTTGAAAATACAATCTTGTTCAATATTTTTCAGGACAGTGTCGACGAGTTCAACTAAAAATATTATCTTTGCAGTTCCGTTAGGGCTGAAATCGCAATCCGAAATAAAAAAACAGGGCCGAAGGCCTGTTTATTGTCCCGTCCAGGTATGGCGTCATTGATGGTTGCAAGTTTAAAACACGGCATTAAATACTTTTACTTACAAGGTTTACAAACAAATTTCAGCGAACTGTCAAATTAAAGAATCATAATCCGAAACTGAAAATGGAATATAATACTCAACTGAAAAAACTGGCTCTTCCCGAGTATGGAAGAAACATCCAGAATATGGTAGATCATTGCCTGGCCATACCTGACCGTAATGAACGCAAGCGTTGCGCAAACACAATAATAAATATAATGGGAAATATGTTTCCCCATCTGCGGGATGTGAACGATTTCAAACACATTTTGTGGGACCATCTGGCTATTATGTCGGATTTCAAACTGGATATCGACTACCCCTACGAAATTATAAGAAAAGAGGATCTTCATTCCAAACCCGGAAAAATCGAATACAGCCGTCCCGACATGGAGTACCGCCACTATGGGAAAACCCTGGAAAAAATGGTGAGACTGGCAACCGAATTGAAAGACCCGAAAGAAAAAGAGCAATTCATCCTGCTTATAGCCACCCACATGAAAAAATCATACATACAGTGGAACAAGGATGTGGACGACCAAAAAATATTTATCGATCTCTGTGATCTATCCAATCATAAAATAGATAAACGAAACTCGAATATGAAACTTCCCGAAATGAAAGACCTTGGACAAAGAAACAGCAATAACAGTGGCGGGAAGAAAAGCCAGCAACAAAAAAAGAAGTAAGGTCTTATCAATAAATAACCATATCAAACAATAGTATTAAATTATTAATAACCAATTACAAAACATTATTTTGAGACAAGTCCCAAGGTTCCACAAATACGGGCAGTCTAAAAAAGGTACAGGTTTTGGTGAACCGCCAAATCCACGTAAGGGGCAAAACAAGAAAACAATGCATATCATACCAATGATTGGGGTTGGAGCTCTGTCGGAAGCGGAGTTAAAGATACTATACTGGTACAACTCATATCAAATTGGGATATTAGCTTTGGTTCTGGAGTGGGCTTTGTAAACTTCATTATCAACTCAAAAGATGAAATAGAATTTTGGAATCCTAATGAATCAGCATCAAGGTTAGTATATGAATTTCATCCACTTGAAAACCGCATTGACTCAATCAATTGGCTCTTAAAGAAAAAATGGTTTTATAAGAAGGAAAAACAAGAAGGTGTTGACCACAGTACTAAATACGGTATTCGTAAAGTCGGTTTTAATGGTGCAGGAACAGGAGACCCGGTGCAACGCCATTTTCTCTATTGTGATCGAAATTTTCAAATTAATTTTTCGGTTATAATCGAATTTTTTATATTTTTACAAAAAAGTATCGTTTATGATGAGAAGTATTGTCAAATGCTCAATTTTAGAAGGTTACAATCGTAAAAAGATGATATCCTGTCGGGTGCAAGACCGGTAGGAAGCACTGCTTTCCTTTCCATACACGGAAGATCACGGGAGAGAAGAAATATTATTATAGAATTGTATGATAAAAGAAAACGAGGTCTTCAAAATAGGGAAGTTTCTTAAGCCTCACGGGATAAAGGGGGAGATAAATTTTTTTTTCGAAAACGATGTGTTCGACCGTGTGGGTTGTCCTTACCTTGTTTGCCGTATAGAAGGCATATTCGTACCTTTTTTTATGGAAGAATACCGGTTTAAAGGTAAAGAAACCGCCCTCGTAAAATTCGAAGATATAGACAGCGAAGAAAAAGCAAGACGAATGTCAGGCCTTGACGTCTATTTTCCCCGTAAATATTATGAAGAAGAAAGCGGCGGGGAGATTAAATACTCGTGGAATTTCTTTACCGGCTTTTCCGTTGTGGATAAGACCGCCGGTGAGTTGGGGATAATAGAAGGCATAGACGACAAAACCATAAACACGCTCTTTCTGGTGAAAGACGGCGATAACGAACTTATAATCCCGGCCACAGAAGATTTTATAGAAAAAATTGACGCCGGGAAAAAAATATTGTATCTGGTTTTGCCGGAAGGGTTGATATAGGGAAGGTCATTACACAATGATACATTATTCTATCCGGATAATTCGCTTTTCCACTCGTTTTCTCTGTTAACCGACATTTTACTTTGAAATAAAATTATAACTTTACTGTTTCAGGTATATTTTGATGAAGGAACGCATAGTTGTAAAAATAGGTAGCCAGATACTCGGACGCAAGGACGGAATGCTGGATGTTACCCGTATGTCGGCTCTGGTAGACCAGATAGCAGAATTGCATAAAAACAATGTCGAAGTTATACTTGTGTCGTCCGGCGCTGTGTCGTCCGGAAAGCCGGAGATTAAGGTAAAAGCGAAACTGGATACCGTTTCGGCGCGGCAACTCTATTCTTCCATTGGTCAGGTAAAGCTCATCAACCGTTATTCCGACCTGTTTCGCCAGCATAATATTATATGCGGGCAGATACTGGTTACCAAAGAAGACTTTGCCACACGCCGTCATTACCTCAATCAGAGAAATTGCATGTCGGTGATGCTCGACAACAAAGTCATACCTGTTGTAAACGAAAACGACGCCATTTCGGTAGACGAACTGATGTTTACGGACAATGACGAACTGTCGGGACTGGTAGCCGCAATGATGGGAGCGAAAAGGCTGGTCATTCTCAGCAATATCGATGGCATTTACAGCGACAATCCGGATAATCCGGAGGCATATGTATTCAGGGAAATAGACGCCGGGAAAGATGATATTGAAAATTGCGTACAATCGTCCAAATCAGCGACAGGACGGGGCGGAATGGTTACGAAATATAATGTAGCCCGCAAAGCGGCGGAAGAAGGCATGGAAGTCATCATTGCCAACGGTCGCCGGGAGAATATACTGGTAGATCTGATAAAGGGCAAGGACGTTGTATCCACACGTTTCAAACCGTCTGCCAAAGGAGCTACAAGCGTAAAAAAATGGATAGCGCACTCTGAAGGGTTTGCCAAAGGAGAAATACATATCAATAAACCGGCGACGGAAGCCCTGCTTGGAGACAAAGCGGTGAGCTTGCTACCGGTCGGCGTAACAGGAATTACCGGTAATTTTGAAGCGGACGATATTGTGCGTATTATCGGCGATTCGGGCAAGCAGGTCGGCATAGGCCGCACGGCTTATAGTAGCGACGAAGCCAAAGAAATAATAGGGAAAAGCAACAGGAAAGCAATTGTGCATTACGACTATTTATATATTGAAAAATAAAAATGGACGACTATTACCGGAACGCGTTCCGGCTGGCGAAAGAGGCCGGTAAAAACCTGAGCCTGCTGGAAGAAAAAGAAATAGATGCGGTACTGGACGCTATTGCCAAAGAAACCGAATCGAAAATGTATTACATCCTTGCCGAAAACCGGAAAGACTTGCAAAGGATGGATGCAGGCAACCCCAAATATGACCGTTTGTTGCTGAACGAACAACGGATAACGGACATTGCGAGGGATATCCGCAATGTAGCCTGCCTGCCTTCTCCCGTGGGAAAAACATTGATGCAAAAGACATTGCCTAACGGGTTGAACCTTTCCAAAATAACCGTGCCGTTCGGCGTCATCGGTATTATATACGAAGCCCGCCCGAATGTGAGTTTCGATGTATTCTCCCTTTGTTTTAAATCCGGTAACGCCTGTATACTGAAAGGCGGTTCGGATGCGCGTTTTTCGAACGAAGCCATTATGGATATCATACGCAACGTACTGGACAATAACGGGATAAATCCGAATGTATGTACACTGTTGTCCAATGACCGTGGCGCAACCGAAGAATTACTCAAAGCCCGTGACTATGTAGATCTTGTTATTCCTCGTGGAGGTCGCGAGCTAATTGATTATGTGCGCGAAAACTCCCGTATACCGGTCTTGGAAACGGGCGCCGGGGTATGCCACGCCTATTTTCACAAAGAGGGGGATCTGAAAAAAGGAAAGGCCATCATTACCAATGCCAAAACGCGCAAGGTAAGCGTATGCAATTCGCTGGACTGCCTGATAATAGACAAGGAACGTCTCGGTGATTTACATTATCTTTGCGAAGACCTTGAAAAAAAAGATGTTGTAATATATGCCGACAAGCAAGCCTGTGAGGCGCTGTATCAATACTACCCTTGCGACTTGCTGAAAAAAGCGGACGAAAAAAGTTTCGGGACGGAATTCCTTGATTATAAAATGGCTATAAGGACTGTTTCAGGTATTGACGAAGCCATCCGGCATATATCCGCTTACGGTTCGAAACACAGTGAAGCCATCGTAAGCGAAGACCGCAAAGTTATCGGCCTCTTTGAAAAGATGGTTGATGCGGCCTGTATTTATGCTAATGCCTCGACAGCTTTCACCGATGGGGCGCAGTTCGGGCTTGGCGCGGAAATAGGTATCAGTACGCAAAAAATGCATGCTCGGGGA
This sequence comes from Prevotella sp., assembly GCA_031273295.1. Lineage (GTDB taxonomy): Bacteria > Bacteroidota > Bacteroidia > Bacteroidales > Dysgonomonadaceae > Dysgonomonas. Next base: position 20,123 of record JAISSD010000195.1, read on the forward strand.
CCAATGGCTCTGGAAGAGTTATGCACATACAAATGGATAATAGAAGGCGACGGACAGACAAGAAAATGAGAAAAAAAAGGAAAAAAACAGGAAGAAAAATAACAGTCGAAGATTATATAAAAGCTGTGAAAAAAGCCGACAGAGAGAATGAAATATCCCGCCAGGCCGGATGGAGATCTCTCACCTCGGTTCACAAAAGCAAGAAAGTTTATAATCGAAAAACAGAAAAAAAGAACTTTCCGGAAGAATAATGGAACGCGACACAAGGCTCGATTATTTTAAAATATTCCTCGGCATATTAGTGGTAACCATACATATGCAGCCCTTGTTCGGGTCCGGAGAATTTAGCGGCTGGCTTGTTTCGAACGGAATCGCCCGTATTGCCGTGCCTTGTTTCTTTATTGTCAGCGGGTATTTTATTCATTCGAAATCGGATGACAGTCAAGCGCTAAAGAAGTATTTACTGCATATTCTCATTGTATATGCCATCTGGTCGCTCATCTACTTGCCAACTTATTACAATACCGTCGGGTACCGTTCGCTGGTCACATTTGCCATCATGGGATATTACCATTTGTGGTTTTTACCCGCGCTAATATCGGGTATACTGATGCTGGCCGGGATAAAAAAGTTTATGAAGAATGATACCTTGATACTGGCTCTTGCCATTATTCTTTTTATAACCGGATATATCATGGAAAGTGCCGGATCGCCATACCGGTTGTTCTGCAATGGCGTCTTCTTTGGCTTTCCGTTTATTGCGTCAGGCTATTATATCCGGAAAAAGAATTTAATGGAAGCCGTTAAAAGTTCATATACGTACATCATTCTATTGATAAGCCTGATAACGTTATTGTTAGAATCATATTGGGGTTATAAAACAGATATCCGGCACAATTTATTTCTGTCGCTGTACATTTTTTGCCCTGTGTTATTCATCCGCATACTTAAGCATCCTGGATATGCCACCGGTAAAGATCACATCGGCAAAATATCCGCCGGGATCTATTATGTGCATATCCTGGTCGTAACCTGGATAATTCCGCTGTCGGAAACAAATAATATTTGCAAGTTGCCGTTTGTTGCGATTGTTTCCGTATTATTATCTATCTTCATAGTCTTGATGAACAAACGCATTAAAATACTTTTGTAATGAGAACATACACGAATGTCAAAGATCTCGGCGACTTGAATGTCGCGGTCAAAGAAGCCCTTGAAGTAAAAAAGAACCGCTTCGGATATAAACGCCTTGGCGAAAACAAAACACTGCTGATGGTATTTTTCAATTCCAGTCTTCGCACGCGCCTGAGTACGCAAAAAGCCGGGATGAATCTGGGTATGAATACAATGGCGCTGGATATCAATCAGGGAGCATGGAAACTGGAAACGGAGCGGGGAGTTGTAATGGATGGCGACAAACCTGAACACATACTCGAGGCCATACCTGTGATGGGTAATTATTGCGATATTATCGGGGTCCGCGCTTTCGCCCGCTTCGAAAACAAGGAAGACGACTATCAGGAAAAGATATTGAACCGGTTCATTAAATATTCGGGAAGACCCGTATTCAGCATGGAAGCCGCTACAGGACATCCTTTACAGGCTTTCGCCGACCTCATTACAATAGAAGAGTACAAAAAAACGGCCCGGCCAAAAGTCGTTCTTACATGGGCTCCTCACCCCAAAGCCCTGCCTCAGGCTGTGCCTAACTCGTTTGCCGACTTTATGAACGAAGCGGATGTGGACTTTGTCATCACACATCCCGAAGGCTATGAGCTGGACTCTAAATTTGTACGTGGCGCAAAGGTCGAGTACAATCAGGATAAAGCGCTTGAAGGGGCGGATTTTGTATATGCCAAAAACTGGGCCGCCTATGCCGGCTCCAATTATGGGAAGATCTTGAGCAAAGACATGTCGTGGACAGTGACAACCCGGAAAATGGCTCTGACCAACAATGCCTGCTTTATGCACTGCCTGCCAGTACGCCGTAATATGATTGTTAGCGACGATGTGATAGAAAGCCCTCAATCGATTGTTATCCCTGAAGCCGCAAATCGTGAAATATCCGCGCAGACCGTTATAAAAAGAATGCTGGAAAGTTTATAAAAATTACAGACGCCGGGCATAACTAAACTCCTGACCTGAAACAGCGCTTCTCTTTTGAAAAGCGCTGTTTTAGCCGTTTTGATTCTCTGTCAGAATCTGTAGCCCCCAACTTTGACATGCGACACCCAAAATCATATTAAGCCTGCCTGCGAGAATTCAATATTTGAAATTGAAATTATTTTTTACATCATTTATGCAATTCTCAATAGCTCAAAACCTCTTGGACACCTAAGTGTCAAAGTCAGGAAAAGAATGCTGGAAAGTTTATAAAAAATTCAGAACTCCTGACGCGGTAAAGTTTTAATTGCTTTTAATGAATGATTTATAAAAACAATACCCCGAACTGGTATTGTCGTGATTTTGACAGGTTTAATATCGCAATATGCTTTGTATAAATATATTGAATATTCAAGCGCTGTAAAAATGCGACAGTTTATTCTGTGCCAAGTCAGGAGTTCTGAAATTACAGACGCCGGGCATAACCAAAACAGCGCCTTCCCAAAAGAAAAGCGCTGTTTTGGCGCTGTCAGAATCTGTAGCCCAATGTCAGCAGACCCTGGTAATTGTTTGTCTTGAAAGTAGCCTTGCCTGTTCCCGTAAATGCATACAGATCATCTTTCCGGGAATTTATCACAAACGCCACATCGGTGTAGAAGTTGCGTGAAAATCTGTATCCCATGCCGTATGTAAAATAGTTCGTAGAACCGTCCAATACATACTGTGTAACAGCGCGGCTATCTGTCACAACTTCATTTCCAGGGTTATTCTTTAGTTCATTTTTGAATGGACTTTGCATCCATGAATAACCTGCACGTGCCGAAAATTGGTCTGTGATGCGATATTCAGCCCCGATACGAAGGGTAGATGCATTTCTGAAATCATTCTTTATATAAGAATTAGGATCGCCCGTACCATTCTCAAGGGCATAACCGCGATCATTGAACAGTTTCATATTGTTGGCATAATTAGTCAGTTCATAATCGACGCTGATAATTGCCTTGCCGCCAATAACGCTTGCAAGGCTGAATGTCCATTTGTCGGGAGTACGCATCTTGTAATCGAATATGGCGTCTTCTCCTCCACGGTCAGGATAGTTTGGATCAACAAAGCTACTCACATTTTTTTCTGTACCGTCACTTAATTTGGAGTTCAGGTCTGCTCTAAATCGATCGGTCATATTGTACCATGTAGGCGAATGATATGAAACGCCGATACGCAATTCCTGAACCGGTTTTACAATCACACCGGCAGTAACCTGCCAGCCCGCTCCGTCTGTTCTCATCCAGTTTTGTAGTTCCTGCTCACCCCAAAAAGCGCCATTATCCTGATAATTTTCAATATAGCTTGAGTATAAATGATAATTTATATCTGTCAAAGATAAAGTTACGCCAGCGCTAATAATATCCGAGAATGTCGTTCCCATATTAAAATCATAGGTACTTATGGAACCTTTTTCTTTCACAAAAAGATCATTGTTTGCTACAAGTTTCTCTGAAGCCGGATAATACTCTTTGGCGTCTTTTTTTTCTTTTATCATACCCGAATTATATCCCAATACGCTTAACCAATCCTGATTACGCCAGATATCCCTCCAGTCATTGCCTTCATCATCCAATGCAATCGCAGAGGCCGGACGTCCGTTCCGAGTTGCTCTATCAGCCATATAATCTGCCATGGCATAAGACAGATTATTACCGGCCATCCTGTATTTCCTGTCAAAATTTTTCAATCTGTTGTATGAAAATCCAAGATTGATACTGCGAACCACATCGTTATCGAATATGGGAAACACACTTACAAATGCCAGATTATCAAAATTTATTTTAAACTTGCTTTCATCTATTTTTCCGGTATTCAACTCTGTTTGAACATTGGAATTCTGAAAATCAAGCGTAGTGACAATTTCGGACTTTTGATAAACGCCTATACCCGCGGGATTGATGGCTACGCCGGATATGTCTCCGCCTAAAGCCCCGAAAGCCCCGCCCATAGAGACGGAACGGGCTGTACCGGTCAGGTCGTTTTTGGAATATCTGTATACATCCATTTCATTCTGAGCCTGAATGGTACCGAATGCAAGTCCAGTCGTTAACAGTAGTAATGATACATGTTTCATAATACATTATTAAAATTTCTATGTTTTTTTCAAAAAAGCTGTCTCAAAAGTAAATATTGAAACAGCTTTCCGTTGTCTTTATTCTCTGTATTTTATTTATCTGCGTCCACCGCCGCTCCTTCCGCTACCACTGCCGGATGAGCGGCTGGCGGAAGAGGAATTACCGGAACTTCTGGAAGAAGAGCTACTGTTATAACTTGGGCGGGAACTTGAGCTGCTTGACGACCCGCTGTTGTAGCTTGGGCGGGAACTTGAGCTGCTGCTTGATGATCCGCTATTGTAGCTTGGCCGGGAGCTTGAGCTGCTTGACGACCCGCTATTGTAGCTTGGCCGGGAACTTGAATTGCTTGACGACCCGCTATTGTAACTTGGGCGGGAGCTTGAACTGCCGCTTGAGGCTTCGCTGTTATAGCTTGGACGCGTGGTTGGTCTTGTTGTAACGCCACTCGAAGAACTGCGGCTTGTGGATGTGCTACCGCTATTATAACTTGGACGCGTGGTCGGCCTTGTTTTTGTTTCGCCGGATGAAGTTCCATAACCCGGACGTGTTGATGGCCTTGCGTTTACGCTGCCTGAAGATGAACCTCTACCTGAGGATGTTCCATAACCCGGACGGGTAGATGGTCTTGCGCTTGCATTGCTTGTTGACGAACCTCGGCCTCCACCGTAGCTCGGACGCGAACTGCCGACGCTTGAACCTCGTCCGGAAGAACCGTATGAACTGCGTCCGGAAGTATATGTCGTGCGAGGACGCCCTGAATAGTTGTAATTTGAACCGGAATATCCGTGATAATGGTGATGGTGGTAGCCTCCGTACCAGCTTCCGGCATACCAGCCTCCCCAGCCCCAACTGTTATAATACCAGGGCCTGCTCCAACCCCAGCCCCAGCCGCTGCCATAATACCATGGATCGTAATATCCTCCCCAGTAACCGCTGTAATACCACGGGTCGTACCATGGATAGTAACTGTTATAATATCCGCCCCAACCAAAATCCACGTTGAAATTCCATCCCCGGTTACGATAATAGTTGCTGTACAGGTCATTTGTGACATATACGTTTATCTCGTTGTCGCTGGATATCTTAACGCTATTGGACGGCTCATGGAATTTCACGATACGGTCTGTATATTGATAATCCCGATATTCATCCGTATAAGCTGTCGAATCTTCCGGATACCGTTCATTTTCATATACAGTCGCAGACCCTCCTCTGCGGTTATAGGCGTCCACGTCTACGTTTACATTACCTTCCGTTTCCAGAGTAACCTCTCCATTGTTGCGGACAACCAATACCTGTGCAGGTTTTTGTTGCTGTTTTTGAGGGACTGTATTTTTGGCCTGTACTTCTTTTTTCTTGTTATTGTCTTTTGATTTGGAAGTAGCATAAATATCATCCCAGTCATCCTGTGCAAAAGCGATAAATGGCAATACGGACGTCAGAAACATCAGTACTAGTTTTTTTGCTTTCATAAATTTGCTCTCCTATATTTTATTTGTTTATAACCTCTATTATTTCTGTGTTTACGGATTACTTTTCCCCGTCTGTTTAATTTTTAGACTCTCCAACCTGAAAAAGGTTTAATACCGCATCAATAAAAAGGGTATGAATAGAGAATAAACAAATATACGATATTTATTTTTTTATTCAATTAGTTTATACATGAAAGATGCAATCAAACAGTTTTTTGTTGCATTTCTTTATATTAAAAAGCGGTAAAAAAGAGTAACCGCCGTCTACGCTATGCACAAGCGGCAATTTTTACAGTTAGCAGTAAACGTTAACAGGTAACCGGGATACAGGAATCGCTCTCCTTGCTACCTGCATCCCGTAGAGATGCAACCCTGCTGTTAGAGAAGGTAATTGAAAATGAAGAATGAAGAATGAGGAATGAAGAATGAAGAATGAAGAATGAAGAATGAAGAATGAAGAATGAAGAATGAGGAATGAAGAATGAGGAATGAAGAATGAAGAATGAAGAATGAGGAATGAAGAATGAGGAATGAGGAATGAGGAATGAGGAATGAGGAATGAAGAATGAGGAATGAGGAATGAGGAATGAAGAATGAAGAATGAGGAATGAAGAATGAAGAATGAGGAATTAAAACGGAAGAATCGGAAAGGGCGCAAAGCATTTCCTTTGCGTTCTTTGCGGATTCTTTGTATCCTTTGCGTTAAAAATTTTGGAATATCCCCAATCGCTTCGCTTCATTGGGGGTTACTCGCATTAAAGACCTCCGGCCTTTTTTCCCTCCCTGCCGGAAAAGATGTGGACGGGGGCAGACAGGTTTGGATTGTGCGGTTGGCCGGCGGTATCAACGGGCGTGACAACTGTTTGTCATTTGCAACGCAACGGGAATGTGGCCTGACAAAAATCAACAAATGGAAGATATTGCCAGCAAACACCCCCTGAAATCGTGAAAAAAGATGTGTAGATACTATTGATTTGTGAAAACTCAATCATATATGACATCTATTTGTGTAAGTTTGTCAAGTTCAGATTTAATAGATTTTTTAATTTCTTTGATTTTTCGATTTTTTTCTGCTATTTCATTTTGGACAATAATGTCAAAATCGCCATTGGCATTGACAGGTATATCTATTTCAATATCTCCAACCATAAAGGGTGGTAATGCAGTATATTCATTCTCGCCATTAACTCCAATGCGGCCTTTTTTATTCGCCCTTAATAGTGGTTCCAGAATTTGCTTTATATAAGCTAAATTAATTTTTGTGGTTTTAGGAAATAAAAGTCCTCTGTGATTAGTCGCAGAAAATTTGGAATTATGTTCCATAATAAAACCCGCAAGTCCATCTATGGCCCAACTAAGACAAGGCGTATTATAATCAAATGTGTCAATATATGCAAAAGGGCCAAATGTATTACCTGAAAAAACAGGATAATCCCCTTGATGAGAATTGATATACCGTTTAATGTATTTACCATTGCCTCTTGCTATATCGAAAACATCTTTAACTTTCACAGAAATAACACTGCTATGCGCCACTATTTCAATATTGAATTCTTCAATCTCTTTTTTATAATCTTGAATTTTGGATATTAATTCTGAAATATATTCGTATTTTTCGATTATTTCTTTTTGTTTGTCCAAATCAATATTATTGTTTTCATCGAATGGAATTTCAATAGAAACATTCTTCATGTTCTTTAGAGACGCTCTCAAACCTCTATCAAATCCATATTTAAATTTAACTTTGTCGAGTTGGATCATTAAATATTCAGGCAAAATATTTTCATTCAAAATTCTAATTGCTCCGCAATGGTCTGTTGTTACAAATGGTGTAAACTTAGGGATAAAGTTGTATTCAAAATTACCATCAATACCCCAAAGTACAAAGTTCTTGGTAAAATCAGAAATATTACTTTTATTATGAAATGATATAGGCTCTTTTACATTTGCACTGTAGACAGGCATATTTCCTCGAATAAGAATCAGGTCTTTTTTTACCAGTCTTTTACCTATAAAAAGTTCAAAATATCTCTTGTCTGTTAAAAATATTTGTTGATAATTACTTACTGATTTTTTTTTTTCGGCTACTTCTTTTAGTAACCCTGAATATTCTTTTAGTGTTTCTGAAATATCATTTGCTAATTCACAGAATCCGGCAATGTCAATAGTTTTATCTTCTTCAATAATTCCTAAATCAATTTGTTCTTCCTTGGTCCACCAGCGCTCTATGCTCCAATGCGCTTCCGGGTCGAATTTCGATACAGGTTGAATTTTACAACGCTTGTCATTGTATTTGAATGCTTTTTTTGCATTTTTAAACTGGTTAAACCAATCTACTGCTTCTGTCAAATCATTTTGTTCAATATCAAAACGATATATATCACGACTTTCCCCTATTTCACTGACCAAATAAGTAAAGACCGGGTCTATTTGTTTCTCTGATTTATTTATCTTTTTAGTAAGACAAAGAATGTAAGTCTTTTTCGGTGTAGTGAAAAATGTTTTTAATGGCAACGAGATAATCCCGTCAATAAAACACTCGTCTAAAATAAATTGACGAAGATTCTTGTCATTCTGTCGATTGAAAATACCGTCAGGCACAACAACGAATGCTTTTCCACCCGGCTTCAATGCTCGTATGATCCATTCCATAAACAAACCCTCAACACCCATGGCATTAACTTTGTAATGGCTCTGAATGCCACTTCTTGCAATTTCTTCTTTTAGATTACTGCTTCCGGTAGTTACATACGGTGGATTTGTCAGTATCAAATCTATTGTTCCCTCATGGTCTATATCGCGCAACGTTCCAAGTATATTTTTTGTTTTTAACTCAAACGTATCGTTAAATACATCAGCAAATTGAGTTGTTAAGTCAGAATTTTTCCTAATCATATCCGACATGTATATTAACATATTGGCTTTAGCAAGTATAATTGTTTTTTGTTCCTCTTTGTCAAAACCTTTATCAATGCCAATTAATTTAATTCTCCGAATGAATTTACCATTATCGACTTTATAAAAATGTTCAATATTATTATTAATTAGTAATGGTTCTAACAAAAATTTCCCCACACCACAAGCAGGGTCGCAAATTGTAATATTATCCTTTATTTCTGATTCAGCCATTCTTACAATAGCTCTTACAACTTTTAGAGGCGTAAAATATTGTCCCCAATTTTTCTTGCTGATGCTTTCTTTTAGAAATGTTTCAAATAGTTTGCTCTTGAAATCTTTATCAATGTTCTTGAATTCGCCTCCACCATCTTTCTCGTTTCCAAATTTTTTTAAGATAGTATGAAAAACTGTCCCGTAACCGGCTACGGCTGATTCATCTTTACTGACAAATATGGTTCCGTTGATTATAGTGGTATTATCTTTTTTTCCTGCGGGAAATAGTTTTTTTATATGTGGACGTACTGTTTTTGCATAGTACTCCAAGACCTCGTCTTCACTCTCGTTTCCAAACATAGTCATGATAAAATCATAATTAACGTGGGATTTAAGAACATTTAAGTCACTAAGGTATTTAAAAATAAATAATTCAACAAAAGTATACAGACAGTTTTCAGGTGTTGCGCCTGCCGCCATCCATAAATCCTGCCAAACACTTTTTGCCAATTTTGTAGGGTCTTTTAATCGAGGTTCTTTTATTTGAGAGTTAGTATTGTCAATACTATCAATAATTTGTTCTATCAGTTTAGGTAAATCAGCATTTTTGATATTAAAGTTCTCCTTTAAAGAGAGACCTTTTTCATCTGAAATTTCTTCTCCATTGAGAACATTAATCCAAATTGTATCAATGCTATCTGTAAGTATTAAAATCTTCGCATGCAGAACTTGAGCAACATCTATGCCTTGTCTTAAAGCATCATCTTTTTGCTTCGCTGTTTTAAACTTGGAGGTGTCTTTATATTCTACAATCGCAATTACTTCTTTTTTTGAAGTTAGAATCCCATCCGGCTTTCTTTTTTCAAAGGTTTTATAATCTTTTTTTGGAATTATTCCTGCATTTTTAAGAGCATTGAGTGTCGTGTTTCCTATGTTTCGGAAATCCCACTTCCCTATTTTTTCGGGATTATTTATCAAGTCTCTTTGTAATAATTCTTCGCTCATAATGGATTAGAATTTAAATTCGCCTTGTATTGAATTTTTATTTCTCAAATACTCAACGGTATCTTCTGCCACAACAAACACCTTTTCTGTACATTTGTTTTCGTATGCTTCCGTTGCGAATTTGTCTGCAAAAAACAGGTCTTTTACTTCCTGTAAATCTATCTGAAACAAATTGGACAATTCTGATAACTTGTCCTTGCTGATTTTTTTAGCGCCATTTTCTATTCGACTTATAGCGCTGGAATTAATACCAATCTTAGCTCCAAACTCGGTTTGAGTCCAACCTTGCTTTTCCCGTTCTTTCTTTATAAAATATCCAAAACTTGCCATATTTGTGATTTGATCATTTTTTGATTTGATCAATTTTTTACAAATGTATAATAAACTTTTGAATCAGAAGATATCTAAATAATAAATTAACTGTAAATTTTCTATGCAAATTCGCAATATGCAGATTTTAAATTGCTTGTCATTGTGCCTGATACAGTTTTGTTGTGAATCTTTTAGGCGATCGCCATACAGATATTAAAACGCTTGCAGCGCTTCCAAGTCATAGCGGACGGAAATACATAGCGGAATATACTCGTGCTGTCGATTTATTGATAGAAAAAGCGGTCAACGCTTTGCCGGAACTAACTGTATGATACTGATTTGCCGTTTATGTATTAGTTTATGAATCGGGATTTTGCGGTTTTTCGGTGCGCTATGTATTAATAGCCTCGGGGGCAGATAATACATAGTCAATGCCGCAGATGTATCCGGAACTCAAAAAGAAAAGATAAACAAGCAGGTGTTCATGTGTGTTGCAGATTGAAAAAAGTCATGTCGAAAAAAATGAAATAACCGCTGATAATCAACGTCATAGAAATAGCTAGGAATTTTAACAATAAAAAGTTTCAAAATGCCTCCGCGCTTTGGTTTTTTATATTTATTTTTGTCGAAATTTTATTTAATTACACTGTAAACCAATATCTTATGAAATGATTAAAAATATAAGGCGTAATCAATGTATATGAAAAAAAACGCCGACACACGGGAGCTGACGAGTTCTGTCTTATCCAAGTGCATACGCTACTCGGTTCCTTGATAATGATAACAACAGAAGAATAAAATATGGATGCAATAGACAAATTACTAAAAGAATGGCAGTCGTTACAGCCTTTGAAGCCGGAAGACCGACAACGCCTGGATAAAAAGTTCATGTTGGATTTTAATTACAATTCCAATCATTTGGAGGGTAATACCTTGACTTATGGTCAAACAAAACTTTTATTTCTATTCGGCGAAACAACCGGAAATGCCAGTTTAAAAGACTATGAAGAGATGAAAGCGCACAACGTAGGTTTGGAAATGATAAAAATGGAAGCGTTGGACAAGGAACGAACGCTATCGGAAACTTTTATCCGTGAATTGAATAACACTATACTGGTACGCAATTTTTGGAAAAATTCAGAGACAGCATCAGGGCGACCCACCCGTTATGAAATTAAAGTTGGCGCATATAAAACCCGTCCTAATTCGGTAATAACGGCAACAGGAGAACTGTTTGAATATGCCTCTCCCGAAGAAACGCCTGCACTCATGACGGATTTGGTGACATGGTATCGTGAAGAAGAAAGGAAAAAGGTATTGTCGCCTGTTGAATTAGCCGCCCTGTTTCATTATCGCTATATCCGGATTCACCCGTTTGAGGACGGGAACGGTCGCATTGCTCGATTATTGGTCAATTATATTTTGCTGAGAAATAATTATCCGATGATAGTAATTCAAAGCAAAGAAAAAGAATCTTATTTAAAAGTTCTTCATCAATGCGATGTTGCTGTGGGAAACGTTCCTTCGGATGGAGCTTTGGCTAAATTAAAACAGATTGAGCCATTTGTCGATTTTATTGAATCAAAAATCAGTAAAACGCTTTCTGATAATATTGAAACCGTCAAAACTCAAAAAGGTGGTACAATTAGTTCTGTTTGGTGGTACAATGGCGATCGGATTACCATCAAAAACGCAAACCGGCAACAGATCACAGAGCTGCTTGTTATGAATCCAACTATCACAGTAAGAGAACTTTCCGAAAAGTTGAGTATTAATAGATCAGCCGTTCAAAAGCATTTGGCTAGCTTGAAAGCAAAAGATTACATTTTCCGAAAAGGTGGTACAAGAGGAGAATGGATCATAAACGTTGAAAGTATCGACAATTGAGTGGTACAAAAAGGTGGTACAATCATTTTTCAGGGTGGTACAACAAGATAATTATAAATGAATACAAAGCAATCAAGACAAAAAGGAACGGTAGCCTTTATACCTCGGGGCATGACAGCCGGTAAATTGCCGGGAGCAACTTTTGCACATATAATTCTGTTTTTGTGACTGCTTTTTCCCGTTTTTCGTTATTTTTGCGGCTTGATGATCAGGGTCGTGAAGTTCCGTCTTTATTTTCACAAAACAAAAATATCCGGATACTGTTACATTTGGCTCGGCTGACCCTTGGTTGTTATCTTTTATAAAAAATAAAACCCGATGCAAAAAGTAATAAAATCGTCCAATCTCAACAAAGACCTCGCGTATATCCTTGGCCGCCTGGCTTTTGATAAACTGTTTATCCTTACCGACGAAAATACGGACAGGCTATGTTATCCGTTGATAAAGGAGAATGAGCAGGCAGGTAAAGCAGACAAAATAATAATAAAGGCAGGCGACGGTAACAAGAATATCGACTCATTGTCTTCTATCTGGAAATATTTGTCTGAAAACGGCGCCACACGCCACTCCCTGCTTGTCAATCTGGGAGGAGGCATGCTTACCGATATTGGCGGATTCGCGGCGGCGACTTTTAAACGCGGTATAAAATGCATCAATATTCCGACTACTTTGCTTGGCGCTGTGGACGCCGCGGTAGGAGGGAAGACCGGTATCAACTTCAACGGGTTAAAGAATGAGATAGGCGCGTTTGCTCCTGCCGAAACGGTTTTAATTGACTCCGTGTTTTTTCGCAGCCTCGACCGTCGGAACTTTCTGTCGGGCTATGCCGAAATGATTAAACACGGACTGATCGACAGCGACAAGGAATGGAACGCGACCTTGTCATTCGACACGGAGGAGATTGATTATGATGGATTGAAGCAACTGGTCGTGGATTCGGTCGCAATAAAAGAGCGTATCGTGGAAAAAGACCCTTTCGAAAAAGGGATACGCAAAGCCTTGAATCTGGGGCATACTGCCGGCCATGCTTTCGAGAGCCTTTCTCACGAAGCGGGCAAACCCGTGCCGCATGGTTACGCGGTAGCATGGGGTATCATTTGCGAGTTGTACCTGTCGCAAAAATATTGCGGCTTCCCCAAGGAAAAGCTATACAGGACGGTCTATTTCATCAGAGATAATTACGAGGGTTTTTTCTTCGATTGCGGCCATTATGAGCAACTGTATGAATACATGAAGCATGACAAGAAGAATGAATCGGGCGCGGTGAATTTTACCTTCTTGTCGGATGTGGGCAAAATAGAGATCAACCGCACGGCAACCAAAGAAGATATTTTCGATTCGATTGATTTCCTGAGAGAAAGCGTGGGTCTCTAATATCCTTTCTTGAGGGAGTAAGCGGTTATGGCGTCACAGGTAATATTTCGATCCAGTAATTGTCGGGGTCGTTAATGAAATATAACCCCATACTGTGGTTTTCGTAGCAGATGCAGCCCATTTCATAATGAAACCGGCGTACCTGATCGTAATCGCCCTCCACGCGGATACACAGGTGGCTTTCATTTTCTCCCAGTTCGTATGGCTGGGGATGGTCTTTGAGCCATGTCAGTTCCAGTGAGAATGAAGTGACGCCGTCGCCCAGATAAACCAGGATGAATGAACCGTCTTCGGCTTTCTTTCGTCTTGTCTCTTTCAAGCCTAGCGCTTTACTGTAAAAAGCGATACTTTTGTCAAGATCGGTCACATTGATGTTGAAATGGTCGAATCTTCCTTTTACTTCCATGATTATGCTGTTTGGTTGTTGATGAATTGCAAAGATAACTCTAATGTTTCACTTTTTTTATTATTTTTGCATTGCTAAAATCAATCGGTTGATTTTTATAATGCAAAGATGTAATCAAAGGATTAGTTTTTAATCAGGGTCTGCTGAAAAACTCAAACTCAAACTCATTCATTTTGTAAGATATTCTTCATGGAAATCGAATTTTAATATATTTTCGAGAGCTAATAACGTATAAGAATATAATTTTTATGATTTATTTCCCGAAAATATCAATTCATCAAATTTTCAAGTGCAAGGTTTTTGAGTGCTTTTGCCATATTTCCTTGCATTTGAAACAAGAAAATG
>JAISSD010000039.1 GCA_031273295.1 Prevotella sp.
TCGCCGCGATAGCGACGGTATCAAGTGGAGCGACAGGCTGGACTACGATCTGGTACTGTATCTGGCGCGTATTATAATATTCAACGATCCTGTAAAGAATTGCAGATTTAAAGGTTCTCTTTCAGACTGGAACGGTCTTCCGCCCAATCGTAGTCTTTTTCATTCTGCTGAGGGTTGCGGGCTTCCGATCGGTAATCTGACCAGCCAGATGTTCAGCAATATCTACCTTACTCCGTTCGACAATTATGTGAAGAGGGATTTAAAGTTCAAACATTACGGACGTTACGTCGATGATTTTTATCTTGTCCACAATGACAGGGAAGTTCTTGTCAATGCCGTTCCCAATATTGCCGCGTACCTGTGGAATGAACTCGCGGTTACGCTTCATCCACGGAAGATATATTTGCAGAAATACGAGCACGGCATTTTATATACGGGGGCTTACGTCAAGCCGCACCGTATTTATGCCGGGAACAGGGTCAAGGCCAACATGTCGAAGCGTCTTGGCGAATTGAAGTCAGGGGAGCGCGTCAATCCGTCGGGCTTGCGTTGTACGGTCAACTCGTATCTGGGAATCATGAAGCATTACAAGTCGTTTGATCTCCGGCGCAAGATAATGATGCGCCATGCCTGGGTATTCAAATACGGATGCGTCCGGCATTGCTGTTCATACTTTAAACTCAACAAATCCGCCGGGAAGAATATCCCGCCGGAGGAGAGGTAGAACAGGGGGCGCGTAGGGGCAAACCTGTGTGTTCGCCCGAACCGGCGTTTCAAATTAATCATCGGGCATGTTCATTTGACCCGGCATGTTATGTCGGGCTGGGATGTGGAAGGCTTTCGGCCGTCGGGGACGGAATATGTTTGTTTCCGCTAATGTATCGTTTGTGAACAAATCCTAACCATTTACGATTAACTGAAAAATAAAACGTTTAATTTTTTTCTTTCATTTAAAATATATACTTTTGCGGGACTTTTACGATACTCTCTTCACCGGTACGGTTTGAAATTAATTTTTTTATATATAAAAACTGTATATCTATGAAACTTGTAGTATTATATGGATTAATAATCGGTGTGTTTCTGAGTTTCGGTTCGTGTAGAAACACGGACGACGAGTTCCTGCCTGACGATGTTTTGCCTACGGTACCTGAGGGTTATGTTCGTATGCAGATCACTGTTCCGGGGCTTACTCCGGTGTCTACCTACGCCCTGAGTTCCGTTGACGAGACTCATGTATCAACAGTTGACGTTCTGGTCTTCAATTCAAACAGTGAATACCTGTGCCACGCACAGGGACAGACCATTGCTACAGACAATAACGACAGCAACAAAAAGACCTTCGATGTTGACTTGCGGGCAGCTGGCAACATTACCGGCGCTTATGTCATGGTCGTTGCCAATGCGCGGGATGCGGTTAACACTGCTGTGTCTACCTTTGTCCCCTCTACTACCACCAAAGAAACAGTCATGCAGTCCATGACGTTTACTTCTTCGGGCAAGTGGAATACGACCGGCAGCAGTAATTTCACTCCTTTCCCCATGTGGGGTATGACAGCTTCTCCCGTCTCTCTGGCCGGTACGAATACCATTTCGTCCATTTCTCTGATACGCAGTGTGGCAAGGGTAGATGTTGGAATCAAATTCCCGGACAGTCTGATTGACGGTACGGAAGATGCTGCGGGTTTGGGTTCTACTTTCACTCTTGAGGAGGTTTATCTGTACAACTCTCTTGACAAGGGATCAATAGCTCCATATAGCGGGCGCTATTCGGGAACAACGGTTACCGCGCCATCCGTCCCGACTACTCCTGACCCGGGCATCAATGATTCGCCGGTTCCTTCCTATCTGTCATCCAATGGCACGGTTGACGGGTTTGATACCGACAAGCGTTCGTGTACCGGAGCTATCTATATGGCTGAACATGCGGCAGGAGATCGCGACGCCCTGTCAACCAATCCTCATCTGGTTATCGGGGGCAGGTATGGCAGTTCTACGGCGGACATCACCTACTATCGCCTCGACTTTGTCAGCGGCAGCTATCCAAACCAGACCTTCCTGCCTGTCCTGCGCAACCACCGCTACCGCTTCAATATCACAAAGGTTGACGGCCCGGGCTATGGAAGCGCTACTGCTGCCGCGGAAGAAAGACCTGTCAATCTGACTTACGATCTGTCCGCCACCGACGAATCTCTCACGTCTTATGTCTACAACGGGCAATATGCTCTGGGGGTGAGTCGGGACAGTTATACTTTGGATAGCAAATCCCGGTCAGCCACCCTGCTGGTATCCACCACTTATGAAAAAGGATACAAGGCCGAATCGGATCAGGGCTGGTTGACAATCGCCACTGCCGGCAAAGAAACCACTACCGCCAACGCGCCCGGTTCACCCACCACACTGACATTCAGTGTAGATACCAATACTGGCGGACAGCGATCCGGTACCATCACCATCACTTCGGGCCGGCTAACGAAAGAAATATTTATCACACAGAAAAACACTGCAGACGGGTTCACAGTTGGAACGCCATCAAGTTCGTATTCGGCTTCCGGCGTAACCAATGCATCCCTGTCGGTCACCTCTTCCTGGTCATGGAGCGTTAATGTCAAAAGCGATCCGAACGCTATTGTTACCTCCTTTACCCGAAGCGGAACGGGCAACGGGACTTTTTATTTTTCCCTTAAAGCCAATTCACTTTATTACAGTCCTTCCGCTACCTTTACTTTCTTTAGTCCAACCAACGAGTTTACGCCGGTGGTAGAAAGAATAATTAACCAGACTGCATCTACAGCCGAATACAGGCCAACGGCTCACGGTGGTTGGGCGGGCAGTAATGTCTACTGGGACGGGAACAAGTTGACCTTCGACGACACGGGGGTGGACGCCCACAAACATTATCAGGGTGTGTTCTTTAAGTGGGGCGGCCTCGTGGGAATAGATCCGAGTGGCACGACATGGATTCCAGCCTCCAATATGGTATACGTACCCAATTGGAACTCTGCCAACCCGACCGCCAGTACATGGGAGGCCAAGACTGCCAATAGCGCCGGCTATACCACTTGGGCGCTCATTCCGTATGCCGGTGGAACCGCTAATCTGGGAGACGCTCCAGCCCTGGCTTATCTTACCAACGCAGGACATGATCCTGCAAACAGGAAAGGAGACATTTGCCGGTATTTGACCGAGACAGGCGCGGCTCCGGGGTCGCCGACAGCGAGGTGGCGTTTGCCGATCGAAAATGAGTTTTCTCAGGGAAGTTATTCAATGTCGGGAACCTTCGATACGGCAAGCAGTAATACTGACGCCACAGGTAAGTGGCAGAGTTCGGGTATGGGGGGTTATACCAAGACAACCGGAAATTTTACCAGTGTGTTCCAGCCTTTCTTTCCTCCATCCGGGTGGCGTGATCCGAGCGCCGGCAGCATAGCCTACCTTACTCATGACGGCCAGTACTGCTCGTCCTCGCCGCGGGGCGCAAACGCGTATTATTTGTTTTTTACCCCTGGTAATCGCGTAGACCTCACCGGCAACGCAGGGCGCGCCGAACGAACGTACGGTCTCAGCGTCCGTTGTGTTAAAGATTAAAGAATACTGGCGACGCCGGAAATTAATGAATTGCAATGAGAAAAAACTTCAGTCGGATCATTATCGGTAGCTGGCGGCAAACAGCCTTGAAACGAGACAATAAAAACGGAACGTAACTGTTTGGGATGCGTTCCGTTTTTTTTTTGCCGCAGTACATAAAGATATTTTTGAGCATAAAGAAATAAAACAAATTTTCATACTCAAAAGGTTGGCGGACATATCAGTTAAAAGAACAGGTACACAGACTGAAGAGCTGAATTTTCATAACCGCTGATCAGCGATCTGCGGAAAATTCATGATTTAAAATAGTTTATCAGGTAATTATTTTATACTTTTGCAGCGCGAACGCACGAGGTGCATAAGAATCAATTTAATACTTGTATAAATCATATATTTTAAAAAAAACAATGGCTTTAAAATTTATGACTGCTGAAGAGGCAGCCGCGCTTATCAACAATGATAACAATGTGGGATTTAGCGGCTTTACGCATGCCGGATGTCCTAAAGTAGTGCCGGTAGCGCTTGCAAAACGCGCCGAAGAAGAACATGCAAAAGGCAAGCCTTTCAAAATAAACGTGTTCACGGGGGCGTCCACAGGAGACAAGTTGGATGGCGTTTTAACCCGGGCGAAGGCTATCAACTTCAGGGCGCCTTACCAGACAAACAAAAGTTTGCGCGACGCTATCAACAGCGGAGAAGTCAAGTACTGTGATTTGCACCTTTCCACGATGGCTCAGGATATACGTTATGGTTTTTATGGTGAGATTGACTTTGCTGTAGTCGAAGCCTGCGATGTGACCGAAGATGGTGAAATAGTTCCTACTTGCGGCGTCGGTATTTCCCCGACTGTGAGTCGTTTGGCGAAAAAAGTCATTGTGGAACTGAATACATGGAATCCGAAAGCAATGCGCGGCATGCATGATATTCCCGAACCTTTCGACCCGCCTCGTCGTGGCGATATTCCCGTGTATACCGTACGCGACAGAGTCGGTAAAAATTATATAAAAATAGATCCCGCAAAAATCATTGTGGTGGAAACGAACGAGCCTAACGAAGGCAACGCTTTTGCTCCTGTTGATGAAGTGACAGCCAGGATTGGTAAAAATGTGGCGGATTTCTTTATCAGGGAAATGGCTGAAGGGCGGATGCCCGAATCGTTCCTGCCTGTACAGTCGGGCGTCGGTAATATAGCGAATGCCGTATTGGCCGCGATGGGCGAAAGCAAGGATATCCCTGATTTTGAAGTCTATACCGAGGTTATTCAGGATGCCGTTATCGGCCTGATGGAATCGGGTCGCGTGAAATTTGCCAGCGGTTGTTCCCTGACTGTAAGCAACCCTTGTATCGAGCATATATACCGGAACCTGGATTTTTTCAAAGAAAGGATAATCCTGCGTCCGTCAGAATATTCAAACAACCCTGAAGTTGTCCGCCGTTTAGGCGTTATAGCCATAAATACAGCCATTGAGGCCGATATCTATGGAAATATAAACTCCACGCATGTGATGGGCACAAAAATGATGAATGGCATAGGCGGTTCCGGCGATTTCACGCGTAGCGCCTATGTTTCGATATTTGTTACGCCTTCTGTGGCAAAAGACGGCAAGATCAGTTCCATCGTACCATTGGTTGCGCACGAAGACCATAGCGAACATTCCGTGAAAATTATTGTTTCGGAATACGGTGTGGCAGATCTTCGAGGCAAATGTCCGGAAGAACGCGCTCAGGAGATCATCAACAAGTGCGCGCATCCCGATTATCGTCCGATGCTGCAGGAATATATCAAGAATGCTCCACAGGGACAGACCCGTTTCGACATGTACAATGCGTTCGCATTCCATGAAGCATTCCTCGAAACAGGCGATATGCGTAATGTGAAGTGGCGTAAAGAAAAGAAGGCTTAGGATCCGTCTAAATTTTGCCCGTTCAAATTTTTAGAAATATTTTCAGGCCGGTTTTTCTTTTGTGAAGCGATTATAGCGGGCTATCATAGCCGGAAGACTGTTTAAATTTTAGCCAATGAAGCGCTTTGGCTCTAAAACAGACCGTTTTATATCTCAAAATCATATTTCCGGAAAATTCAAATAGATTCCGGACAAAGGGGAAAACCTGACAAAAACAGGCTGAAAACGAGTGAAAAACCGGAAACCGGCATTATTCCCGCAAAAAAATATTCGTGGAAAATTTAGACGGTTTCTTGACACATATATTAAACAATTATGATCGGGAAAGCTTTTCAATTTTTGACCGGGAAAGTTTTTCTTTTCATATTCATAACTTATAAATCATTATGCTTGAATGACTGTTCTTTACGAAGATAATCACTTGATAATTGTCAATAAGGCTGTATCGGAGATTGTGCAGGGAGACAAAACCGAAGACAAGCCGCTTTCGGAAACAGTAAAGGAATATCTGAAAGACAAGTACAATAAGCCCGGAAACGTTTTCTGTGGAGTGACCCATCGCCTCGACCGTCCCACAAGCGGCGTCGTTGTTTTTGCCAAAACAGGCAAATCTTTGGCGCGGTTGAACGGCATGTTTAAAAACAGGGAAATAGACAAAATATATTGGGCGATAGTAAAGAACATTCCCGAGCGGCAGGAAGGCGCTTTAAGGCATTATCTGACCAGGAACGAGAAGCAGAACAAGTCTTATGCTCACGACAGGGAAAAACCGGATTCAAAGCCGGCGGTTTTACACTATAAACTCATAGCCCGGTCCGATAAGTATCACTTGCTGGAAATACATCCGGAAACAGGCCGCCATCATCAGATACGTTGCCAGTTGGCAAAAATAGGATGTTCGATAAAAGGGGATTTAAAATATGGAGCGGAACGTTCCAACCCGGATGGGGGAATCAGCCTTCATGCCCGCAGGATTTCCTTTATTCATCCCGTGTCCGGAGAGCGTATCGAAGTAACGGCTCCCCTGCCGCAAGACAATCTGTGGAAGGCGCTGGAAGCTATTGTAAAATAGATATGTTACCTTTGTCCAAATTTTAACTGTATTATGACAATAACAGGCTTGATATCATCGGCGTTAAACATTAAAGTTTCACAAATCGAAAAGACAATCGCTTTGTTGGATTCAGGCGCGACTATTCCTTTTATCAGCCGTTACCGAAAAGAAGTAACAGGAGGGCTGGACGAGGTGTTGATAGCGGCGGTCAAGGAGCAAAACGACAAACTGAACGAACTGGTAAAGCGCAGGGATACAATCCTTAAATCGATAGAAGAGCAGGAAAAATTAACGCCCGAACTGAAAATACGTATCGAAAACTGCTGGAACGGTTCCGAACTCGAAGATATTTACCTTCCATATAAACCCAAGCGCCGGACCCGCGCCGAAACAGCCCGGGAAAAAGGCTTGGAACCTTTGGCCAGACTGATCATGGCGCAGCGCCCCATGGACGTGGAGGCAAAAGCCGAAGCGTTTGTAAAGGGAGAAGTAAAAAACACAAAAGAAGCCATTGCGGGGGCGTGCGACATTATAGCCGAATGGATAAATGAAGACGAATATGCCCGTAATGCCATCCGCAATCTTTTCGGGAGAGAGGCCGTCATTATGTCCAAAGTGGTAAAGGGAAAAGAAGAGGAAGGCGACAAATACCGCGATTATTTCGACTTTTCCGGGAAACTGGGCAAGGCGTCATCGCACCGTATTCTTGCCATACGCCGTGGAGAAGCGGAAGGTTTTCTGCGTGTGAATATAGCGCCTGACGAAGGCGCCGCATTGGAAATACTGGACAAACGCTTTATAAAAGGGAATAATGATAATGAAGCCGCTAACTATGTGGCCGATACGATAGCAGATTCATACAAGCGATTGTTGAAACCATCGATAGAAACGGAGTTTGCCGCCTTGTCGAAGCAAAAAGCCGATGAGGAAGCTATCCGTGTATTTGTCGAAAATCTGCGTCAGCTCTTACTTGCTCCGCCGTTAGGGCAAAAAAGGGTGTTGGGCATTGATCCGGGTTATCGTACGGGATGCAAACTTGTTTGTCTCGACGCTGAAGGAAATTTGTTGCACAATGAGACTATTTATCCGCATCCGCCGCAAAACGAAATGTCAAAGGCCGGAAGTAAAGTCATAAAACTCGTATCGACATATAATATAGACGCCATTGCCATCGGTAACGGTACAGCCGGTCGCGAAACAGAGCGTTTTATAACTAACCTGCGTTACGAAACAGAAGTGAAAGTATTTGCCGTAAGTGAGAACGGAGCGTCTGTCTATTCCGCTTCAAAGATCGCCCGTGAAGAATTTCCCGATTATGATGTGACTGTCAGGGGAGCCGTTTCCATTGGCCGCCGCTTGATGGACCCGTTGGCGGAACTGGTAAAGATAGACCCCAAGTCGATAGGGGTGGGGCAGTATCAGCATGATGTGGACCAGTCGAAATTAAAGAATTCGCTGGATTTGACTGTGGAAAGTTGTGTAAACCTTGTGGGCGTGAACGTAAATACGGCCAGCAAACACCTGTTGACTTACGTATCGGGCCTGGGGCCGGTACTGGCGCAGAATATAGTAGACTACCGCGCCGTGCATGGCGCTTTCAAATCCCGCAAGGAGCTGATGAGAGTAACCCGCATGGGAGAGAAAGCTTTCGAACAGTGTGCCGGATTCCTTCGTATCGCCGAATCTGAAAACCCTTTGGATAATTCGGCCGTCCATCCCGAAAGCTATCATGTGGTGGAAAAGATGGCGAAGGACTTGAATTGTTCCCTGACAGAGCTGATTCAAAACAGGGAATTGAAGAAGTCGCTCGACTTGAAAAAATATATAACGGATACAGTGGGCCTGCCTACGTTGATCGATATAATCGAGGAGTTGGATAAACCGGGCCGGGATCCGCGTAAAAGCATCAGAATGTTTGAGTTTGATCCGAACATCCGAACTATTGACGATTTGCGCGAAGGCATGATCCTTCCGGGTATCGTAACCAATATTACCAATTTCGGTTGCTTTGTGGATGTGGGTATTAAAGAAAACGGGCTGGTGCATATTTCCGAGATAGCAGACCGTTTTGTTTCCGACCCTACCGAAGTGGTATCGCTTCACCAGCATGTAGAAGTAAAGGTTTTGTCGGTCGATCCGGCTCGTAAAAGGGTGCAGTTGTCAATGAAGAAATAAAAACGAGCCGCTTTGTGCAACTCTCTGTCTCTCTTGTTTGATGTTTCAATCCGAACGCAAGCGGTATTGTAAAGTGAACAGGAAGGGTGGCGCCGTTATTTTTGCCCGCATTCATATCAATAGAAAAATACATCTTGCACAAAGCCCAAACCTCGTAGAGCATAGCCGTCAGGCCAGGGCTGAAAGCTTTCCATATCCCGACCCGGCATAACTGCAAGAAAAAAAGAATGGCCAAATTCATTTAACACAAAGGGCGCAAAGCGTATCACAAAGAGCACAAAGCGTATCACAAAGAGCACAAAGTGTATCACAAAGGGCGCAAAGTGTATCACAAAGGGCGCAAAGCATTTCCTTTGCACCCTTTGCATTAAAAATTTTGGAATAATTCAACCCTTGTCGTGGTTGAGAAGCGCGCGCACCTTTACCCCCAATCGTTATGCTTCATTGGGGGGCGGGATAAGGATGGACGGGCGACATCCCCGACAAGGAGAATGAACCGCCATGCCATGATGCGAAACAAGCCTGATACCGTCATTCCGACCGGCGTCGTTATTCCGGCCAAAGGGAGAAATCTTATCCTCAAATCTTTATTACAGACGTCCCATAAACAGACCTTAGCCTTGCGTTTCCTCTTCAACTATAAACCAGCGCGTACTGTCCTTGTCCCGTGCAGCTGCCTGTCCCGGTTGCAGGTCGGGCAATTTGCGAAGGGCCGGTTCCATCTCCAATATTTCATCAATAGACACAAGACAGGCGTCCTCGTCTTCTGCTATTTCATCTTCGCCAAACAGTTGCCAATCGCCATCTTCATCGTATAACACAAATGTCACAGGCGAACCCTTGGCCAGCACATAGCCGGTAGTGAGCGCCAATTTGCTTTTAAGTTCTTTTTTAAGTTTCATTGTAAATTTATCAATCATTGTAAGCAGGCAATGAAGAAAACTCTTTCGAATAGCGCATCATCTGGTCTGCATAGCCTTCCGTATAAGAAATTTTCACATCGGTAATCTTGCCGTCCTTATTCCGCACCGGTTCGAATACCGGATTTACAAAACCCTTGTATGGTTTCATATTCAAGGTCTTGTAGCGCTCCAATACTTCTTTATGCAGCTCCCGATCCACTTTCACCGCATAATTCTCCACAATTGCTTTCGCGCTGTTAAAATCTCCCTCCGATTTAATCCGTTGGATCTCGGCAAGCAAGTCTCCGAATAAAGTGCGCAACCCGGCATAGTCGTTTACCACAACACAGGTTTTTCCGTTTCTTGTTTTGTATTCAACCACGTTGTCCGCTTTTCCTTTTTCATAGACCCATTTGGCTATTAACTGGCGGTTGCGCATATGCGATTCCTCTATATCCTTTCCCGGTTCTATACGGACAAGCTGCGTCATCAGTCCGTTCATCATAAATTTATAATATCCGGCTTTGTAAGCATCCGCAGCAGGGATAATACCCAGTTCCACAAGTTTCGCATCGGCCAGAAAATACAGTCCGAACAAGTCGGCGCGCGCTTCTTCTATTGTCGAACTAAATTCGCCTAAAGCGTTAGGATCAACTTCCGGCAGTAATTTCCCGGAACCATGCCCCAGGCACTCGTGCAAATCGGTATGCAATACATCCGTTATAAAGCCGTATTCCTTTATCATATTCACTTCCGTATCCGACCACATAAATTCCCTGGCGAATCCCGTATGCGCTCCGGCAGCATCGTAAGCCTCCATGATATTCTCGATGGTAACCGACTTGGAGCCGTGGTCTTTGCGTATCCAGTCCGCATTCGGCAGGTTGATACCGATAGGCGTGGCAGGATAACAATCTCCTCCAAGCTGGGCCACTGTAATGACTTTGGCGGAAACGCCCCTTACCGTTTCTTTCTTGAATCGTTTTTCCACAGGCGAATGATCTTCGAACCATTGGGCGTTTGCACTGATGATCTCCGTGCGTTTTGTTGCTTCCACATTTTTGAAGTTCACGATAGATTCCCAACTGGCCTTGATACCAAGCGCATCGCCATATACCTCGGTGAAACCGTTTACAAAATCAACTTGTGAATTTAAATCCTCAACCCATGCCACCGCATATTGGTCGAATGTTTTCAAATCACCTGATCTGTAATAAGAAACAAGTTTGGTTATCACCTCTTTCTGCTTGTCATTCTCTGCTACAGCCTGCGCTTTTTCGAGCCAGAAGACTATTTTTTCGATAGCAGGCGAATACAGGCCTCCTGCTTTCCATACTTTCTCCACCAGTTTTCCGTCTTCTTTCACCAAACGGCTGTTAAGTCCGTAAGATACAGGCGTGAGGTCGGTAGTATCCTTCATAGCGCCGTAAAAATCCTGAACTTCTCTCTGGGTAACGCCTTCGCCATAGTAATTATTGGCGGAAGCCAGTATAAGATCTCCGCCCGACTGGTTTACTTTTTTAGCCATCACTTTGGCGTCGAATATCACAGGCGTGATCATTGCGATGAAATCCTCAACCGACCGGTCTTCTTTTACAGGAACAAGATCAGCAGGTAAAGCCTTCACCTGTTCCACAAAAAACTCTTTTGAAAATCCGGGCAGGAATTTTTCCTCTCCATAATGGTGGTGTATGCCATTGGAGAACCATACCCGCTTGAGATATATTTCAAACTCCCTGTAATCGTTTGTAGCCTTGTCTCCCTTATAGTTTCCGTATATGGCTTCCAACGTACGGCGGATAGCCAGATTATACTTGTTATTCTGGTCAAAAAGGATATCGCGCCCTTCCAGTGCGGCCATGGAAAGGTAATAGACCAGTTCTTTTTGTTTCGGACTCAAGTTGTTGAATCCGGGAACATAATAACGCAAGATCTCAAGGTCGGCAAAGGCGTCTACCTCGTATTTAAAATCGGCGGGGACAGCGTCTGCCCCGGTTTGCTGTTCAGTGGCCTTTTGCCCTCCTCCGCAGCCGGCAAACATCATTGACAATCCGGTCATAGTTATTAATATTGTTTTTTTCATTTAGTGTCATGTTAATTATTAAACAGCGCATACAATCGTTTTAATCTTATCCGGGCATAAGCCGTTGTAAACTACAGGCTTGTTTTATATCTCAAAATCATATTCCTGAAAATTTAAGGTATGAGAAACAAACAATTTATAGCAGGATATGCCGGGATGATTGAATTTCGAGTACTTTTCCCATAAAAAGATCCGCGGGATATTTAACCGGGTTTCAAACCTTTAAGAGGTTAAAGCCCTTATACTGTGCACGGCATACTTTTGTGCAGGAATACATGTAATACAGCGCATGAAAATTTATCCGTTCATGCCTCTTTTAACCGTATATCCTCCCACAAAACCATGCCGTGCACAGTATAACAGGACTCTTATTTGATCAGTATATTCTTCACATCCGGATTTGCAAGGAATTTGGCAAACTCGATGTCGTTAAGAACATCGGAAGTTGAATATCCTTTATCCAATGCGGAACGCAAGTTGCCGACTACGCCGGAAGTATTATTCGTTCTGGCGGCTACAATAGCGGACAGGTAATATGTTGCGGCGTCTTTATTCTTTACCGCATCCAATATCTGCTGCGCTTTATTATAATTCTTGGTCAATATTTGCGCCAGAGCGGCATTGTTGGTTTTGGCGTCGCCGAACGATTGCACAGCTTTGTTGTAATCGCCTTTTTGGATGTATAGCAAACCCAGCGCTTCACCCAGAGAATTGGCCCCGGAAGCGTTACCCAACAATTGTTCGGCTTTAGTCGTATTTCCGTCGGCAAGAGACAGTAGAGCCTGATTCATGTTTGCCTCGGGCGCTTTTGCAGATAGCTGGGCTGCCTTGTTGAATGCCTGTACGGCTTTGGGCGCCTGTCCGTTTGCATGATAGTAAGCGCCTAGATTATTCCATCCACGGTAATCATCGGGGAACTGCCGGGTAATATGGGTATAGATCTTTTCTTTGGGTGTTCCGTCAAGATTAGCGGTATACAGGAGTTCTTCCACACTAAGGCCTGTCAGGTCGGAATTAGCGGCTTTCCTCAATTCTTCATCTGTTTTGCCGATAACTTCCACATTTGCGATCAAGCGGGAACGGCGAAGTTTGGGAAGTATTGTTTCAGCCAGGCCGGAATATATAGCCGAGATGTTTTTAATTTCTTTTTCCCTTGTCTCGGTATCAGGGTACATGGAAAGTACTCTTAATACGATATCTTTATCCTGAAGGCTTGACGCCTGAACCAGTTTTTGAAAACCTTCCCAGTCCTGCGCGGTGTATTTGGCATTAATTTCCGTATCTATGTCTTTCTTCTTGAATTCCTTTGTCAGATAGCTTGTTGTATTCTTTTCGCGTTTTTCGGCCAGTTTCTCGTTCAGGTCGTAGCCGCCGTCAGGCGAAGCGTAAGCCGATATTTCTATGTCTACATTTTTACGGTCGTTGTCATTCGCTTCTTTAACCAGGTCTTTCCATGCGGCAAGATTTGAGGAATTTAACTCGGTTGAACGCAGTTCGGCCTGTTGGATAAGGAACATGATGTCCGCGTCGTAAGTTTCTTTGATGATACGCTGGAAAGCGTCGGGCGCTATCGCCGGAGTTGTTGAAGACGCACTGGCCAAGGCCTGAGTGGAAACAACGCCATCTGCTATTTTCACATCGGGAAAACCCGCGATCGTTTTGCCGCCTCTCGAAAAATCAAATTTCAAGAACAATTCCGATTTTTTCAATGCCGGCGTATAGTCAAATTCCGATTTCAATGTTATGGCGCCTCCGTTTTCGTAGTTGACCACAATTCCGTTTCCGGCGACTTTTTCTCCCTGATAAGCGTAAGATGTACCGGACACTTCGCCTCCGTTATATTTCAAAACCGGAGTGACAACCACTGTTGTACCTTTGTCGAACCATTTGGCCGGGAAACGTCCGTTTATTGTTACGGGAACTTTTGCGCCCACCAATTCGAGGGGTGAAGGATCGGTGGTAAATAATGAATTTGCTAACGGAGTCATTGTTTTTTTGCTGCATGACGAACCTAAAATGGCTATAATAGCAACCAATGAAAATAATAGCTTTAAATTTTGCCTTTCCATAGCTTAAAAAAAATTATTGATTTATTATTAAATATATAGACATTTCTTACTTCCTACAAAACTACCTTTTTTCTTCTTGAGTAGAAAATATCCATATACCATATTATGAGTATAATAAAGACTTTTAATATTTTTTAATTTCTTGGGGTCAAATTCTCCGTCTGCTTGCAGCGAAAACTGTTGATTTTGTATAATGCCCGAAAGTAAAGGGGCAGTTCATTCTTTAAGCATCTTGATATTGGTAACAGCAGGCGTATAAATGCTGTTCAGGCGGAATGCGGCGTATATTTTTTCGTTCAGATCCACGTTTACCGAAGCATGATCTTCACTATTGGCCCATACCCGTATTGTAATATCCAATGTTCCGTTGTTTAACGCCGTCACCCCGATAAATGGAGCAGGAACATCTTTTATCAACGAATTATTTTTAATGACGGATTGCAGTATGGATTTTATATTATCCATATCTGCGCCATAACCAAGAGTAAAAGTGATGTCTACACGCCTTTCCTTCTGGTCCGAAAAATTGATTATACTTCCTGTCGACAAAGGCCCGTTGGGTATATAAATAGTGCGGTTGTCGCCGGTGAGTAATACCGTATACAGAATTCCGACAGACTGGACTGTTCCGTCCATGCCTTGTGCGATAATTCTGTTGCCAACTTTAACCGGTTGGTTTATGAGTAGCATAACCCCGCCTGCGAAATTTGACAGATTATCTTTCATCGCCATGCCAATGGCCAGGCCGGCGGCGGCCAGAACTGCGGCGAATGACATCATGGAGATTCCCATTATATTCACAATCGACAGGAATAATATGATCTGCAAGGTGATGTTGGCAAGGCTGTCGAGGAAACTTTTAACAGTGGCTTCCACCTGTCTCTTTTCTAAAAAACGGCCAATGAATTTTCTTAACCATCTGATGAACCATCGTCCGATAATGAATACAACAACGGCTGCAATAAATTTCAAACCCAAAGTTGCGGCATGTTCGAAAATTTTGTCAAACAGGTTACCTATTGCCGATACGGGTAATTCCGCCAATTCTTTTTTTGGGAGGACTTCCTCCGGTATAATGTCCAGTTGCATATTGTTTTATCTTTGTCACAAAATTAGTGATATTATATGAGAATCTGTCTAAATTTTCCACGAATATTTTCCACGAATATTTTTCACGGGAACAACTCCTGTCAATACCCAATGTCATTTTGTTAAAAATAAATATCCCCCAAGAGTAAAAAGCGCTTGAGTATTTATGATAATCTCTGCTTTTCTCCCCGTTTTTCCGAACGGGCCGCTAAAAAAGCTGTCCTGCTTTCCGGGCAGCCTCCTTTCTTTTTGAAGTTTCCCGGACAGTGGCGATAAAAAACACGCTTGTAATAACATATCGCGAACTTTTGATTATCTTTGCGCTTCGAAAACGAAGTAAAATACTATGACTAAAAATAAACGGCGGCTGTTGGACGAACGTTATATGAGAATGGCAGCCATCTGGGCCGAAAATTCATACTGTGTACGCAGAAAAGTGGGGGCGCTCATAGTAAAAGATAAAATGATCATATCGGACGGATACAACGGTACTCCGGCCGGTTTTGAAAATATCTGCGAGGGAGAGGATAACGAGACCAAGCCTTATGTTTTACATGCCGAGGCCAATGCCATAACAAAAGTGGCATGCTCGCACAATAGCAGTTTGGGGGCAACCATGTATGTGACTACATCTCCATGTATAGAATGTGCGAAATTGATTATTCAGGCAGGTATCAAAAGGGTTGTTTACAATCAGAAATACAGGCGTAGCGACGGCGCCGCATTATTGGAACGCGCCGGTATAGAAGTTGTCCTTTTGGAAACGGACGAAATAGAGAATAATAATATAGAGTGTTGAAGAATAAATAAATGAAAAGCAATAAAAGAATATATATCTGGCTGCCCTTGTGCATTGCGTTGAGTATCGCTGTGGGAATTCTTATCGGAAATGTGTTTTCCGTATTCACTCCCGTGCGGAAAATATTCGGGGGTAGCAATAAGCTGGAGGCTATATTCGAGTACGTCAGCAGAGCGTATGTAGACACAGTCAATGTAAACGAATTGTCCGAAAATGCCATACCCGAAATTCTGGCCGGGCTTGACCCTCATTCCGTGTATATTTCAGCCGAAAACATGGAATTTAACGGAGACGAACTGGAAGGACATTTCAGTGGAGTAGGAGTGGAATTTCTTATCAAAAACGATACGGTAAACATCGTAAACGTTATACCCGGAGGGCCTTCGGAGGCAGTCGGAATTATTCCCGGCGACAAGCTGGTGTATGTCAATGACAGTCTTTTTGTGGAAAAAGGATTGAGAGAAGAGAAAGTTTTCAGGACGTTGCGGGGTAAAAAAGATACGAAAGTAAAGATAAAAGTAAAAAGAGATACAAGTCCCGAACTAATCGAATTTGAAGTTACACGCGCCGACGTGCCCGTCAAAACGGTTCCGGTATCATATATGACAGACAGCAAAACCGGATACATCAAAGTCACCAAATTCGGCAGTACAACGTATAACGAGTTTATTACCGCCATCGCGAAACTGAAAAGTCAGGGATGCGAGTCGTTTATAGTAGACCTTCAGCAGAATACAGGGGGCTACATGGGTGCGGCAATAATGATGACAAACGAATTTCTTGCAAACGGCAACATGATCGTTTATACGGAAGGCCGGGCTTATCCCCGCGAAAATGTTTTTGCAGACGGTTCGGGTACATGCAAAGACAACCAGTTGATAGTCCTTATAGACGAAGGCAGCGCTTCCGCCAGCGAGATATTTGCCGGAGCCATGCAGGATAACGACAGGGGTCTGATTGTCGGTCGCCGTTCGTTCGGAAAAGGACTTGTTCAAAACAGGTTCGTATTTAAAGATGGCTCGGCGTTGCAACTGACAATCGCACGTTACCATACCCCGTCGGGAAGATGCATTCAAAAAGCCTATAAGAAAGGAAACCGTATAGATTACGATATGGATCTGATAAACAGGTACAACAGAGGGGAGTTCTCCAGCAGGGACAGTATAAAACTGGATAATCTTCCGTTGTTCCATACCTTGGCCGGACGCCCGGTTTACGGCGACGACGGCATATTGGCCGATGTGTTCGTACCTCGCGATACGTCAGGCATCAATTCATATTACATGAAGGTGGCCAATAGTGGCATGATGCGCGAATATTCTTTCGTTTATTCGGAAAAAAACAAGGAAACCCTGAAGAAATACAAGACATGGCAGGAGGCTCATAAATACCTGTCGGCCCAGCCGATAGTGGATTATCTGGTAGAGTACGCTTACGGCAAAGGCATACGCCGCCAGCCATACCTCATAGAGGAATCCCGGAAGCTGCTGCAAACACAGATGGAAGCGATTATTATCCGGAATATTTTTGGCGAAGACGGCTACTATCCGATAGTCCAGAAAGACGATTTGGCGATGAAAGAGGCCGTCAAACTGCTTAAAGCCAACAAAGCGACTCCGGAAGCGATAAAAAGCGGGCTGTATAAATAGATACAGACTACCCGCCATTGTTCGTTTCTGTCCGGTAATGATCCGACAGCTCGTTTTCGGATGTTTTTCCGAATGTAATCAGCTGATATGCCAGGCTAAGCCATACTACAAGGTAAGGCAGGGCTTTCAGGGAATATGCCCTTATAATCTCCTTGCGGACAAATGACGGCGCCATGTCAGACCCTGCGCAGACAGTTACAAACAGGGTGGATACGAACAGGATTGTCGCATATCTGCCAAGCGGTCTTCTTTGGATGAGGAACCATACGGCAACACCCGCAACGGCTATTATATATGTGCTGTTTTCCGAACCGGTGCTAAACAATACGACAAACATCAGCACGGAAGCCAGTAACCCGTACTGATAAACGGGATTGCCGTAAGCTTTTGTCCGTATATATTGCAGGGCAAACAAAACAACGGCGGGAATCAGTATCGTCAGGTTGGAGAATTCCTGCAGTCCCGATACTTTCCGTATCATGCCCAATGCTGAAATATTCTGATAGACGGATGCGATATTCAGTTCATTTTTCAAGGCCAGGGACTCATACCAGTCAATATAGCTTTGGACGATAAACCGGGGGGAAGAAATGATCATCGGCAAAACAAAACAGACGGCGAACCATAGAAGCAGATAGCCCGCAAGTCTAAGCTTGTGCTTTGAGAAAAAGAAGAAGGCCAGCCCCGCTATTCCGTACAGTTTAATAAACAATCCCAGCATGACGAAGCAGGCGGCCCAAAAATCCTTTTCGGATTTGATACAGATAAAAGCGCCCGTTATCAACGCCGCTATGAGCGTATTCGTCTGGCTGTTTGTCGCGTTCACATACATTTCGTGCATCGCGATCCAATAGATGACGACCTTGCCTTTCCACGACATCGGAAGTCTGTATATCGCGATCAGCAAAGTCGCCGCTATAGCCATTTCCCACAATGGAATACCCAAATAATCAGGCAACAGGGCGAAAGGAGCTATGATGATACTGAAAAGCGGGCCGTAATGATTCGAGTCGAAATACCGGTCGGGATATTCGGCATACAAATTCACTTGATCGATGGTATGGTAGAATACATGTTTGAATATCAGGTAATTGTTCGTTTTGTGCAAATGTCCCAATCCCGCGATCAGGGCTGCTCCAAACCATAAGGTGAATATAAAACGTTTATCGTAGAAGACGGGCTTCTGAAAGAATCCGAAAATAGTGTTCATAATGTTTGTCTGTCGTTTTTTAGAATCGCTTGGATTCCAAACCCCAAAAATAGGATAATATTGTCAAAGAAATGTACTTTTTTCGGTTTTTTTTATTTAGTCAATCTCCATAAAGCAACAAACTTGCTTTTACTTAATAAATCAAGATAAACTTAACGATAAATTTTATTCTTCTTTATGTTTCTTTTTATCGCCATGGCCGCAGTTAATGGTCTGTTTATCCGGGATGCATGCTTCAATATCGCTCAATACAACAGGTAATAGCAACACTTTTACAGTACAGTTTGACTTTTATTTGACTTTCGACACATTCCCTCGTCCTTTCGGATTTAACTAAAACCTGCCTGTTCCGGTCGTGCGTCCTCCGGTTTCCACCGAAAACATCTGCAGGTTCACGCCAAACGCATGTAACTTTTCGCGCAGTCGTTTTTTTACTGTTGTTTTTTTAACGCAGAGAACGCAAAGAATCCGCAAAGCATTTTTCTTGTGCCTTTTGCGACACGCTTTTCGCTTTTCTGTCAGGGTTAAAACAGGGAATTCCGGTTTTCAACCTGTATTTTGATTGACAAAGCCCGTTCTTTTTTTTTCTTTGTGTTTAAAAAGATTCTTTGTAACCGCAGAGAGCGCAAAGTTTTTCGCAAAGAACGCAAAGTTTAAATTTTTGTTGAAAATTATGCGAAGCAAGAGACTTGAAAATTGAAAATGGCGCAAAGCGACGAAGAAATAAACGGATATCCATTCATATTTTACAATCTCAACATCGTCTTTTCCGATATTTTATTTTCCAACGCTTTCAATATTATTTCCAAATTTACTTTCGCTTCTACTTTCAATCCTAAACATTGGGCAATACCATTTGCATTCGTGCTTGCACGTTCCGTCAAAGATAAATGATATTTACTTTTCTCTGCAAGTAGTTGATAACTATGAAAATGAAATGAATCGCCTACTTTCGGGATATCAGAGATATGTTCAAACGAAAACTTCTTCTTCATGTAATTTTTCAGACAATCCTGCAAAACCAAAACAAGGTGTTTGTTCAGGTTTTCGAAGGTTGAAATTTTGTGGTGCATCTGTACCAAAATGGTCTTTGCCGTCATTTTCCAATTCATCCCGAAAGTGGCGGTATCATCATAATCGGCTTGTTTTAATCCTTTTGATTCTAAAAACGCTTGGCGGTAGCCCCATACTGAACCTGTTGTATCCAATGCTTGCAGTTCTATGTCAACAAAATCTGCGACTTTCCTGTCTTTAACAGAGGCTAACACATAATCGACGCTTCCGCCCGGAATTGTGATTTCCGAAAGAATATGTAATTCGTTGCCCGGCTCGTGTCGTAAAAGCAAATGAATACAATCCAAAAAAATTTGGTTGTTTTCTATCAATCTATGCGGACAAATGATAACGTTTGAGTTATCTTTGCCATAACTAACCGTGCATGTTCCTATAGAAATTGACGGTTCGCTTTTCCTGACTTTGACACATTTTCTCGCAATGTAAGGGCAATTCTGTTTTTCGACAATTTTATTCCACTTTACGCTTTTGCATAGCGTACTTTCTGTGAATAATTCGACTGTTTTTCCCATACTTACATGAGGTTTAACTGTAATTGAGACACTCTTTGTTTGGCTATATTTATATATTTTTCCGAAATATCTATGCCAATGGATTTCCGGCGTAAATCGTAAGCAACTTTATTTGTTGTACCTGAACCGCAAAAAGGATCAAGCACTATGCCATCAGGCGGGCAGGTCGCCAAAATCGGAATTTTACACAGATCTTCCGGATAGACAGCATAATGTTTTTCGCGATTTTGCGTATCTTCGGGTAATATTTCCCAAACATCAGTAGGTAATGCGCCGTTTTTGCTATAAAACAGGAAATAATAACCCTTTTCTTTCAGTTCTTTTGCACGCCCCGAAACACGTTCCGAGTCGGAATGCGTTGCTCTCTGCTGATTGCGAATAATCATCCTGAAATCAGGGATTTCACCGTTTTGTACTTTTTGTAGAACCTGTTGCAAATCCTGCATGGCGTTTTCTTTTTCTTCCTTTGACAGCGAGGTAGACAACTCTATTTGTCGTTTGTACCGAATCCCGCAAACGCCCGAAGACGAAACTATAGCGCCATTTCGCACTGTTGTTGTTTGCGGATTTTGACGAATGGCTTCATCGTCGTAATAATAGTCAGTAGACTTTACAAAGTGGAAAATCATCTCATGGATATTTCGTAATTTATCAGTCGAACTATCCATTGCGCCTTTGTGTTTGTTCCAAACGACGTCATTACGCAAAATCCACCCTTGTTCGTCCATCATTTTAATGGCGATACGCCACGGAATACCTTGTAAAGCTTTATTTTTATATGTGTCGCCGATATTCAACCAGAATGAGCCGCTATCTTTCAGTACTCTTTTTATTTCTTTTGTAATTACCAATAAGTTATCAATGAAAAATCCAGGTTTATTTTCCAAGCCTATTCCTCCGTTTTCATAACAACGCTGTCCCCAATATGGCGGACTCGTCATGCAACAATCTATACTTGTTGTTGAAATTTGTTTGAGAATACTTATAGAATCTCCCGTGTAAAACGATGGATAACAGCTGTTACAAACAACCGTATTTATCTGAAGATTACCATTTTCAATATCTTCAGAATGACTATGACAATCTACACATTCCTTTATTGCTAATTGATTCATTGTTTATTTTTTTAATATTTTACTTTTTCCTCTGCCGCTTTCAACACTCCAATGGCATTTTGTTTATCAACTAACTCATAGACAACATTTATCCGAAAGCCATACAATTTAGTACATCTTCATTTACATCGAAATATCCGGCAAGCTTGATCACTTGTTCGCGATTTGCTTTTCACTGTCCCCGTCCCCGTCCAATTTGCTCATTCTGGCAGAATCAGTATCAAGGTATGCAGCAACCGTCCGCAATGGTAGTTGCCTGTTTTCCCGTAATTCTCTTAACATTTCATCAAACCTTTCATCTTGATAAAAATACTCTTGATTGTTTTTGGCAAATATACTGTTTTATTGGATACATTTCTATGAAAAGAATGAAAAAGTTTTCAACATTCCCAAACTTTATATCTTGATTCCCTTATTCTTGTTTACTTCCTGTTTATTGATGATTTTCAGTTCCTCTAGAACTTCATGATGTTTCTCCTTTACAAACTGTCTAAAAACAGCTATGTTTTATTATATTTGATTGACAAAGCCCGTTCTTTTTTCCTCTGCGTTCTCTGCACTTTCTTTGCGGGATAATTGATTTCATACCATGATTGTCAACGTAGGGGCTACTTGCATGTGCGCCCCGATGATAGATACGCCAACAGGTTCGGACGAACAATCCGGTTTGAGCAAACACACAGATGTGCACACCGTTCAACCCTTATCGGGGAAATCCATTTAACACAAAGGGCGAAAGCATTTCCTTTGCATCCTTTGCGTTAAAAACTGCCTGCGGTGATATTTTTTGAACGAAGTTTTGAAAGTTTTTTTACACCCCTGCATGCGCCTTTTACAAAACCGGCATGGCATGTATAAAAAAACTCTTTGTTCGGTTCTTTATCCGAATTCCGACAATTGAATATAAAAAGGCGGAAATGTGCAACAATTCATTCAGTCATATTCAATACTTTTGCTGGATAGAGAGAGCTATATCGCAAAGCGTCCAAACAATAACAAATAATGCGCAAAAATAACATCACATACTCCATGAATAAAGCAATAGCCGACAATACAGGACAATCGGTGGCAGGCGCCTTTTTGCGTTTTTTTCCGGCAATGCCTGTCACCCTGTTCTTCCTGTTCTCCCTGTTGCCGGTTTTATTGCCGGCGCAGGGTCTTCCGGTTATCGGGACAGGTACAGGAATAAAGGGCGCCGGTATCAGCCACATTGATCCCTATTCTCCCAAAGTCTTTTACTTTCCTTTCGGCAGTTCGGGTTTGCTCAGGGATTACGCCGACAACCGCAGGATGTTCGAGGCTCTAGACTCTTTGTTGCGCACGGAAGAGATCGTTTCATCTATCGATACTGTCCAGATACTCGCCGGTTGTTCGCCAGCCGGTAGCGAGGGATACAATCAGGAACTGGCACGGAAGCGTGCCCGGTCAATGTATTCTTACCTTCTGTTGCATCACGGCAACATAGCTGAAAACTGTCCCGTAGACGTCAGGCCTGTGGGTATTGACTGGCAGGGATACGGCGTTCTTCTGCGTAGCAAACTTGGTCTCGGTTATAAACAGATGTGGGATTTGTTGCAGTACGCATCTGTCCGTTTGAAGATGAAGGACGGGAGTTACATTCCAAAAGGCAGTAGCAGCCCTCTCCAGAGACTGGCGGAAGACACTCTCACCAGCCTTCCTTCCCTTCCCGAAAGCGTTTACCGCCACACCATATATATTTATAGAGACAGGCCTGTGCTTGTGCGTGACACTATTTATATTGACAAGGAAAAAGAAAAAGAACAGGAAAAAGAACTGGAAGCCTTTCTTGTTCCCGACACATTGTCCCGCTCCTTGTTTTCTTCACTCTTTCGTAAACCTTTCCGCCTTGTCGTCAAAACCAACATGCTCTATGATCTGGCTTTGTTGCCCAACGTCTCGGTCGAGGCTCCTTTTGCAGGGGACTGGTCTGCTGTCGCAAACCTCGCTTTCAGTAAATGGGATAGTAAAAGTCCGGCATACTGGAGCCATCAGGTCAATTACGCGGGTTTGGAAATACGCCGTTGGTGGGGCAACCGGCATGACAGTCCCTTGCTCGGTCATTTTGCCGGGCTATATTTCACGGGCGGGGTTTACGACCTGCGGTTGTTCACCAAGAGTCTTGACGCTTACGGATACCTTAGTCCATGGAGCTGGTCTGCGGGCGCTACCTACGGTTATTCTCTTCCCTTGTCCACTAAAATGAATCTGGAGTTCAGCCTCAATGCCGGTTATTTCACAGGAGCATATAGCGCTTATAACCGCAGTCGTTGTACGGACTGTTATCCGGAGAGGCAGACGGGTAGGAGAGGCTATTGGGGGCCTACGGGCGGCGGCGTGTCGTTGGTGTACAAGATCAAATAAAAAAATGAAGAATGAAGAATGAAGAATGAAGAATGAAGAATGAAAATACGGAGAAATTAATGAAGAATTGAAGAAAAAATTAAGAATTAAGAATGGAGAAAAAAATTAAGAATTGGGAATGAAGGAATCAATGAGAAATAAAGATATAAAAATGCGGATTTGTAGAGACGTGGCGCGCCGCGTCTCCGATAAAAACCACGGAAAACAGCAGGACGTGTGTCACATCCCGCATGCTTTCGACAATTGTCATCAAGAAAGGAAATTATTCGTTCGGGAGTTATCCCGGCTTATATATTATTGTTTAATTATTAATTTATTAACTTAAAAAAGAGAGTTATGATTACAAAAAGACGAAATCTCGTTTTCCGGTTTTTGCCGGGTTTGTTCCTGTCCGGACTGTTGCTTTTGTCCGGTTGTTCGCAGGATGATGTTTCCAACGTTCCTGCAGGTTCTCGCGCTATTGGTTTCCGCGCTCAGGGCGGCATGTCTTCCTTGAAGGCTACTACTGCCGGTGCTACCGACATTCACAGTTTTGTTGTTAACGCCCATTACGGTGCCGGTGCATGGGATTCTTCCGCCGACAAATTCCTGTTGCAGGGTACTACCGTCTACCG
>JAISSD010000042.1 GCA_031273295.1 Prevotella sp.
GCGAATCGGCGCAACTCGACTTGACCGACTTCTTCGGGAAGTGGGGTTTCCTGACGCCCATAGACCAGACAATGGATGACTATGGCAGCGGACGTTTTACCATCACCCAGTCGCAGATAGATGCGGTGAAGGCGGAAATAGCCTCGAAGAACTATCCGAAGCCGGCGCACAACAACATATACGATATCAGGGATGACAATGTAAACAGTTTTAAATAAGGGTCTAAAGCTTTGCGGACTTTGCGGTTACGGGGAATCTGTTTAACCGCAAAGAACGCAGAGAAAGCGCAGAGTACGCAAAGAAAAGCATGTATTCTGCACAAAACCCGAATTCTGTAGAAGTCTATCTTTGTCCCGAACCCGAGTTATAAACGGCGCTTTATTAATTTGGGAAAGGTGGGGATTGGCTGCCTCATTTCCAAAATTGGAAGATTATAATGATAATGCAACTCTGTATCACAGAGTAAGGGATAAGTTATTGGAAGCGGAAAAATGATAACTTGTAAATTCTTGTTTATTTCAAAAAAACAGTATCTTTGCAGTGCGATTTTGGCACAAAAAAGGTAGTATTTTGTGCCGGAATAATCAGTAAAACAATATGTATTCAGCTCATAATAAAATAGTTAGAAAGATAAAGAAAGGCAAACATTGATAAGACTTATTTCGTAAAAATCAGCATCAAATGTTACAATGGTGAAACAATTATTTTTTGCACATTTCCAATTGTTCATATCCGTTTCATTTTCAAAATCTGCGGTACGAATTTGTTGGTTTTCAAAAAAAATATCCGGCAATCGTTTAAGAATACGATAAGATATATTTTGATCAAAAAGCAATTTCATGTTACACGTATTGCAATTTATGTTCTCTATCGGCAGCAAAGGCTAAACAAGCTTGAATATCCGTCAGTGTCAGTTCCGGAAAATCGGAAAGGATCTCATCAAACGACATTCCGGCAGCCAACCAACCCAAGACGTCATATACCGTGATACGTGTTTCGCGAATGCATGGTTTCCCAAAACGTTTATCAGGATTGCGGGTAATAATATTTTTATAATCAACTATTGTTTATTTTTGTATTGCAAATCATAAATAACTGATTATTAGCTATCATGTATCGTAATCCGACGCGAATCATCTTGTTTGTTATTGTATTTTAGGTTGCGATAGTATTGGAGTTCTAAAACTATATTCAAATAACAAATGAAACTCATAAACAGATGAAAATTATTCGATTTTATTGTTAACCCGAGTTCGGAATGACGATAGTCCGCAAGACTTGCATATCTGTCGAAAAAGATACGACCCCTCTCCCTTTCCCCGTGGGGATTCATAAACAAATCAGGTGAAACCTCTACGAGCATAGCCATACGGAATGCGAACGTAACAAAATTCAATCATCTCG
Organism: Prevotella sp.; assembly: GCA_031273295.1. GTDB lineage: Bacteria > Bacteroidota > Bacteroidia > Bacteroidales > Dysgonomonadaceae > Dysgonomonas. Next base: position 1,405 of record JAISSD010000042.1, read on the forward strand.
ACTTGTCGTGTTATACACATGCCTCAACCGCAAAAGAAAGCGCAAAGCACACAGAGAAAAGATACCTGTTTAAACACAAAAAAGCTGTCCGAAAAATTTTCGAAACAGCCCCTTTTTATATAAAACAAGAGTAGCGGCCTCCTATTCGTCAGTCTTTGGTTTCTCCTCTTCAGCAGCCGGAGTTTCCGTAACCGCTTCATCTGTTACAGGCAATGATTCGGGAGCAGTCTCTAAAACGTCTACTTCTTCCACATTCTCTTTTTCCACTTTTTCAGCTTCTACTTTTTTAGAGATCTCCAGCGACTGATCTGTAGATTTTTTAGACCTGCGGGTTCTGCCTTTCGAAGCTGATCTCTTCTCTTTCTGCATGTTCTCGTCATAGTCAACCAATTCGATAAAACACATGGAAGCATTGTCGCCCAAACGATTACCTGTTTTGATAATGCGGGTATATCCACCCGGACGGTCAGCTACTTTCTGAGCTACATTCTGAAACAGTTCAGCTATAACAGCTTTGGTTTTATCGCTATTGATCTTAAGATCCTGAAAAACCAGACGCCTTGAATGTGTTGTATCTTCTTTCGCTTTGGTAACTATCGGTTCTATAACCTTCCTCAAAGCTTTCGCTTTGGCTACAGTTGTAAAGATACGTTTATTGGGACTCATAATCAAAGACACGCACATATTCGCCAGCATGGCCTTTCTGTGCGAGCTGGTGCGCCCTAAATGATTAAACTTTTTATTATGTCTCATGTCGCTTATTAATCTTTATCTAATTTATATTTAGCAATATCCATGCCGAAAGACAAACTTAGGCTATCCAACAGTTCATCAAGCTCGGTAAGTGATTTTTTGCCGAAATTTCTGAATTTAAGAAGGTCATTCTTGTTGAATTGCACTAATTCGCCCAATGTTTCCACCTCTGCCGACTTCAAACAGTTAAGCGCACGAACCGAAAGGTTCATATCCGACAACTTGGTCTTCAGTAACTGACGCATGTGCAGAACTTCTTCATCGAATTCTTCATTTCCGTCCACTTCGTTTTGTTCAAGAAGGATCTTTTCGTCGGAAAACAACATAAAGTGGTGAATGAGAATTTTGGCGGCTTCCTTCAAAGCTTCTTTCGGGTGAATAGAACCATCGGTTGCTATTTCTATCACGAGTTTCTCATAGTCCGTTTTTTGTTCCACACGATAGTTCTCTTTCCAGTAGTTCACATTGCGGATAGGAGTATAAATAGAATCAATAGCTATAACATTAACATCGTCGGACAGATTGCGATTTTCATCAGCAGGTACGTATCCACGGCCTTTGTTAATATTCAACTCGATTTGAAAGCTTGCGTTCTTGTCCAAGTGACATATTTCCAAGTCAGGGTTCAATACTTCAAATCCTGACAGGTGCTTTCCGATATCTCCGGCTTTGAATACTTCGGTACCCGAGACAGTGATACTAACCTTCTCGTTTTCAATCTCTTCCACTATCTGCTTGAAACGCACCTGTTTCAGATTCAGAATGATATTTGTAACATCTTCTATAACACCCGGCACAGTGGCAAATTCATGTTCAACACCGTCGATTTTTATAAAAGTGATAGCAAAACCTTCAAGAGATGAAAGCAGAATACGGCGTAAAGCATTACCAATGGTAATACCATATCCGGGTTCCAAGGGACGAAATTCGAATTTCCCGAAAAAATCATCCGCTTCCAACATCAATACTTTATCCGGTTTTTGAAATGCTAATATAGCCATGAATTTAATTAATTTTTAGAATACAACTCTACGATCAACTGTTCTTTAATGTTTTCAGGGATGTCGGTTCTTTCAGGCAGGTGAAGGAACTTACCTGTCAGAGAAGCCTGATCCCATTCGATCCAGGGGTATTTACTATGGTTGAAACCCGACAAGGCCTCGCCCACAACTTCAAGAGATTTTGATTTCTCACGAACGGCGATCAGTTGTCCCGGTTTGATTGAATAAGACGGAATGTTCACGATCGAGCCATCAACCGTAATGTGACGGTGAGACACAAGCTGACGGGCCGCCGCCCTGGTAGGGGCTATTCCCAGACGGAAAACTACATTATCCAATCTTGCTTCCAGCATCTGAAGCAACACTTCACCGGTGATGCCACGGGATGCAAGCGCTTTGTCAAACATATTACGGAATTGTCTTTCCAGCACGCCGTATGTGTATTTCGCTTTTTGCTTTTCACGCAACTGAATACCGTACTCCGACGATTTCTTCTTTCTTCCGTTACCGTGCTGTCCCGGAGGATAGTTCTTTTTAGAGAGAACTTTGTCAGGTCCGAATATCGGCTCTCCGAATTTACGGGCGATCTTTGATTTTGGTCCAGTATATCTTGCCATTTTCTTTACTAATTAATAATTGATGAAAGCTGAAATTGTGCAGCCGCGATTACAGAGAGGATAAACTTGCAATCAAAATCACAATTCAAGTTCCAAATTTTAAAATTCTGATTAAACTCTTCTGTGTTTTGGCGGACGACATCCATTGTGCGGAAGTGGAGTAACATCAACGATTTCCGTCACTTCTATTCCTGCCGAATGGATAGTACGGATAGCAGATTCACGTCCGTTGCCCGGCCCTTTTACATACACTTTTACTTTTCTCAATCCCAGATCAAACGCCACCTTAGCACAATCCTGCGCTGCCATTTGAGCTGCGTACGGGGTATTCTTTTTAGAACTTCTGAAACCCATCTTCCCTGCCGACGACCAACTGATTACCTGGCCATCGCTGTTTGTAATCGAAATAATGATATTGTTGAAAGAAGAATGCACATGAACCTGTCCTGTGGCATCCACTTTAACGTTTCTCTTTTTCGCTGCGACTGTTTTTTTTGCCATATCAAATTAATTATTTTGTAGCTTTTTTCTTGTTAGCGACAGTTTTCTTTCTACCCTTGCGTGTACGGGCATTATTCTTGGTGCTTTGACCTCTCGAAGGTAAACCGATACGGTGACGGATACCTCTGTAACAGCCTATGTCCATCAATCGCTTGATGTTAAGCTGCACTTCCGAACGCAGATCTCCTTCCACTTTAAATGAAGCGGCGATGATCTCACGCACTCTACCTGCCTGATCATCATTCCAGTCCTTCACTTTGATATCTCTATCTATTCCTGCTTCAGCAAGGATTTTGTTAGCAGAACTACGTCCTATACCATAAATGTATGTCAAGGCTATCTCGCCTCTTTTATTTTGTGGTAAATCGACCCCAACTATTCTTATTGCCATATGTTTTTTCGATTAATTTGCAAAATTAATAAATTATCCCTGACGTTGCTTGTATCTGGGATTTTTTTTGTTAATAACGTATAAGCGTCCTTTTCTTCTGACAATTTTGCAATCAGCGGTACGCTTCTTCAATGATGCTCTTACTTTCATATATTTATTTTTTTTATTTGTATCTGAATGAAATCCGTCCTTTCGATAGATCATAGGGTGACATTTCCACACGTACTCTATCTCCCGGAAGTATCTTGATATAGTGCATACGCATTTTGCCCGATATGTGCGCTGTTATTTCATGTCCGTTTTCCAATTCGACACGAAACATCGCATTCGATAGCGCTTCCACAATCACTCCGTCCTGTTCTATTGCCGCCTGTTTAGCCATATATATTAATAAAGATTTTTAAATTGCGTTATCTCCCAAAACAGCTTCTACAAATTCAAATGTCGATAAAATATCCGCTTTTCCCTGACGAATAGCAACCGTGTGTTCAAAGTGAGCAGAAGGTTTACGATCACGGGTTCTTATCGTCCAGCCGTCGCTTTCGAAAACAATGTTCTTGCCGCCCATGTTTATCATCGGTTCTATTGCTATGCACATTCCTTTTTTCAGCAAAGGACCGATACCCCGTCTACCATAGTTGGGAACGTCAGGCGCTTCATGCAACTTGCGTCCTATACCATGACCGACCAGTTCGCGAACGACCGAATATCCCTGTTTTTCACAATATGTCTGCACTGCACAAGCGATATCGCCTGTACGATTGCCGTCCACAGCCTGTTCTATTCCCAGGTAAAGAGCGTCTTTGGTCGCCCTCAGTAAAGCTTTCACATCTTCTGCCACTTCACCTACACAAAACGTATAAGCCGAGTCGCCGCAAAATCCGTTCTTTTCCGTACCGCAATCAACAGAAATAATATCGCCGTCTTCAAGAACATAGTCAGTTGGAAATCCATGCACAACCTGTTCGTTAACCGAAGTACAAATCGCACCCGGAAAATCCACAGCGCCCGGAGCGCCCTTATATCCCAAAAACGAAGGTATGGCTCCATGATCCCGTATAAATTCCTTCGCGATTTTATCCAATCGAGCGGTAGTCACTCCCGGTTGTATATGCCCGGCTATTTCACCGAGAGTCATACCCACCAGACGGTTGCTTTCGCGCATCAATTCGATTTCTTCATCTGTTTTCAGAAATATCATCCAAACCTCCTTAATATGCCGCAATTGAACCGGAACGGCCTTTGATTCTTCCCGATTTCAATAAACCATCATAATGTCTCATCAACAAGTGACTTTCGATCTGTTGCAATGTATCCAGCACAACTCCTACAAGGATCAATAAAGATGTTCCTCCAAAAAACTGTGAAAATTCACGGCTCACGCCAAAATAACTTGCAAACGCGGGAAGGATAGCGACCATAGCCAGAAACAAGGATCCCGGAAATGTAATACGGGACATGATCGTGTCGATATAATCCGCTGTTTTCTTCCCTGGTTTGATACCCGGTATAAAACCGTTATTACGTTTCAGTTCATCAGCCATCTGCACCGGATTTATAGTCACTGCCGTATAAAACCATGTGAAAGCAATAATAAGGAACGCAAACACAAAATTGTATGCCACGCTGGTGTGATCCATAAATGAGCTCAGGAATCCGTCTTTTTCAGTAGAATATCCCGCGATAGCAATGGGAACAAACATGATTGCCTGGGCAAAGATGATAGGCATCACGTTAGCGGCATTCACCTTCAACGGAATGTACTGCCGTGCGCCGCCATATTGTTTGTTTCCGACTACCCTCTTGGCATACTGCACCGGTATACGGCGCGTACCTTGCACCAGCAGAATGGCGCCGCAAATAACGAGCAACAAGAATACGATCTCTGCAAGAAACATAACCAATCCGCCTCCCTGGCTTGCCAAACGTGAAGAAAACTCACCTATAAGCGCATGTGGCAAACGAGCGATAATACCCACCAGGATGATGAAAGAAACTCCGTTTCCGATACCCTTGTCGGTAATGCGTTCTCCCAGCCAAAGGACAAACATGCTGCCTCCCGCCAATATAATGGCTGAAGTAATAAAGAAACCCCACGAAGACGGAGCCGCCTGTCCCAATGCGCCTCCCAAATAAGCCGGTCCCTGAACCAACAAGATGGCTACCGTAAGATAACGCGTGTATTGATTCATTTTGGTACGCCCGCTTTCACCCTCGCGTTGCAGCTTTTGGAAATACGGCACTGCCATACCCAGCAACTGCATAACGATAGACGCAGAGATGTAAGGCATGATACCCAACGCAAAGATCGAAGCATTAGCGAATGCACCCCCCGAGAACATATTCAGGATATCCAGTATCCCGCCCGACGTCTTGGCCTGAAGGGTTTCAAGAGCCGCCGGATCCACACCCGGCAAGACAATATGAACTCCCAAGCGATAGATCACCACGAAAAAGAAAGTGATGAGAAGCCTTTTTCTAAGGTCCTCAATCTTCCATATATTTTCCAGTGTTTTTACCAATCCCATCTTACTTCAGTTTAATTACTGTTCCACCTATTGCCTGAATTGCAGCTTCCGCTGTTTTTGAAAAAGCGTGAGCCTCGACGTCTACTTTAGTGGTGATAGCTCCGTTTCCCAATATTTTCACCAATTGACCGGAAGAAATAAATCCGGCGTCAACCAGTGTCCGAATATCTATCCTGGCAAGTTCCCTGGCTTCCGCCAAACGTTGCAAAACGTCCAGATTGATCGCTTTGTATTCTACACGGTTTATGTTTTTAAAACCGAATTTGGGCAAACGCCGCTGGATAGGCATCTGTCCTCCTTCAAACCCGATCTTCCTGGAATAACCGGATCTGGACTTGGCCCCTTTATGGCCTCTTGTGGAGGTGCCGCCTAATCCTGAACCCGTGCCGCGTCCGATTCTTTTTCCGGTTTTAGTTGCTCCTTTAGCAGGCCTCAAATTTGATAAATTCATATTTTTATATTTTTTATCTTATAAACTAAATTACTCTACAATAGTAACCAAATGGCGTACTTTGTTGATCATTCCTCTGATAGCAGGCGTATCCTCGTGTTCTACAACACGGTTCAACTTCCTCAGTCCAAGAGCATCCAAAGTTAATTTCTGGTCTTTCGGACGCTTGATCCTGCTTTTAACTTGCTTAACTTTAATTTTTGCCATAATAATTTTCTTTGCAAATTAACCTTTAAACACTTTTTCCATGGAAATACCTCTGTTCCGAGCCACAGTGTACGCATCTCTCAACTCGCTTAGGGCTTCGATAGTAGCCTTCACAAGATTATGAGGATTCGACGAACCTTTCGATTTTGCCAATACGTCCGTCACGCCTACAGTTTCGAGCACGGCGCGCATCGCGCCCCCTGCTTTCACGCCGGTACCAGGAGCAGCCGGACGGATAAGCACTTCGGAACCTCCAAAATAGCCGATTTGCTCGTGAGGAATTGTTCCTCTGAGCACCGGAACCTTGATAAGGTTTTTCTTTGCGGCTTCAACCCCTTTAGCTATAGCTGCCGTTACTTCACCGGCTTTACCCAGACCCCAGCCTACTATACCATCTTCATTACCTATGACTACGATCGCGGCAAAACTGAATGTACGCCCCCCTTTTGTTACTTTCGTAACACGGTTGATCGCTACCAGCCTGTCTTTTAATTCGATATCGTTGGTCGATTTTACTCTATTGTTAACTTTTGCCATGCCTGTTAAAATTTAAGTCCGCCTTTGCGGGCGGCGTCTGCCAATTCTTTAATTCTACCATGGTACAGGTACCCGTTACGGTCAAATACCACAGCTGTCACACCAGCCTCTTGAGCGCTTTTAGCAATTAACTCGCCAACTTTCGCGGCTATTTCTTTTTTAGGAGCTTTGTCTGTTATTTTAAGAGACGAAGCCGCCGCCAAAGTTTTACCCGCCAAATCGTCGATGACCTGCGCATATATCTGCTTGTTGCTTCTGAATACCGTCAGACGCGGACGTTCGGCAGTTCCGGAGATTTTACCGCGTACGCGTAATTTTATTTTTTTTCTTCTATCTGTCTTTGTTACCATGATTACTACAGTTTATGAATTATTTACCTGCGGTTTTACCGGACTTGCGACGGACAACTTCACCTACAAAGCGTATACCCTTACCTTTATAAGGTTCCGGTTTACGGAATGAGCGAATTTTCGCGCAAACCTGGCCAATCAGCTGTTTATCGCAAGATTCCAGAATGATGAGAGGATTCTTGTTTCTCTCGGATCTTGTTTCGAGGCTTACTTCTTTCGGCAACATCAAAAAGATATTGTGAGTATAACCTAAAGAAAGTTCCAGTATCTGCCCGTTGTTTGACGCGCGGTAACCGACTCCTACCAATTCCAATTCTTTGCGATAACCCTCGGAAACTCCAACAACCATGTTATTGATCAACGATCTGTACAATCCGTGCAGAGAACGGTGATTTTTTTCGTCGGACGGACGTGTAACCGACAAGACGCCGTTTTCGACAGAAACTTTAATATCGGGATTAACTTCTTGCGACAGTTCTCCCTTTGCACCTTTTACTGTGACCGAATTATCCTTGCCAACAGTAACGCTTACTCCGGCCGGAAGATTTACAGGTAATTTTCCTATTCTTGACATAACTTTACTATCCCCTCTTAATTAATAAACATAACACATTACTTCGCCGCCGACTTTCAGCTCACGAGCTTCCTTGTCTGTCATCACTCCTCTCGAGGTAGATATTACAGCTATACCCAGTCCGTTAAGGACGCGAGGTATTTCCTTGTACCCTACATATTTACGAAGGCCTGGAGACGAAATGCGAATTAATTTCTTAATTGCGTTCACTTTATTTACAGGATCGTATTTCAAGGCTATTTTGATAGAACCTTGAGGTCCTTCTTCTACAAACTTATAGTTAAGAATGTAGCCTTTTTCCAAGAGAATTTTTGTAATCTCTTTTTTCAAATTTGACGCCGGAATTTCTACAACTCTATGGCCGGCCATAATGGCGTTTCTTACACGCGTCAAATAATCTGCTATCGGATCTGTCATGATAAAATTAATTTAAATTAATCCCGGTAGCCGGGACAATATTTAAAAACTATTATTGAATTACGAACCGGAAATTATAAGTCAAGAATCAGAGAATCAGCATCAATTCTTCATTCATCATTTATAATTCACAATTCCTTTCTTACCAGCTTGCTTTCTTAACTCCCGGTATTAAACCCTTGGAAGCCATTTCCCTGAATTGTATACGGGAAATTCCGAACTGGCGGATATAGCCTTTCGGACGGCCTGTAAGACTGCAACGGTTGTGCAAGCGTACAGGTGAAGCATTCTTGGGCAGAGCTTGCAACGCTTCGTAATCGCCATTGGCTTTGAGTTGCGCTCTCCTGTCCGCATATTTAGCAACCATTTTAGCTCTTTTTACCTCACGGGCTTTCATAGATTCTTTTGCCATCTTATTTCAATTCTTTTTTTGTGTTCTTAAATGGTAATCCGAACTCTTTCAGCAGGGCATACCCTTCCTCGTCTGTTTTTGCAGAGGTCACAAAGGTAATATTCATTCCCAAAATACGATTAATATTGTCGATATTAATTTCAGGGAAGATGATTTGCTCTTCGATACCCAATGTGTAGTTTCCCCTTCCGTCAAGTTTACTTTCCACACCTTTGAAGTCGCGGATACGGGGTAATGCCACGCGTACAAGCCTTTCAAGAAACTCGTACATCTTGTCGCGACGCAATGTAACCATCACGCCGATAGGCATTTTCTTGCGCAACTTAAAGTTCGAGATATCTTTTTTAGAGTATGTCGCCACTGCTTTTTGTCCTGTGATAGTAGTGATCTCGTTAATCGCCGTCTCGATAATTTTCTTGTCGGCAACTGCTATGCCAAGGCCTTGGTTGATAACTATTTTCTTCAGCACAGGCGCCTGCATTGTCGATTTATAACCGAATTCTTTCATCAAAGAAGATACAATACGGTCTTTATAATCTGTTTTAAGAGTTGTTGTATTGCTCATTATTTAATTTCCTCCCCTGATTTTTTAGCATAACGTACTAGCTTTCCATCCACCATCCTACGGCCTATGCGTGTAGGTTTTCCCGATTTGGGGTCCACTATGTTAAGATTGGATATATGGATGGGAGCCTCTTTTTTCTCTATTCCTCCCTGAGGGCTTTTGGCGCTGGGCTTAGTATGTTTCGATACCATGTTCAGGCCTTCAACGATAGCGCGGCGTTTTTCAACCAGCACTTTCAGCACGCGACCGGTTTTACCTTTGTCGACGCCGGTATTCACATAAACTATATCGCCTTTTTTGATATGTAATTTACTCATTGCTTTTTTAGTTTTATGGATTATAGAACCTCCGGCGCCAACGAAACGATTTTCATGTTGGTCGTGCGAAGTTCGCGGGCAACCGGTCCGAAAATACGGCTTCCTCTAATCTCGCCTGCCGGGTTTAGCAAGACGCACGCATTGTCATCGAAGCGGATATAAGAGCCGTCTGCACGACGGATCTCCTTTTTAGTACGCACGATGATAGCTTTTGTTACAGCACCTTTTTTTATATCACTCGAAGGGATCACATTTTTGATAGCAACCACAATCACATCCCCGACAGACGCATAGCGTCTTCCTGTACCGCCCAAAACGCGGATACATAAGCATTCTCTGGCTCCACTGTTATCAGTAACCACCAGCCTTGATTCCTGTTGTATCATAATTATTTAGCCCTTTCGATTATTTCGATTAATCTCCATCTTTTAGTTTTACTCAACGGACGGGTTTCCATGATGCGTACCGTGTCGCCAATGTTACACTCGTTCTTTTCGTCGTGAGCATGATATTTCTTTGTTTTGTTCACGAATTTTCCGTAAATAGGGTGTTTTTCTTTCCATTTTACAGCTACTGTGATGGTCTTGTCCATCTTGTTGCTGAAAACGACCCCGAATCTTTCTTTTCTTAAATTTCTCGTTTCCATCAGCTCTTAATTATGTTTAGTTCTCTTTGGCGCAACTCTGTCAGAAAACGCGCGATATCGCGGCGTTTTTCCTTGATCTTGGTTGGATTATCCAATGGAGATACACTGTGGTTCAACACCAAATGGTTTAATGCTATTCTTTCAGCATCCAATCTTTCTTTCAATTCCTTATCCGAAAGTTCTCTTACTTCTGCGATTTTCATATTTCTTAAGCGTTTTGAGTTAAGTCATAATCTCTGCGAACTATAAATTTAGTAGTCACAGGAAGCTTTTGAGCTGCAAGGCGCAATGCTTCTTTTGCCACATCATAAGATACTCCTTCGATTTCGAATAGTATTCTGCCGGGCGTAACCGGTGCAACGAACCCTTCCGGAGACCCCTTGCCTTTACCCATACGGACTTCGGCTGGTTTCTTCGTGATAGGCTTGTCAGGGAAAATTCTAACCCAAACCTGTCCTTGACGCTGCATGTAACGAGTTACCGCAATACGGGCCGCTTCGATCTGGCGCCCTGTGATCCATTTGTTCTCCAGGGTTTTGATGCCAAACGAACCGAAAGCCAATTCATACCCTCTCTGGGCATTACCTTTCATACGACCTTTTTGCTGTCTTCTGAATTTTGTTTTCTTCGGTTGTAACATTTTACTTCAAACGTTTTTTTTAATTACTTTCTCTTGTTTTTCTTGAAACCTTTTCCCTGGTTATCTCTGTCTCTATCTCTGTCGTTGCGGCGATCTCCGCCACCTCTGTTGGAGTGGCCGCCATCTTTAGAGGCAACAAACGAAGGAGCAAGGTCTTTCTTGCCGTAAATTTCTCCACGGCAAATCCATACTTTGATACCGATCAAACCAACTTTTGTCAATGCTTCGGCATGTGCATAATCAATATCGGCGCGAAATGTATGAAGTGGAGTGCGTCCTTCCTTATACATTTCGGAACGGGCCATTTCAGCTCCGTTCAAACGGCCCGACACCTGAATTTTGACGCCTTCGGCGCCCATCCTGATTGTTGAAGCTATAGCCATTTTGACAGCGCGGCGGTAGGCAATTTTGCCTTCTACCTGACGGGCTACGTTGTTGGCCACGATAACTGCATCCAACTCGGGTTTTTTGATTTCGTAAATGTTGATTTGAATATCTTTATCTGTAATTTTCTTCAGCTCTTCTTTCAGCTTGTCCACTTCCTGTCCGCCTTTACCGATGATCATGCCCGGACGCGCCGTGCAAACTGTAATAGTCACAAGTTTAAGCGTTCTTTCGATAACGATACGCGATACGCTGGCTTTAGCTAGACGGGCATTCAGATATTTACGGATCTTGCTGTCTTCCAACAGTGTGTTGCCATAGCTTTTGCCTCCATACCAGTTAGAATCCCATCCTCTGATGATCCCTAAACGATTTGCTATTGGATTTACTTTTTGTCCCATCTGCTATTAATTTTGATTTTCTTTATTCAGTGTATCTACGTAAAGGGTCACATGGTTTGAACGTTTACGGATCCGATGACCTCTTCCCTGTGGAGCAGGACGCATTCTTTTCAGCATTGCGCCACCGTCTACGTTTATCCACAATACATATAGCTCGCCGCTTTCTGCTTTACATCCATTTTTAGCTTCCCAGTTTGCGATAGCTGAACGCAATAGTTTTTCCAATCTGGCGGCGGCTTCCTTATTTGAGTATTTCAATACGCCAAGCGCTTTGAATGCCTCCATTCCACGAATCAGGTCAGCTACAAGGCGCATTTTACGCGGCGAAGTCGGCACATCGTTCAACCTGGCAAAAAAAACGTTTCTTTGAGCTTCCTTTCTTCTTTCAGCTGTTTCTCTTTTTCTAGCACCCATTATTTTAATGTTTTCTTTTAGTTAATTTATCGGCTTCAGTTCCAATTATTTTTTCCTGTTACCTCCGTGTCCACGGAATGTACGCGTAAGAGAGAATTCCCCCAGTTTATGCCCCACCATATTTTCGGTCACATACACCGGAATAAATTTGTTTCCGTTGTGCACAGCAATAGTGTGGCCTACAAAGTCGGGAGATATCATTGAAGCCCTCGCCCATGTCTTAACTACAGCTTTCTTACCTGACTCATTCATAGCCAAGACTTTTTTCTCAAGCTTAACATTAATATACGGGCCTTTTTTTAACGAACGACTCATAAATTTCTTAATTAATCAGGTTATTATTTTTTTCTTCTTTCGATTATGTACTTGGAAGAATGTTTCTTGGGAGCTCTAGTCTTAAGACCCTTAGAATACAATCCTTTACGTGATCTTGGATGTCCGCCCGAAGCGCGACCTTCGCCACCGCCCATAGGGTGATCCACAGGGTTCATTACAACGCCACGGTTGCGAGGGCGACGTCCAAGCCAACGAGAGCGTCCGGCTTTACCTGATTTTTCAAGAGCATGATCCGAGTTACCCACACTGCCAATAGTAGCTTTACAAGTCAAAAGGATCTTACGCGTTTCGCCTGAAGGCATTTTGATGACGGCATAGTCACCTTCGCGGGAAGTCAACTGTGCAAATCCACCTGCCGAACGAACCATTTTCGCTCCTTGTCCGGGACGTAATTCGATGTTATGAATAACCGTACCGATTGGGATTTTTGTTAAAGGCAATGCATTTCCAACTTCAGGAGCGGCATCGTCTCCCGATATCACTGTCTGACCTACTACCAGTCCCTGAGGAGCCAGAATATATGTCTTTGCTCCGTCAGCGTAATATAACAACGCGATACGGGCCGAACGGTTCGGATCGTATTCTATTGATTTTACAGTAGCCGGTATTCCGTCTTTTGTTCTCTTGAAATCAATAAGCCTGTATCGTCTTTTATGGCCGCCGCCAAGGTAACGCATGGTCATCCTTCCCTGGTTATTACGGCCTCCAGACGCTTTTTTGCCGACTACAAGAGATTTCTCTGGCACACTTGCAGTGATCTCTTCGAATGTGCCAATAATTTTGTGTCTTTGCCCCGGTGTTGTGGGCTTAAATTTACGTACTGCCATTTTTTATTTAGATATTACTAAAAAAGTCTATACTTTCTCCCTGTTCCAGGGTGATTATCGCTTTCTTGAAAGCCGAAGTCTTACCGCTGATCACGCCTGCTTTGGTGTAGCGGCTTTTACGTTTCCCCGCATAGTTCATTGTGTTCACCGACTCGACTTTTACGCCGTAAAGCTCTTCGATCGCTTTCTTGATCTCCACTTTGTTTGCACTTGGAACAACACGAAAACCATAGCGATTCGGGAATTTTTCCGAAATCACTGTCTGTTTTTCTGTCAATATTGGTTTAATTATAATTCCCATAGTCTCCTCCTTATGCTTTTAAAAGGTTATCTATAATAGCAACCGACGACTCCGCCAACACTAAACCCGTACAGTTGAGTATTGTGTAAGCATTTAAATCAGAAGCTTTTACAACTTTTACTCTTTCTAAATTACGAGCCGACAAATATACATTTTTATTTTGATCCGGCAAAACCAGAAGTATCTTTTTATCAGCCACTTGCAAATTTTTAGTCAATGCTACGAAATCTTTGGTTCTCGGCGCGTCGAAAGAAAAGTCCTCAACTATCACAATCTGGTTATCTTTCGCTTTGACGGCAAGAGCGGATTTACGTGCAAGCTGTTTCACTTTTTTGTTCAATTTGAATCTGTAATCTCTTGGTTTCGGGCCGAATACACGGGCGCCCCCAACCAATACAGGAGAATTGATATCACCACGGCGCGCGCCGCCTCCACCTTTCTGGCGGATCAATTTACGCGTACTTCCCGACATTTCACTTCTTTCCTTGGATTTGTGAGTACCTTGACGCTGATTTGCAAGATATTGTTTCACATCTAACCACAGAACGTGTTCGTTAGGCTCGATTCCATAAACGGCGTCGTTCAACACTATTTTTTTGCCGGTATCCTTACCGTTTTTATCTAATACACTCAGTTCCATTATTTCTCAATTATTACGATTGAACCTTTACTTCCCGGCACAGAGCCTTTAATCAACAAAAGATTGTGTTCCGGAATCACTTTTATCACTTCAAGGTTTTGGACAGTTATGCGTGCATTACCCATTTGCCCGGCCATTCTTGTGCCTTTAAATACCTTTGCAGGATAAGAACAGGCGCCAATAGAACCCGGAGCGCGAAGACGGTTGTGCTGCCCCAAAGTAGCCTGTCCTACCCCACCGAAACCGTGGCGTTTGACAACTCCCTGAAATCCCTTTCCTTTTGATGTTCCAATAACATCCACATATTGCGCATCTTCCAGGAAGTCGACAGTAAGTACATCGCCTGGTTTGCGACCTTCAATTCCTTTGAACTCGGCCAAGTGTCTTTGCGGCGCTACTCCGGCTTTTTTGAAATGTCCGGCTTGAGGCTTGGCTGTGTGTTTGTCTTTCTTTTCAACAAAACCTAGCTGCAAAGCTTCGTAACCATCTTTCTCAACTGTTTTTACCTGAGTAACAACACAAGGACCCACTTCGATAACAGTGCATGGAATATTTTTTCCCTCGGCGCTGAAAACGGATGTCATTCCGATTTTTTTTCCTAATAATCCTGGCATTTCTCTTTAATTATTTATTTAAACTGGTATAAAAATTCATCAAACTTTTATTTCAACTTCAACGCCGCTTGGCAACTCAAGCTTCATAAGCGCATCTACGGTTTTGGCCGTAGAGCTGTAAATGTCGATCAACCTTTTATAGGAAGAAAGCTCAAATTGTTCACGAGATTTCTTGTTAACGAAAGTCGAACGGTTTACAGTAAATATACGCTTGTGGGTCGGCAACGGAATTGGTCCGCTTACTACCGCGCCTGTTGCTTTTACTGTTTTAACGATTTTTTCGGCAGACTTGTCCACCAGCATGTAATCGTAAGATTTTAGTTTAATTCTGATTTTTTGACTCATTGTCTATTTTAATTGGTTATTTAAAAAATTGTTATATAAAATATGCCGGGCTGCTATTAAGAGTCATTTACTAACCGCAGCCCGCATTTTATTATTTGATCAGATCCACACGCCCCTTAACCTCGGTTAATACCTGGCGCGCAATAGACGAAGATACTACCTCATAGTGGGAGAATGTCATTGCCGACGTCGCCCTACCGGATGTTATAGTTCTCAATGACGTCACATAACCGAACATTTCAGCCAAAGGCACTTTCGCTTTCACGATTCGCGCTCCCGACCGGCTCGATTCCATGCCTTCCACTTGCCCGCGGCGTTTGTTCAAATCGGAAATCACATCACCCATACTTTCTTCCGGAGTAACAACCTCCAGTTTCATAATAGGCTCTTGCAATACCGGAACGGCTTTTTCGCATGCGTTTTTGAAAGCAAACTTGGCGCAAAGCTCAAATGACAGCTGGTCAGAGTCTACGGTATGGTATGAACCGTCTACAAGAACCACTTTCAGTCTATCGAGAGCATAACCTGCCAATACGCCGTTTTTCATTGCCGCAAGAAAACCTTTTTGTACGGAAGGGATAAATTCTTTGGGAATGTTGCCGCCTTTTACCTCGTCAACAAATTGAAATTCACCTTCGAAATCCGCGTCCGCAGGACCAACTTTGACAATAATGTCCGCAAACTTACCGCGACCTCCCGTTTGTTTCTTATAAACTTCGCGAAGTTCAACAGTTTGAGAGATTGCTTCTTTATAAGATACCTGGGGACGGCCCTGATTACATTCTACCTTGAACTCGCGCTTCAAACGGTCGATGATAATTTCAAGGTGAAGCTCGCCCATTCCTTCAATGATTGTTTGACCCGAATCCACATCCGTATGTACGCGGAATGTAGGGTCTTCTTCGGCCAGTTTAGCAAGGCCGTTAGACAGCTTGTCCACATCTTTTTGAGTGATAGGCTCGATCGCGATTCCGATAACCGGTTCGGGGAAATCCATAGACTCCAGAACGATAGGATGGTTCTCGTCGCACAATGTGTCGCCTGTACGGATATCTTTGAATCCTACTCCCGCGCCTATATCGCCGCAACCAATCACATCTTTCGGATTCTGTTTGTTTGAGTGCATCTGAAACAGACGGGAAATACGTTCTTTCTTTCCCGAACGGGTGTTATATACATAGGTTCCGGCTAGCAATTCTCCCGAATAAACACGGAAGAAACACAAACGACCGACAAAGGGGTCGGTGGCAATCTTGAATGCCAAAGCGCACATAGGCTCGTCCGGGCTAGGGTGACGCACTATTGTGTTGCCATTCTCCGGATTTGTACCCTCGATAGCCAATGTATCAATAGGGCTGGGCAGATATTTACATACGGCGTCCAGTAACGGCTGAACTCCTTTATTCTTGAAAGAAGAACCGCAAAGCATCGGATTGATCTGCATTGAAAGAGTTCCGATACGGAGCGCTGCATGAATTTCATCTTCGGTAATAGAAGAAGGATCATCGAAGAATTTCTCCATCAATGTTTCATCGCATTCGGCAGCCTTTTCCAACATTTTTTCTCTCCACTCTTGAGCCTCTGCCAAATATTCAGCCGGAATTTCAGCCAGTTCGTAGTCGGCGCCCATAGTTTCGTCGTGCCAGTACATCGCTTTCATATTCACCAAGTCGATGATTCCCTTGAAGTTTTCTTCTGCGCCGATTGGAATTTGGATCGGACAAGGATTTCCGTTCAACATTTCCTTAATCTGGCGAACGACTTCAAAAAAGTCCGCGCCCGAACGGTCCATCTTGTTTACATAACACATACGGGGCACATCGTATTTGTCAGCCTGGCGCCACACTGTCTCCGATTGGGGTTCCACTCCGCTTACGGCGTCGTAAGCGGCGATAGCTCCGTCAAGGATACGAAGCGAGCGCTCTACCTCTACTGTGAAGTCAACGTGTCCGGGAGTATCTATCAGGTTGATTTTAAACACCTCGCCGTTACACTTCCAACTCGCTGTCGTAGCGGCAGATGTAATGGTAATACCTCGCTCCTGCTCCTGTTCCATCCAATCCATAGTGGCGGCGCCGTCATGCACCTCTCCTATCTTATGGGTAAGGCCGGTATAGAACAAAATACGTTCGGAGGTCGTTGTTTTTCCGGCATCGATGTGAGCCATGATGCCTATATTTCTTGTATTTCTTAGATTATCGATAATTTTTGCCATCGGTTTATAGCTCTTTCCTTTTTGTTAAAATCTGAAATGAGCAAAAGCACGGTTGGCCTCGGCCATTTTGTGCATGTCCTCTTTTCTCTTGAATGCGCCTCCCTGACTGTTGAATGCGTCCGCGATTTCAGCGCCTAATTTATCGGCCATAGTCTTGCCGCCTCTTTTGCGAGCGTACAGAATAAGATTTTTCATACAGATTGACTCTTTACGGTCAGGACGTATTTCGGTAGGAACCTGAAATGTTGCGCCACCTACACGGCGAGACTTCACTTCTACTTGCGGAGTTACATTATCCAATGCCGCTTTCCAAATTTCAAGAGTAGACTTTTCTTCGTTTGGTAATTTTTTTCTTACAATTTCCAATGCCGTGTAAAAAATATCGAACGCAGTCGATTTTTTACCGTCATACATCAAGTGGTTAACAAACTTTGTAACCTTTACATCACCGAAAACAGGATCCGGAAGGATCTGTCTTTTCTTTGGTTTTGCTTTTCTCATTGTTTACTTTAAAAATTTTGTTTTGTTTTTGGTTGCCAATTTTCTGATGTCTTCAACGATTCCGCCGAATCATTTACTCAACCCATAATATTATGCCTGTCCAATAAACTGAAACCGTTTTAATACTCAATTAAAAAATCTCGGTTAAAGGGATTGCCTGCGGGGATCATTTTTTCTTGCCCCCTTTTGCCGGCGCACCTTTTGCCGGCGCCGCTCCCGGTTTAGGACGTTTTGTTCCATATTTGGAACGGCGTTGCGTACGACCGTTAACACCGGCAGTATCCAATGTTCCGCGAACAATGTGATAACGAACTCCGGGTAGGTCTTTCACACGGCCGCCTCTAACAAGTACAATAGAGTGTTCCTGCAAGTTATGTCCCTCTCCGGGAATATAAGCATTAACCTCTTTTGTGTTTGTTAAACGTACACGCGCGACTTTACGCATCGCTGAATTAGGTTTTTTAGGAGTAGTTGTGTACACACGGATGCAAACGCCTCTGCGTTGAGGGCAGGAATCCAATGCGCGGGATTTACTCTTTTCAACCAAAACAGTACGTCCTTTTCTTACTAATTGTTGAATCGTAGGCATCTTGTTTTAATCTTTAGAACTTTAAATTCAATTTTATTATACATTTTACTTTGTCGAACAACACAATAAACGGAAGCTATTTCAATGACAATCAGATATTTGCCACCAAAATAAGCCTCTACCCATGCGTTATTCGGGTTGCAAATGTAGATATAATCAACAAGATACACAAATAATTGCAAAGAAAAAACAAGAAAAAGCAGGATAAAATTTGCACTCTACCCTGCTTTTCAATATTTTGAGATCACTTGTTGCTATTTTCCGCCCTAGAAAGAAAAATCGACTCCGGCCGCAAATACCTTGTTTGTACGGGAGAATACATCCTTGCCCCCCTCAGCCAAAATTGTGCCACCTGTCAAAGCATTTATTCTGCCGTAATCGGCTATGTTGTCTTTGGTATAATCGGAGTAATTTGTCCAGAAGTAACCGATATTGATCTTTACGTTTTTAGCAACGTTCACGGCTCCGCCCAATCCGATAGAATAGGAGCTGCAAACAAAACTCAGATCCTGCTGGTAGGCGTCGTTCACTCCGTATCTTGTGATCTGCGCGCCTGCGCTGACAAGAAACAGGCGGTTAATCCCGTATTCCACTCCAAGCAGGTATTCATTGGTCGAACCGGCATTTTTCTGTTTATCATTCGCCATCTTGGCGTCCGAATCGAAGAAATGGTGATAGCCTGCGCTAGCCAGCAATTTCGGAGTTATCTGATAGGATGCGCCAACCGTAAACAATGCAGGAATATCGTGCGGGGTATTTACTCCATCCTTAAATTGTGCCAATCCTCCATCTTTGCCATCTATCGTTTTACTTTCAACATTAAGGCTTGTTTTAAATTCATACTTCATACCAATATTAAGGGCCTTATAGTTAAAATTTAACCCAAGGATAGGCGCAACTCCCCATCCTGTTTGCTTATTATCAATCTCTCTGTCAGCAACCATAGCAGCAAATTCCGGATTTCCTACAGCTGTAAAGAATTCAGTAGCAAGCATCATTCCCCCTTTAGGGTTTACCTGTGGATGCTGTGGATTTACTTTTACATTTTTCAGATAGCCTTCGTAGCCATTATTCACTATATTGAGGCGGAAACCGGCATATGCAGAGAACATATCATTGATTGCATAACTCCCTCCCATCTGAGCTCCATAAATAAATGACAATCCTCTCATATATGCATCGACAGAATATTGAGTTGTAGGTACCGCCATACTTATTACTGTAGGCAGTACCGCCAGCTGTGATTCAAAAGACGGTAAGCCATCATTAAACGTGGCCTTTCCTCCACCTCCGGTAATGGCCATATTTCCGGAGAGCGCCCATTTCCCCTTTTTGTAGGCTGCCTGCAAGCTCGGAATAACAGGGGCCGAGGCTGTTCCTTTAAATTCTTTTGTCGCATCACCTCCAAATCCGGTAAAAGACTCAAAAGTGGAAGTTATTGTCCTTGTCTGGAACGCACTCTGATTTGTGAACGAGAAATGGAATCCATCCTCCAGTTTTACCAGTCCGGCCGGATTGGTATATGCGGCGTCAATCTGAAGTGACGCATCACGGGCAACCATTCTGATGAAGTGGGCGCTTTGATTGGTATTCGTCAATATGCCTCCCGCAATGACGAAAGAGGCCTGACATGCAGATAAAATGGCTATCAGTACCGGTTTCTTTTTATTCATTATTGATAAAATTATTAAATATGAGGACAAAGATATGAGTAATATATTAGTTTCAAAAGAAACTACGTTAAAAAAATAACTTTATCTTACTGATAATCAAATATTTGTTGTTTATGCAACTAAAATACCTGTATTATTATAATGATAATCCGCAAAGCGACCTATTAAAAAAAGTTTCGATTTGCAGTTGGTTCCTATTGAAAGAATATCTTGATTTATTCACATAATCAATTGATATTAAACATATTTAAAGTCTGTTTTCGTAACTACCCAGGTGGTAAAACGAATTGTTTTACAAACATTTATCTCTATTCATGTTTTTATGTTTAATGTATACGAGAATTATAAACTGCATATTATCAATGAATTATAAAATTAACGCTCAAGCATGATTGATTGATTTTTCTTAATATAATATATGACTGATTATCTGGTATTTATGCTTATATAAAGTACCTGAATAGTCAAAACATCTATCTGTCAATAAAAAGCATTATCTCTGCACGGTTATATTAAAATAATAACCATGCCGTATATCATTGAACAGAAGATAAAAGGCAGAATCCTGTTGGGGCAGGGAAAAGAAGCCGGCAACGAAAATTCAGGCGCTAACCACGGCAATATCTTCCGCTTGTTCCCACCCGACGCGTTCGTCCCATGTTTTTTGTTTGGTTTCATCCCGGCGGTCGAAAATGACCAGGTAAGCTGGAGCTGCGGGGTCAATCCTGTCGCGGTATTGCCGGATCTGTTCCAGACCCTCTTCCCGGACGGTTTGCGGACTGTCGTAGGAATGAATGACCTTGATTTCGATGATGTAACGGAGATTCCGGTATGAAATAGCCAGGTCCACCCGTCCCCGTCCTGCCGCATACTCCCGTTCGATGTTTCCGCCGCCGTTGAGAACCCGTTGCAGAAAAGCCATTAACAGCAGGTGTGGAAATGCCTCGGTGTAATCGGCCTTCTGTTCCCATATCTCCGAATGACGGCGCCAGAATTTCTGGAATTCTTTCAGCAACCGGTCCATGTCCAGGTCGCCGCCGGGTTTCTGCCACTGCCATGTGGACGGAGGCGGAAGGTTGTCGTGATAACCGGAATTCAGATAACGGGTGAGGATTTCCTCGTAAACAGGATTTGCTATGGTGAAACCTTTCGTACTGCTCCAGGCAACCAGACCCAAATCGATTGCCAGTTCCACATCAGGGTGGGTACGTCCCAGCAAAGGGTCGGTATTTCCCGTAATAATGGTCTGTATCACATGCTTGATTTTGGGATCGCGAAGACGAACGCCCAAAGCGTCCAGATGCGTTTCCCTCGCCTCGATCATTTGTTGACGGGCCTGTTGAACGTGTTCGACCGTTACGGTTTCAGTGCTTTCTTCGTCCAGTACCCGCAGGGTAGCTCTTTTGAACAGGGAATTCACAATCCAGGGCTGTCCCTGAGACTGGTCATACACATAATCAAGAGCTTCCTGCGTGATTGCCTGTCCGGTTTCCGCCGTTCGCCGGGCAAATAATTTTTCCACATCCTTTTTATCAAAATTTGACAGCACGGCGGAATCTTCCTTGATATTGAAAGGCGACCCCGGATTGGGCGCTTCCCCGCCTTTAGCCGTCGTGGTATAATCCTTCAAGTCGCGCATGCCGACCAGGGCAACCGACACCGGAAATTTACCGACTCCCCGGGCAGAAAAACCGCCACGCAGCTGACGCAAAAAACCGATCAGGGCGTCGCCGCTAACCACATCCACCTCGTCGAAAAGGACTACCAGCGGTTTGGTGGCTACTATTTCCGCCCACTTGATCAATGTGGTTTGCAAAAGTCCTTCCGTGCCTTGTTCTTCAATATGCGGAACAGGAATATCGAACAATACGGCAAAATTGCAAATGGCGCGATAGATGGTACGCATGGCTTCGTCGCGTTCGGTTACACCCTGGCAGTCTTCAAGACTTACATAACAGGCAACGGCTTCTTCACCGGCATTGATTTCGCGCATCCAGCTTTGCAGGAAAGTCGTTTTGCCTGTTTGCCGGGGAGCGTGAAGCACCCAGTAAAGTCGATCTCTGATATAGCGGTGCAGTTGTGCGCCGACCAGACGCTCTTCCGGTAAAAGCATGTAATGTTCTTCCGGATTGCAGGGACCGGTTGTATTGAAAAATCGAAGTCGAGCCATATCATTGTTTGTTTTAAAGAGATTTGCCGGATAAAGGTAAGCAAAAATAACGGGAAAACACATTGTTTTGGCCGGATATCCGGGTGCGGAACAGGAAAACCGCCGGAATCACTTTACGACAGGCATTTTTTCCCGGGGTATTCTTTCTATCGGGATGCAAGTCCCAAGACTGTCCCTGTCCCGAACCCGGGCTGGATACAAGAGCAAATCCATCGGCTATTCATTTGATTTGAACGGATTGTTTTGCCAAAACGTGAGCCCGTCTTCATGCTGATTTGTCATGGAACAGCATTTAACCCTGTCCAGACAGAGTTCCTGCCAAAGGTATCGAAAAAGAATCCGGACAGTTTCCAGGCGTTTATTGCCGGACGGGAAGCGGAAAAAACAGACAGTCAGGCGCTAACCACGGTAATATCTTCCGCCTGTTCCCATCCTATGCGTTCGTCCCATGTCTTTAGTTTGGCTTCATCCCGGCGGTCGAAAATGACCAGGTAAGCCGGAGCTGCGGGGTCAATCCTGTCGCGGTATTGCCGGATCTGTTCCAGGCCTTCTTCCCGGACGGTTTGCGGACTGTCGTAGGAATGAATGAC
>JAISSD010000149.1 GCA_031273295.1 Prevotella sp.
GCCGATCATTATATGATAGAGTCTTCTACCCGTTTGCATGGGGTGGAAGAGTTAATCGCCATGAAGCAGTATTTTGTGATTCATGCGGCACGCCAAAGCGGTAAAACCACTTACCTGCAAGATTTAGCCCAACGGCTCAATGCCGAAGGGAAGTATTATGCACTGTATTGCTCGCTGGAAAACATGCAAGAAGTTACCGATCCGGAAAAAGCAATACCCGAAATAGTGAGAAAAATAAAAACCGTACTCCGGTTTTCGGACATCCCTCACAAAACAGAGTTTGCCAAGGAAGCTGATTACGCAAATTTCAGCGGCGTCTTAAATACCGAGCTTACACTGTTTTGCATGTTGTTAGACAAACCATTCGCTATTTTCTTTGACGAGGCGGACTGTTTGAGTGAGGGTACGCTAATCTCTTTCCTCCGCCAATTGCGTGATGGATACAATAGCCGCTCGAGGATACCCTTTGCCCATTCCGTTGCCTTGGTGGGTATGCGCAATATCCGCGATTTCAAGGCCAAAATACG
This sequence comes from Prevotella sp., assembly GCA_031273295.1. Taxonomy (GTDB): domain Bacteria; phylum Bacteroidota; class Bacteroidia; order Bacteroidales; family Dysgonomonadaceae; genus Dysgonomonas. The sequence goes on from JAISSD010000149.1 coordinate 528, forward strand.
TCCCGACAGCCAGACTTTAGGCAGCGCCAGCCCGTTCAATATCGTAACGAAAGCGCTGACACTGAAAAACTTCACCCGCGAAGATATCGCCATGCTCTACGGGCAGCATACCAGCGAAACGGGGCAAATCTTTGAAGACGCCGCCATTGATTTGGTATGGGAACAGACGCAGGGACAACCCTGGTTAGTCAATGCCATCGCTCGTGAAATGATTGTGGAAATGTTAGCCTCCGACTACAGCCAGGCGGTTACTGCCGGCATGGTGAAGCAGGCCATTCAAAACATCATCCTGCGTCGTGATACGCATATCGACAGTCTGCTTGAGCGGCTGAAGGAAGAGCGCGTGCGGAAGGTGATTCAGCCGCTGATTACGGGCGAAAAAGGGAATATTGACAAACTCTCGGACGGTTATTCCTACGTCCGCGACCTGGGGTTGATACGCGATACGCCCGGCGGTTTTGAGCCTGCCAATCCGATTTATGCCGAGGTGATCGTCCGTACCTTGAATTACAATGAGCAGGATACGCTGCTTGGTCCCCAATATCCTTACCGGATGCCCCGTTACCTGAAAGACGGACGGATCGACATGGACTTCCTGATGCGTGATTTCCAGCAGTTCTGGCGCGAAAACAGCGAGATATGGGAAGACCGCTTTTCGTATAGGGAAGCCGCACCCCATCTGATATTGATGGCTTTTCTGCAGCGGGTAGTCAACGGAGGCGGACAAATCCACCGCGAAATGACGGCAGGAAGAGGTTTCTTAGACATCTGCGTTGTCTATGAGGGTCAGAAATACCCGATAGAGCTCAAAATATGGCGCGGGGAAAAGACCCTAAAAGAGGGACTCGAACAAACCGCCCGCTATATGGACAGCTACGGCTGCAAGGAGGGCTGGCTCGCCATCTTCGACCGTCGCCCCGAAATGAAATGGGACGACAAAATATATATGCGAAAAGAGGCCGCAGGAGTCCAAACAATCACTGTTGTAGGGCTATAACGTCTTACCAATATTATCTAACATATTTATTAATGATTTGTATACAATGAGAAAGAAAACAATTGTTACTGCCGGACTGGCAGCTACGCTTTTGAGCGCATGTGCGTTGTCGGATAAGACATCGGATGAAAGTGATACGAACAACCCGTTTTTTACGGAATATGCTACGCCTTTCGGCGTCCCGCCTTTTGACAAGATAAAGATCGAGCATTACAAGCCGGCTATTGTCAAAGGGATAGAGGAACACACGAAAGAGATAGAGGCCATCGCGAACCGGAAAGAAGAGCCGGCGTTTGAAAATACCATCGTTGCCCTGGATCAGAGCGGACGTTTGCTCGACCGGGTAGTCACGGTATTTTTTGGCCAGAACAGTGCAAATACCAATGACGAAATGGAAGCGATAAGCCGGGAAATATCGCCTCTCCTTTCACAGCACCGCGACGATATCTCCCTCAACCCCACCCTCTTCGCCCGCGTCAAAGCCCTGTATGAGGCGAGGGAAAGCCTGTCTTTGGACAAAGAGCAGGCCAAACTGCTGGAAGAGACCTATAAAGGATTCGTGCGCGGCGGGGCAAACCTGAACGCCGACGATCAGGCCAAACTGCGCGAACTGAACAGCCAACTCTCTCTACTCCAGCTCACTTTCGGACAGAATATGCTAAAAGAGACCAATGATTTCCGGTTGGTTATCGACAACAAGGACGATCTCTCCGGCCTCACCGAAGCCCAGATCGCCAACGCCGCCGAAGCTGCTAAACGCGCCGGACTGGAAGAGGGCAAATGGCTCTTTACCCTGCAAAACCCCAGCATCATGCCTTTCCTGCAAAATTCGGACAGACGCGAACTGCGCGAAAAGATATTCAAAGGCTATATCATGCGGGGCAATAACGACAACGGGAACGACAACAAGGATATAGTGAAGCAGCTTGTCACCCTGCGTCTCGAAAAAGCCAAACTGATGGGGTATGCCGATTATGCCTCCTTTGTGCTGGAAGAGCGTATGGCAAAAAAGGCGGACAATGTATACGCCCTGCTGGACAAGATATGGGAGCCCGCCCTTAAGGTCACCAAACAGGAACTGTCGGATATTCAGGCGGAAATAAAGAAAGAGGGGAGCACGTTCGCCGCCGAAGGATGGGACTGGCGTTATTACTTCGAAAAAGCCAAGAAAGCGAAGTACAACCTGGACGAAAGCCAGATACGCCCGTACCTCCAACTCGAGAATGTACGCGAGGGCGCTTTCTATGTGGCTAACAAGCTGTACGGCATCACCTTTACCCCCATCAAAGAGATCCCCCTACCCCATCCCGAAGCGCTGGCTTTCGAATGTAAGGAGTCCGACGGAACGCATCTGGGCGTGCTGTATATGGACTTTTTCCCGCGCGCCAGCAAACGGGGAGGCGCATGGTGCGGAGGCTACCGCGGCCAGACCTATAAAGAGGGCAAACGTGTAGCGCCCGTTATCACCATTGTATGTAACTTCACGCCCCCTGCCGCCGGAGAACCGGCTCTTCTCAGTGTGGATGAGGCCGAAACCCTGTTCCACGAGTTCGGGCACGCCCTCCACGGCCTTTTCCGCGACGTCCATTACTACGGCATATCCGGCGTCCCGCGCGATTTCGTGGAATTGCCCTCCCAGGTGATGGAACATTGGGTGCTGGAGCCTGAAGTACTAAAGGTATATGCCCGGCATTACCGGACGAAAGAGGTGATTCCTGCCGCCCTCGTGGAGAAACTGAACAGGGGAAGCAAATACGGGCAGGGCTTTGCGACAACCGAATACCTGGCCGCTTCGTTCCTGGACATGGACTATCACGTGCTGAAAAACATACCGGCCAACGAAGAAAAGCAGAACCTGAACGTACTTTCATTCGAGGCCGGCACATTGAGCGGCCGGGGCCTGCCTGCCCAGATCCCGCCCCGCTACCGTTCGACCTACTTCAACCATACGATGGGAGGCGGCTATACGGCCGGCTATTACAGCTATATATGGTCGGAAGTACTGGATGCCGACGCCTTTGAAGCGTTCAAGGAGACAGGCGATATTTTCCATCCCGAAGTAGCCGCCAGGTTCCGCAAATACGTACTCACCCCGGGCGGCATCGACGACGCAATGGAGATGTATAAAAACTTCCGCGGACAAGAACCCGGCGTCGCTCCCCTACTGAAAAACAGGGGACTGGATTAAGAAAAGCGATTGAATAACCAACACAGCCTCAAAACAGGGAGGCTGTGTTGGTTGGCATTAAGGAAGAAGTATCAACGGCTCTCGTAGAGAGCTAACATAGATAGGCAGTAGCCTAAGGCTACTGTAAATAAACGGATTACCATCCACCTCTGCCTCCATCGGAGGCAAACCTCTTTTACAGTGTTAAGGGAATAGGTTTGCCTCCGATGGAGGCAAGAGAGGGTGGTAAGCTGTTTATATACAGCACCCTAAGGGTGCTGTATATCTATGTTAGCTCTCTACGAGAGCCATTTACCGCATGCGTCATTGGCGTACTGAAACATACATTTTAATGCGTTGCCCCTGGGTGCATAACGGATTTGCGGGAGGTGCATTTGACCTAGGGTCAATTTTCAATTCAAATTGTCGCGGTGATGCCCGGAGGGCATAATTTTCATAACCGCAGGTCAACGACCTGCGGACAGGCAACCACACTAATCACTGCCTGAAAGGCTGGACTGTCTTATATTCCAAAAGATTGTCCTGCCTTTCAGGCAGTGTTCGTGTGGTTGCCATCTCCCGCAGGTCGTTGACCTGCGGTTATGAAAATTATGCCCTCCGGGCATCACCGCGACAATTTGAATTGAAAATCGACCCCAGGTCAAATGCACCCTTTGCGGGAGGGTACATACACATTTGGAAAAGGATGCATCCTCTTTCGGGAAAGGATGCGTCCTTTCTTTTCTACACTATTGTGTTGTCCGGGCTATACTATTGTGTTGTCCGGGCTACACAGTTGTGTTGTCCGGGCTACACAGTTGTGTACTGCCGGCTACACAATTGTGTAATCGAACGAAAGGGGCAAAATCCCCCCAATAAAAGTTTCCGTTTTTTTGCCTTCACCCTTTCACCTTTCGTGTAACATGTTGACGGACACTCAAATGCGGTGAAGGGAGGGTGAAAGGAGGTGAAAGGAAAGTAGAAACGGGTAGCAAGGGGATAAGCCCTATCTTAATGGTATGAATTTGGACGGGAGCTATTTCAAATGAGACGGGAGCAAATTCAAACGGGACGGGAGCCAATAGAAAGAGCTCCCGTTCCGTTTTTTTATGTGATGTTTCCACTCTCCTTTCACTTCCTTTCACCCTCCCTTCACCGCATTTCAATGTCCATCAGTGTGTTACACGAAAGGTGAAAGGGTGAAGGCAAAAAAACGGAAACTTTTATTGGGGAGGCTTTTTACCCCTTAAGTGATGAAAAATATATAACTTGTAATGGCCTGCATTTCCCGAACGGCATTCCGTTAGGAATGCCTCGCTCGGTAGAAAAAAGATGCCACCGCTGTTTCTGCATCCTGTCAGGGATGCATCCTTAACAGGATGCAGGGATTGGAGAGGCGCATTCCATTCTACCGGTAGCTTTGTAGCGTTTTTTCGTTTATTTTAATTGCGTTGCAAAAAATTATTATTAGTTTTGCAGAAAAAGGAAATAAAGACAATTATGCTACAACGTTTTTTGAAAGGAATAGCGGCTTCGCATCTGTTTTATGTATTGATACTTTTATCCATATTTGTATCTTGCTTTACGGTGGCAGTCCGGACGCTTCACTTGAATGGCGATATCAATAATGAGCTGTTTTATCTCTTTGATTTGGCTGTTACGATCGTTTTTACGATGGAAGTAATCATCAAGATCGGTGCGCAGGGAAGACATCCCGAACTGTATTTTAAGGATGGATGGAATGTGTTTGATTTCCTGATTACGCTGATTTGTATTATCTCGGTTCTTTCTCCTGATTCGGTGTTTGATATTTTGTGTATTTTGAGAATTACGAGGTTCTTTTCTACCGTCCCTAAACTCAGGCTGTGGGTGAGTACGCTTTTAAGAAGCCTGCCGTCTATTGCTTACGTTTTTCTTTTTCTGACGATTTTATTCTTTGTTTATGGTGCGATAGGCGTGTTTGCTTTTTCCGAGAACGACCCGTTCCATTTCGGCTCTTTGCCACATTCTTTGTTGTCGCTGTTCAGGATTATCACGCTGGAAGACTGGACGGATATTATGTATCAAAACATCTTTGGTTATGCCTATTATCCTGAACAGGTTTACAGCTTTGGTAATGAAGACCTGCATCCCGTAAGCCGTGCCCATACCGTGGGCGCTTCCATCTATTTTATCACGTTTGTACTCATCAACGTATTCCTGATTCTGAATATGTTTACCGGTATCGTATTGAGCACGATTCAGGAAATTAAGGTAGAATTGGAAGAAGAAACCCATAAGAAATACATCGAAACGGTTATTGGCGATAAGGAAGAGGTAAAAAACACCCTGCCCAAAGTTTCTCCGGGGAGATTAGATGCTATAACCGAACAACTCAGCGATATTCAGGATACCATTATCGCCTTGAAAGCGGAATTAGAATCAAACAATAAATAAGCAAAGATATGGCCTTTCAGAAACAAATTATAGCGATTGATCCCTACAAATATGACATTTCCAAAATAACAATCGGACTGGGATGGAAAATGAAAGAGAAAAACCGCTCTTTTATGAATCGTTTCATTTTTGACGACGACGAAAACTTCGACTTGGATACGATCGCCTTTTTGATGGACAGAAACGACAAAGTGGTGAATTTGGGAAAAGATATGCCGTTGACAGGCGGCCGCTCCGTCCCCTTCCAAAAGAGCGACATTATTTATTATCATAACCTCACCGCTCCATCAGGGAATATTGGAGCTTATTACAACTTAAACGGGAAAAAACTTGAGCGAAAGATTCAAACGTTTATCGAACAAGGCGAATACATTATCCATACAGGAGATAATCTGGTTGGCAATGCCAGCGACGAAGACGCCGACGCCGAACAGATTATTGTTATGCTGGAAAAACTGCCGCGCCGCATCAAGAAAATTCTCTTTTTAGTAACCATCCACAACGGCATCCATCGAAAGCAAGATTTCGACAGCATTGAAAATCTTCATATCAGGGCAATTGATGGCTTAGGTAAAGAAATAGTGAAATTCACTTTCGCCAGAAATTCCGATTTCGCCAATATGCATACCTTATGCTTTGGCGAATTATTTTACGATGAAGGAAAATGGTATTTACAAACCAATATTACCTTTTTTGAAAGTGATAAATTTGTCGATATATTGAAAAAATACACCTCCGGAAACACGACAGAATAACGAAGAAGCGAAAGAAGTTATAGCCTCATTGCGAGTACCCAACAAACCAGGTTTATCAAAAAGGGAAATGACGGCGATTGCGTGATTTCCATACGATTGCGATTCATCGTCATTATAAGGTGGGTTGACATCGATTTTCAGGCGTTTATATGCTGCCGGATTTTCACATTTGTGTAACCGGAAGCGGACAGTTGTGTAGTCCGCCTTACACAGTTGTGTAGCTGGGGTTACACAGTTGTGTAGGCGGGGTTACACAATTGTGTAGGCGGACGAAAAATAGCTCCCGTCCCGTTTGAAATAGGTCGGGAGCTATTTCAAATAGGTCGGGAGCAAATAAAAATAGCTCCCGTCCGATTTTAGATCCTTCGTTCATGTAAAAATTTTCAGATATAGCGGTTTTCCAAAAACCGGTAGAGGGGATTAAAAGGCACCCCCCTACAGGAAAGTTTTGCGTTTTTTGCCTTCACCGCTTCACCTTTCTTGTAACACATTGAAAGATACCTAAATGTGGTGAAGGGAGGGTGAACGTAGGTGAAGGGAAAGTGAAACGGGGCGCCGGGGAGGGCAGCCTGATCTTATTGTATAAATTATTCGACAAGCAAGCGGCAGCGAATATGTTATCGACGACTATTTAGCGCCTCGAAAGCGTCCATTCACCTCCCTACACCCTCCCTTCACCACATTCGGGTGTCAATCAGCCTGTTATGCGGGAGGTGAAACGGTGAAGGGAGAAAAACGAAAACTACTTGGGGGAGGTTTTTATGCTTACACTTTCAGTTTTGTACCAAAGAGATTCAATTTTGTAACATGAAGAATGGTACATTTGCATAGATTCCTATTGATTGACTTTCGTTACTTTCCCCTCTTGCAACACATATTGCGCACCGCTTTCGGGACATATCGCCATCCCTTTTTCGTCGAACGCCAGGCGGTGTCCGTACTCGCTGACCCAGCCTTTTTGGATAGCCGGATTCCCTACGACCAAGGCGTAGGGGGGGACGTCTTTCGTCACAACAGCTCCCGCACCGACCAATGCGTATTGCCCGACAGTTTGCCCGCACAGCACCGTTGCGTTCGCACCGATCGTTGCGCCTTTTTTTACCAGGGTCTTCTCGTAGAGGTGTTTCCGGGGGATGGCGCTGCGGGGGTTCGGGATGTTTGTAAATACGCAACCGGGGCCTAGGAAGACGTCATCTTCGCAAACGACGCCGGTATAGACCGATACATTGTTCTGCACTTTTACGCCGTCGCCCAATACGACGCCGGGAGAGATGACGACGTTCTGCCCGATCGTACACCGTCTGCCGATGACGCTGCCGCTCATGATATGGGAGAAATGCCAGATCAACGTCCCCTCGCCGATGGCGGCTCCCGGGTCGATGATTGCTGTTTCGTGTGCCTGATACGTTTCCATGCTGATTGGGGTTATTTGTAAAGAAGAAAGATGGTGGGTTTTTTGTTTAGATCCGGCAGCTTTCCTATCCATTCCCTGACCGGCTTAGTCTGTATCGACTCATCGTCGCAGGTGATATCCGAGGCGATGCAAAGGCGGGTAGAGGGACGGCAAAGGCGGACGATCTCCTCGGCCAGCGTATTGTTCCGGTAGGGCGTCTCGATAAACAGTTGCGTCTGGCCTTCCGCATAGATCCGCGCCTCCAGTTGCCTGATCCGCTCCGCCCGTTCCGCCGCACCAACCGGAAGATAGCCCTGGAAAGCAAAGTTCTGCCCATTGAATCCGGAGGCCATCAACGCCATGATCACAGACGAGGGGCCGACCAACGGGACGACCCTGTATCCTTTCCGCTGCGCGATCGCCACCACATCCGCTCCCGGATCCGCCACGGCCGGACAACCGGCTTCGGAGATGACGCCGACATGTTCCCCCCTTTCCAAAGGAGCCAGGTAGCCGGCTACCTGTTCCGCCGGCGTATGCTTGTTCAGCTCATAAAACGTCAGGCGGTCGATCACGATCGACGGGTCTGTCTTTTTAAGGAAACGCCTTGCCGTGCGGATATTTTCTACAATGAAATGGTTGATGCCAAGGATAATCTCCCTGTTGTATCCGGGCAGGACTTTCCGCTGGTCGGTATCACCGATTGTAACGGGTATAAGGAAAAGCGATGCTTGCATACGGTTTGTTTTGTGCAAATGTAGTACTTTTGTATCAAACAACAGAATAAAATGATACTTCCTTCCCAATTCATTACCCGTACAAAGGCATTAACGGGCGAAGCGTTTCCGCTGCTGGAATCAGCCCTGCAAGCCGACGCTCCCGTCAGTATACGCATAAACAGGCGGAAAGGGATCCGGGCATTGCAGGCGGAACCTGTCCCGTGGAGCGACAGCGGGTACTATCTGCCGAAGCGTATGCCCTTTACGTTCGACCCGCTGTTCCATGCCGGAGGGTATTATGTGCAGGAGGCCTCTTCGATGTTTCTGGAGCAGGCTGTCAGGGCGCATATTAAGGAGCCTGTGGTTTGCCTTGACCTGTGCGCCGCGCCGGGAGGCAAATCGACCCACCTGCTCGACCTGCTTCCCCGGAGGAGTTTGCTGGTGAGCAATGAAATCATCCGTAGCCGTAGCCATATCCTGGCGGAGAACGTCACGAAGTGGGGGAATCCCGCCGTCATCGTGACGAACGGCGATCCGGTAAAGGCCGGACGGTTGACCCACCTGTTTGACGTCATCGTCGCCGACCTCCCCTGTTCGGGCGAGGGGATGTTCCGCAAAGACCCCAACAGTATACAGGAATGGAGCATGGACAACGTCACGTTCTGCGCCGCACGCCAACGCCACATCATCCACGACGTATGGAACGCCTTAAAACCGGGAGGGCTATTTATTTATAGTACCTGTACATTTAATATGGAAGAGAACGAGGAAAACATCGCCCATATCCTGCACACCCTGGGAGCGGAGGCGCTCCCTATCCCCGTCAGGGAAGAGTGGCGGATAACGGGCGCACTGGGAAAGGATTTTCCGGCCTACCGCTTTTTCCCCCACAAGACGAAAGGGGAGGGCTTTTTCCTGGCCGTCCTGCGCAAGGCGGGGGAAGGGAACGAGGAAGAGAGCCTCTCGGCAGGCGGCAGGCGGGAAAGGGAAAAGCCCGCACCGGCGGCGGTTATCCCCGACGAGATACGCCATTGGCTCCAGTATCCCGACAGATTCCGTTTCGATATACTGGGCGAAACCATACAGGCATTTCCCATGATGCATGAAGAGGCGTACCGGCGGATCGTCCGGCAGCTGCGCGTCGTTACGGCGGGTATAGCGGTCGGAAAGGTAAAAGGGAAAGATACTTGTCCCACCCAGGCGTTGGCCATGAGCGCCGTACTGAACCGGAAAGCGTTCCCGTCATACGGTCTGAACAGGGAAGAGGCCGTCGGATACCTGAGAAAAGACGCGCTCGTCCTCCCTCCGGAAATGAAGAAAGGCTACGTACTGACGACCTATAACGATTTCCCGTTGGGCTTTGTCAAACAGTTGGGGGCACGTGCGAACAACCTCTACCCGCAGGAGTGGCGAGTCCGTTCGCCCTACCTTCCCCCGATCTACAACGAACTCCTCTCATTCCTCTACACCGAATAGGCCATAAACCAGTGCATGACCTTTTCGGTGTACGTCTTCGAGATGGGAATATCGGGAACGTTTTCCATATCAAACTCCATGAAAAGCCCCTCTTTCTGCCGGCGGATGACGTTGACCTGTTCAAAGTTGACGATAAAAGAGCGGTGGCAGCGGCGCACATGCGTCCCGTCCAGACTCTCTTCGATGGCTTTCAGGGAATTGCGGAGCATGAATTTTGTCAGATGGTTTTTGTTGAGATACCAGATGAGGACGTAGTTGTCGGCTGATTCGATATAAAGCAGATGCTCTTTCTTCACCGAGAGGCGCAACTCTTTCTTTTCGTCATAGAAGTTATAGACATTGTGTTTCAGCACACTCTCTTCCCTGTCCTCTTCCAGGGCGCGCAACCGCCGCTCTTTCTCCTGATACGAAAAATAGAAGTGCAGCGCAACATAAGGCAGCAACAGCACCAGGCTCGTATTGATGGCCGACTCCTTAAAGGTGCCTAAATATTCCCGCTCCGGATGAACCGACAACGTATACATAGCATAAAACAGCGACATAAAGAAGATCTCCGCCAGGATCCATACCGCATACCGCCCAACGGTAATCGTATACTTTTTCCCCCAATGATACATCACGATCCGGCTGACCACCACGACCAGCACCCCGGTCAGGATAATCAAACTCGAAAACACAAAGAATTTAAAATCCGAAACAGGATACCAATGCGAAGAGCTGAACGGCTTATAGATATTAATAAACGTCAGCGCAAACAGCGCCGTCAACAATATCAAACGAACGATATTCCCCTTCCCATAAATATACGCCGGTATCTTTTGACTCAAGAATTCCATATCACGATCAGAACTTTTCTTCAAAGATACGTACTTTTATTGGAAAAAGAAAAAGCGGGCAAAAGTGTCGAGCTAAATCGAAATTAATCTATCTTTGTTGGAAAATGTCGACTATGGACGAAAGATTTGAAAAGCTGGAGAAATACAATCCCTGGGGTGGCCATTGGCCTTCATTGGGATTTACGCGCACGGAATATACCGATAAAATATATGCTTACAGAGGCAACCGGCTCGTCAAAGTCCTTGTCGGGCAAAGGCGTGTGGGCAAGAGCTATATATTGCGGCAACTTGCATCAAAGCTGGTTGAGAATGGTGTAGGCAGGAGAAACATATTCTTTGTCAATCGTGAGTTGTCGGATTTTGATTTCCTTAAAACATATCAAGACCTTGACGCATTATTCAAGCTATACAAAGCACGCATCAATCCTCAGGGACGTATTTACCTGTTTATAGATGAAGTTCAGAATATTGAAGGCTGGGAGCGCGTGGTTAATTCATATTCCCAGGATTATGTGGATGAATATGAGCTTTTCATCAGCGGGTCAAACTCCAAGATGTTGTCGGGAGAGCTGGCGACTTTATTGTCCGGCCGTTATGTCAATTTTGAGATATTCCCTTTTAGCTTCAGGGAATATACCGGGATAACTCAACAGGAGCAAACGAAACAGAGCTTTGTGGAGTATATGGGTAGCGGCGGTATGCCGGAACTGTTCATGTTGCCCGACCGGGAGTTGAAGCGCAACTACATGTCGGCGGTGAAAGACACGGTACTTTTGCGTGATATTATTCAGCGCCATAGCATTAAGGATGCACGCCTGCTGGAGGATATCTTTGTGTACCTGGTCAATAATGCATCGAATCTATTATCTATCCGCAATATCTCCAATTACTTTCAAAGCAACGGGCGCAAAACAAGCTATGATACGGTTGCCGCATATATCGGCTATATTGAAGACGCTTATTTGATTCACCGGGTTGAACGGTACAATATAAAAGGGAAAGAGACCATAGCGGGCAACTGCAAATACTACGCCAACGACCTGTCATTCAACAACTATTTGTATCAAGGCTTTGGATACGGCGCAGGGTATATGTTAGAGAATATGGTTTACCTGGAACTTGCAAGGCATGGATTCGATATATACGTAGGCAGCATTAAAGGCAAAGAGGTTGATTTTGTCGCTATCAAGGGCGACCGCATCGCCTACATTCAAAGCGCTTACATGCTGATAGACCCCCAAACCATTGAACGGGAGTACACAGCATTGCAGGCTATAGAGGATAATTTCGAGAAAATAGTCGTTTCGCTCGATGAGATTACCCTACCGTCCAAGGGCGGCATCAAACACATTCAGGCATGGAGGCTGAATGACGTACTGTAAAAGGGGGGGGAACCCCGGGTCAATTAAACTTTCCCGTAATCTGTGAGATATCAAACTTGCCGTCAATGTCTTGGATTTCGATTTTTCCATGAAGGATGTTGAAAAAGAAATCCCGGATTTTATCAAAGGTCAGCGTGGCGGGTTTGCCGTCTTTGTCCGTTCCCATATCGTAGGTTTTCAACAGCTGGGAGCCCAAACTGGCAGCCGTAAGCAAGAAATGGTTCTGGAACTTGTCGGTATCCAGCAAATCGGCGGCCAACACCTTTCCGATAACGGTATAGCTGCGCAATGTCTTCTGGACATCTTCGTTGGCAAGCGTGCTTTTAATCTCGTCGGTCGCTATATTCATTTCTATTTTACCCGAATTTTCAGCTTGCGGCAGGCCTTTATACAGCGAGCCCAAATCCGCCAGACTCAAATTATACAATTTTGTATTCGCAACAGCGTTTATTTTTTCGATTGAAAAAGCGCTTGGCAACAACAAACCAACGGTTTGAGCGATTCTTACGGACGGCGCATTGAATGTGCCGACAATAGAGTTTGTCAAATCAATTTCCTGCGTTGCAAAAACGCCGCCAATCACTACACAATTCTCCAAAATAATCTCATCCGCGTAGATGCTTCCTGCAACAAAAGCATTGTAGAGTGTTACGCTTTTTGCATTAATATCCGAATAGAATACGATATGGCAATTCGCCGTCCTCGATACGATGGAATTTGCCGATCCAACGCTTTTCTTGAAGACAATATTTCCCGTTGCTTCACTGTTTACATACAGTTCCAGCTGCGTGAAAACGGCGCCTTGAATTTCCAAATCACCGTTTTGGATTTCAAGTTTGTGGGCATAAACAGGCCCTTCAACAACAGTGTTTCCCTGCACTGTGACAGTGCGGTTGAGTTCGGCCACTTTTTCAGGTAAAATCGAACCTTTTACCAAATTGTCTTTCAGTTGTATGTTGCTCTCGTTAAAACGAATTTCTTTTAATTCTTTCATTCTTATTTAATTATCAGATTAACACTTTAATTGAATTGAAATCAAACATCTTTATCATGTTTTCTTTTACGCGGTTTGCATACGGGTCGGCAGAAGTAAAATGATGGCTAACCTCTGCGTTGAAATAGCGTTGGATTTTATCCTTTCTCTCTTTTAATATCTCCGACCATGGTTGATTCTGGAACTCTTCGATTATTGCCTGTTGATTGGTTTGCGGCAAAAACTCCTGTTTGTAAATTGCCTTTCCTGTTTGACCCTCGTCGTTGTTGGTTTCAATAAAACAAACGGGTGAATATAGCGTGGCGGCGATATTCTCATTGAGCATACTCCGGGTGATTGTCGTATTCAACCTTTTCTGTTTTAAAAGAAAAATATTCGCCTTGTTGATCGTATCCAGTGCGCGTTTCTTCGCTATCGAAGCGCTTATTTTTGCCTGCAATTCGCCACCTTCCGAACCGAAAACAGCTACAGTCGCGACCAAATCGTTGCCCGAAGCGCGAATGGACTGGTTGTCGCTTCCCTTTTTGAAAACAAATGCGGGTTTGTCCAACTCGAAAATACGGTTTTCCAATTCGTTGTTTAAATCGGTAAATATTTTCAGGTAACGACTCGTAATGCGGTTGTAATCCGTTTCCATTTGCCGCTGTTTCTCTACACAGCGTTTTGCCATTGAATACAAGTGAACCAGCGTAGCCTCAACTTTACTCGACAATTCCATGATTTGCTGACTAATATCGGAACGAATTGTCTTGAAAAATCCATCAACAATGGTATTTGCCACCTTCTTTGCGTTTTTGTCAATGGAGGCAATTTGTGCGGCTTCGGTAGCGACGACCGTACCTGTCAATAGATTAATGGTGTTATTACAGCCGTCAATACTTTTGTCGAATGGGTTGGTGTCAACATCAATATTTACCGTAACATCTTCGTGTGCCGTACCACTGTAAGGAACGCTACCGCCGCTTTGTGAAGCAGGATAAGGCACTCTACCGGAATAGTGTACGGAAATCGTTTTGCTAAATGACCGCCTATAACTCATAATTCCTGATTTTAATGGTTTGATAATTACTCGCCATAAACAGTTTGTTTGCCATATCTTTTACACGCTGTGAAGCGTTGGAAACGGAGAGTAACTTGCGAAATTCACTTTCCGTTTCGCTGTTGATCTCCCTCTCGTTTTGCCATTGCAAGGTGTCGATATGAGACACAACTGCGTTTTTAATGGAAGATTGGGTGAGATTACTCAATCCCACATTATTGACCACAACATCCATGTTTTTATTGTCGAATTTATCGAAATTACATTCGCTAATCACAATGGGAACGGAGAAGGAGGTATTTTCTATCTTAACACTACCGGTCAGTAAAACCTGGTCGGTCAGTTTCTTTTGCTCGGACATATCGGCAAGAAACCTTGTCATTGAATTGATGACTTTCAAACCGCGAAACTTCACATTAGAGGCAATGATTCTCTGGCTTGCTGCCAACGATTCCAATTGAGAAACAGGAACGGTCGCCGTCAGGTATTTTGTTCGATTGGATACTTTCTCTACTTCTTTAACCGCAAAATCAATCGTCGGTTTGTCCAGCTCGAAAATCCGCTGTCTCAGATTTTGATTCAGTCCGTTAAAGAGTTTCAAGTACCGGCTTGAGATCATATTGTAATCGCGTTCCATTCTCCCCTTGATCGCTAAAAGCTGTTTCCGTTGCTGGTTAAGGTGCATTAAATGCGAATCGACTTCGCTTTTCAGCTTGGCTGTTTTTTGAGAAATCTGAGAACGAATTAACGTGTAAAAGCCCCTGTTCACATTATCACACACATGGTCGGCGGCTTTTGATTCCGCCAAAACCACGGCGGTCTGCATTGCCACAACCGCTGTGGTTGTCGCGTTTACATGGCTGGACACAGAACTGATTTTCTGTGCCATCGGGTCGGTATCCAGTACACAATCTATATGGGCCATAGCTTTAAATATTATTCGTTATCAGGTGTTTCTTCCAGGTTTTTCAACGCATTTCTGGCAATAACAGACAGATTAAGCGAAATATGCTCAAACGTAATATCTTCGATATTTGGAGAGGGCGGGAGTTCGGACGTTTTGGCAAACAACGGATTGACAGCGGCTAGTGGCTTGCGGCGCTTGTCTAAACCGTGAATTTCACTTGCGGCAACGGCAATTTCATTTGAATGTCCATCCCGTAGTTTTGCATCGTAATACTCAATATGACCGAACTTTTCGGCTTTCAAATCAATGTCTTCTTTGAGCCGTTCCATGTATTCCTCGAAACCGGATTGCGTGTTTTTAAACTCATTCGATTGAACTTCAAAAGCGGCAAGCGTTTCGGCTGTATTATCAACGACTTCAACTACAGTTGAATCGAGCGAGCCTTTGGATTGTACCATCGTGTCTTCGGTTTTTTGCAACGAAACCAATGTATTGTATGCTGCTACATATTCCCTTAAACTTCCCTGCATCAAGTTGATAATATCAGCGCTTTCCGCACGGTTTGCACGATAGAACGCGTCAGTATCCTGGTGCCACTTGTTGAGATAATCTATTTTTTGGTCTTTGATATGATTATAGATTTTCAGCCTTTCAATGCGATTTTCATTCATCAGATTTTGCACAACCGGCGCCACAATCTCTTCGTAAATCTGGTGTATGCCAAAGGGCAACGTAGTTGTGCTGCCATCTTCTGCCGTCCACATTCCCGAAAGCAAATTGTATCGAACCCTGGAACTCTGTTTCAACTGGAATGGCTCGTACCCTTGTATTGACTCGCTATAATCGAATTTTTCGTTTCGGATACGCTCAATTTCTTCGTGTTCGAGTACGGGCGAATAATGATTGTAGGGCGATTTTAAAATTTGATAAAGCACTCTGTTGGATTCAAAAATCACCTTATCGGTAGAAGCGACTTTTAATGCGGAAATAGCCTGAACAGAATTTGCCATTGTTACCATTAAGTTCTTCAAAACGTCTTCAAATTGTTGTGTTTTGTTTGACAATGAATCTTTCAGTCTGTTCAGTTCCTGAAATTTACTGATGCTACCCGCATATTTCTCGGTTTCAAAAACGCTGATAACCGGTGCGTTTTCGGGAATTTCGGTCGTGGCATATTCATTCAGGAATTGCAAATATTCGCTTTTGTCGGTAACCAGCGGAAGTGATACCGACGTTGTATCCAAGTCGTCCATACAATAGGAAATCGTTCGCAGCGAGCGTTCCAGCTTTCCGAAATAATCGTGCTGGTTGATTTGTTGGATTGAAGTGGAATACTCGTCTGTTTCGATCTCTTCCGTATCCTTAGATGTTTCTACGATGGGGGCTTCTGACGACAAATTTTCGAGATTGCCAATCGTTTCAATCAACAAATTGTTTTGACGGGACAGTTGCAGCGTAACTTCCGATTCATCGACTTTACCCGTATAATCCACGATGAAACTTTTATCTCCGTACCTGATTTGGTCGGCAACAGGGATATATGCCACACCCAATTTGCTCACCTTATAATCGCGGAAAATTTCAGCATGTTGTTTCTTAAATTCGGCGATTCGAGCATCTTTACCTGCAATTTCTTTTCTCAAACTGCTCTTTTTGATAAAATACACGAATAATAAAATGATTGTAAGAAACCACACCCACAAGCCGGAAATTTGCTTTTGTAATACTGCTTTCTCTTCTTTAAGAATGGCTATTTCCTTTTCAATCCGTTCTTCTTCATGAACGATTTTTTCAGCAGCTTGTTGGTAATAATTGAATAATATCTTTGCCTGGTCTTGATAGATATTATTGGATTCAGGGAAGATTTTGCCTGTCATATCTTTTGTTTTTTGATTTTAAATTGAATACATATTTTTTCTATTTTGACAAATACGCTCACATTTCTTGAGACTGCTTTCTATCCTTTCCTCGTTCATTGAAAAATTGGAAACAGCAAAAGCCATGTCGTTAATGGTGGTAATAAATTGCTCTTCCAAATCGTGCGCTTCCTGATTATTAGTTGGTGAAATGAATCGCACATTTTCTTCAAGCGCATTTATCCTGTTTATGAAACTTTCGGGTAAATTTGATGAATCATTCATTTTGTCTTTCAAGCTCGTAATAGCCCTTTTTATTTCAGCAATTCTACTACGATTGGCATTTTCCTTCAGATAAACCTCTTGAACCTTATCGGAGGAAGTAAAAACCGAAATAAAACCCAAGAGCAATAAAAACAGCAAAGCGGCATGTATGATGAGTAGTACCGCAAATGTAAAATCAAATACAAGACTACTCAAAATCATTGTTGCAACGGCTAAAATGGCATAAGACCAAGTGAAAAACCAACGCAAACCAATTGAGCCGACTCTCTTTTGCGACTTATCGCCAAAATCGATCCATGAAACGAGAATATCAATGAAAAACAGTCCGTAAATCAGCGAAGAAACAACAATATTCAATACTAAAACATGGTCGGTCAAATCTCCTCTCAAAAGGATAAATGCGGCAATAATAATGGCTTCGCCACCTAAGAGCGCGATCCACGACAGTATTTTCTTTATGTCCATATTAGTCTGTATTAAAAGGTTATCGTTTATTTCCGCATTTGGGGCAGAACTTTACGTTTGGCGGTAATGTTGTTCCGCAACGGCTGCAATGATCGCCCGATTGCACTTGTTTGCCGCAATTCCCGCAGAAACTGCTGCCGCTAACCAATGGCGTGTTGCAATGAGGACAAGTACCCATTTCGCTTTGCAACTGCGTTCCACAACTCACACAGCGTCTGGCGCTTTCGTCGTTATCTGTTCCACATCTTGGACAAGGATTATAAGGGTCGCCACAGTGGGGGCAAAAACGGGTTGTATTCGGGAATTTCTTTGAACAGTTTGAGCAATAAACCATTTTAACCTGCTGTTCCTGTAGGGGTTGTTGGACGCTGCCACCGACGTTGCTCCCGCCAAAAGTGGGCTGGTTGTATTGCGGTTGCATCATTCCTGCTCCGGCTCCTGCACCTGTGCCACCACCTCCCAGTCCGCCCATCATATTCATGGCCATTAAGCCGCCGAGAAGTCCGCCGTTGCCGCTACCAAGTCCATCAACGGCGTTATTCGCAACATCAAACATTTTTTCCTGTTGCCAGGTGTGTCCGGTGATAGACATGGCGCTTTGCTGAGATATGGCTTCCAAAACCCGCCTGCCCGTTTCGGTTGAACCATCTATGTCGATACTTGTAATATAAAATTGCGTTAAATCTAATCCCAAGTTTTCCCAAAACGGCAGCATTGTTCCTTTCAAGTATTGGGAAAGATCGTCTAAATGGGCGGATATTGATTTAAAACCTATTCTGTGTTTAATCATAAATTGCAGAATCGTCGATTTGGTCTTTGTGGAAAATTCACCAAAAAACTGGTCAGTCAGATCATCCTGTGTAAATTCGCTCTTTGTGCCGACTATCCTTATTAAAAATTTCTCCGCATCGCTTACTTTTAATCCGTAGCGGCCTTTTGACACCAAAGGCAATTGCGTGTTGTAATCGGCATCATGAATGGACATACTGTGGGTTTCCCAATCAATATTGTAGGGCTGCAACTTGTTTACAAACCAAACTTCCGCCGTAAATGGATTTTTCCCACCGAAAGGAATACCGAATAAATTCCGCAGAATCGGTAAATTTTCAGTATTCAACGTATGTTTCCCGGGGCCAAATTTACCAACAAGTTGTCCTTTGGAAAACAAAACCGCCTCTTGCGATTCCTGCACAATAAGCTGCGTGTAAGTACTTAAATTTGTTTCGGGGAAACGATAAGCATAGATCGTTTTACTACCCTCGGGCGACCATCTGACTAAATCTATTATTGCCATAAATATATTTGTTATTAGACTTTACATGATTTTTCCATTCACATGACAAAATTAAAAAATATTTGAGTTCAACATAAGAAACGACATAAGAAATCAGCGCAATAACTATTAATTAATAATAATTATCAATTTATCATTCAACTTTAGCAAGTTCCATTTACCCTGCCTGCGCTATGGTTTTATAATTTAACAGTTTTATAAGTTTCTCATCTTCAGAGAATAATTTTTCCATATGATGGCAACGACGTTCTGTTGGTGTGCCATTACAACCGGATCGTCTGACTCTCTTCGGGGGAGGTTACTTCTCGCGTATGATGATATTGACGGGCGTTCCGGTAAAGTCCCAGTTCTCGCGTATTTTATTCTCAAGGAAGCGGCGGTAAGGCTCTTTCACCCATTGCGGCAAGTTGCAGAAAAAGACAAAGGAGGGGATCACTCCGGCGGGCAACTGGGTAATGTATTTTATCTTGATATACTTGCCTTTCCATGCCGGCGGCGGATAGTTTTCGATAATAGGCAGCATCACCTCATTCAATTTAGCCGTCGGCACCCGTTTCTGCCTATTGGCATACACCTCTTTAGCCGTTTCCAGCACTTTAAATATCCGCTGCTTCGTCAGCGCCGAGATAAAAAGAACAGGGAAATCCTTAAAGGGAGCGAAGCGTTCGCGTATGGTATTCATGTAATGCGTGATGGCTTTCTGGCTCTTGTCCTCAACCAGGTCCCACTTGTTCACACAGACCACCAACCCTTTTTTATTCTTCTGTATCAGTGAAAAGATATTCAAATCCTGACTTTCAATCCCCCGATCGCCATCCACCATAAGGATACAAACGTCCGAGTTCTCTATCGCCCGGATCGAACGGATAACGGAATAGTACTCCATATCTTCGCTGACTTTCCCCTTTTTGCGGATTCCGGCCGTATCGACCAGCAGGAAGTTCAACCCGAACTTGTCGTATGTCGTATAAATCGAGTCGCGCGTCGTACCGGCGATATCCGTCACAATATGGCGCTCTTCGCCGATAAAGGCATTGATCAGGGATGATTTGCCGGCATTCGGACGTCCCACGACAGCGATACGCGGCAGGCTCTCATCCCATTCATCCAACTTCTCGGCGGGAAGAAGTTCTACGATCCTGTCCAACAAATCGCCCGTACAGGAGCCATTTACCGCAGAGACACACAAGGGATCTCCCAATCCCAAAAGATAAAACTCCGCAGAAGCGGGATGCAGCTCGAAATTGTCGGCCTTATTCGCCACCACGACAACAGGCTTCCCCGAACGGCGCAGGATCTTGCCCACTTCACTGTCCAGGTCGGTCAGCCCATTTAATATGT
Source organism: Prevotella sp. (assembly GCA_031273295.1). GTDB lineage: Bacteria > Bacteroidota > Bacteroidia > Bacteroidales > Dysgonomonadaceae > Dysgonomonas. The sequence continues at coordinate 20,870 of JAISSD010000149.1, forward strand.
CGACGACAAAAAGGATGACATCGGCCTCTTCAACGGCAATCTGTACCTGTTTGTTGATCTCTTCTTCAAAAACATCGTCCGAGTTTACGACCCACCCGCCGGTATCGACCAGGGAAAACTCCTTCTTCCCCCACTCTACCTTACCGTACTGGCGGTCGCGCGTCGTGCCCGCCTCTTCGTAGACAATGGCTTGACGCGATTGTGTTAACCGGTTGAAAAGAGTCGATTTCCCGACGTTGGGCCTCCCAACTATTGCAACTATATTTCCCATATTTTTTTTATATTTGATAACCGAAGGCTTTCAGTATATGATCCCTGTTACGCCAATCTTTCTCTACTTTGACAAATATCTCAAGAAATATTTTCTTTTCAAAGAATCGTTCAATATCTTTTCTGGCCATCATCCCTACTTTCTTCAATGCCTGTCCCTTATGTCCAATGACAATGCCTTTCTGGGAATCGCGTTCGACAATGATCAAGGCTTTGATATGAATCAGGTGATCCTCTTCCTTAAACAGTTCCACCGCTACCTCCACGGCATACGGTATCTCTTTCTGATAGTACAGCAAAATCTTCTCGCGAATGATCTCCGTCACAAAAAAACGGGCCGGCTTATCCGTCAGGGCGTCTTTTTCGAAATAAGGAGGAGAGTCGGGGATCAGCTTTTCGACCCGCTGCTTCACATAATCCATATTGAAGTTCGAGAGCGCGGAGACGGGAATCACTTCTGCCAACGGAAGAATCCCTTTCCAGTAAGCCACCAACTTCTCAAGCTCCTCCTGGTTCGTCAGGTCTATCTTGTTGATCAGCAGCAGGACGGGGCACTCCACGAGCTTGACTTTCTCGAGAAACTCCTCGTGTTTGTCGGTCGTCTCCACCACATCCGTCACATACAGCAGGACATCCGCATCATTCAACGCCGACTGCGAGAAACTGAGCATCGACTCCTGTAACCTGTAATTTGGCTGCAATATGCCGGGCGTATCCGAATAGACAATCTGCATATCCCCTGTATTGACAATACCCATAATACGATGCCGGGTCGTCTGCGCCTTTGACGTGATAATGGAAATGCGTTCTCCCACCAATCGATTCATCAGCGTAGACTTGCCTACATTCGGGTTCCCGACAATATTGACAAAGCCGGATTTATGTTTTCGTTCCGTCATACGCCCATTTCAGGTAGATAGCTCCCCATGTAAAACCCGCTCCGAAAGCAGTGAGAATCAGATCGTCGCCTTTCTTTAGCCGGTCTTCATACTCCCACAAACAAAGAGGGATTGTCCCTGCACTGGTATTGCCGTATTTCTGGATATTGATCATGACTTTATCTTTTACGCCCAACCGCCTTGCCGTCGCATCAATAATGCGTAAATTCGCCTGATGGGGGACAATCCAGTCTATATCTTCCCTTGTCAAACCGTTGCGCTCAACAATTTCAATCGACGCATCCGCCATAAAGGTCACAGCATGCTTGAATACATACTGGCCATCCTGATACACATAATGCATCCGTTTATCCACCGTTTCGTGCGTAGCCGGATAGGCCGATCCGCCCCCTTTCATATTCAAATGGGGAAATCCCGTTCCGTCGGTACGGAGAAGCGTATCGATAATGCCCAGATTCTCGTGCGTCGGTTCAACAAGTATAGCCCCGCAACCGTCTCCAAAAAGGGGACACGTCGTACGGTCGGTATAATCCGTGATAGACGTCATTTTATCTCCCGATACGACGACGACCTTCGAGTAACGTCCCGAACGGATATAATTCGCCGCCGTCTCCAAAGCATGTAAAAACCCGGCGCAGGCAGCTTGTAAATCCAACGTAAGCGCATGTTTACACCCCGTTTCATAAGCAATCACAGAGGCAGCCGTCGGGAAAAAGTAATCAGGAGTAGTTGTCGCACATATAACGACTTCGACCTCTTCGGGATTCGTTCCTTTTTTTTCAAACAATTGCTTCACCGCTCTTATCCCCATAAACGAAAGCCCCATTCCCTCTCCTTTCAGTATCCTGCGTTCTTTGATCCCTACACGTGTCACAATCCACTCATCTGTCGTATCGACCATTTTTGAAATATCTTCATTCGTCAATACATCTTCAGGAACATATCCTCCAATACCCGTTATTATTGCATTTATCTTATCCATATATACCAATCAAAAAATACTGTGAAAAAAGGGCTGTAAAACAGTAAAAAAAAGACTGTCCATTTGGGGACAGTCTCCTTCTTTTGTCCTTATAACTCATCAAAGGATGACGATTTTATACCGCAACTTCTTTTTCAATCGCCAACTTACCTCTATAATAACCACATTCACCACATATTGTGTGATAAATATGCCATGCCCCACATTTCGGGCAAATTGCCATCGTCGGTACTACAGCCTTATCATGAGTACGTCTCTTGGCTGTTCTTGATTTTCCTTGTCTTCTTTTAGGATGTGCCATTTTTTATCTATTTAATTATTATCATTCCCCATTAAATCTTTCAGAGCATCCCAACGCGGGTCTGTAGAGATCGACTCCTCTTCATCATCAATAGATATCTCATCGCTCACAGCCCCGTTATCATACTCGTCATCTTCATCATCCGAACGTCTGGTTGTATGTTTCTTCAATTTAGAAGACATCGACTTATTGCATTTACCCGGAGGGTGTACACGCTTCATCGGCGTTGCCAATGCAATAAATTCATACAAAAACCAAGCTAAATTAATAGCCCCCTCATCTTCCGGTATTACAACTATTTCTTCACTCTCTTCGGCGTATTCCTTACCGAATTTTACGATCAGGCGATTCTGGGTTTCAATAGATAAATCCATATCATCCAAACACCTGTCACAAGGTACCGAGACAACGCCTGCAATGCGGAAATTCATCTCAAACAACATCGACGAACACTTAACCGTCAGAAGAACTTTCACTTTTCCTTTCTGAACTTCCGTCCCGTCAATGTCTATGAAAAATTTATTCTCCAACGAAAAGTCAAACTCATGTATTCCCGGAGAGAGATTTTTCAGATCTATTTTATATATATCAAATTTCCCCAAAGTATCTTAGTGTAAAAACCATGCAAAGGTATGAAAAACTATATACATACACAACTATCTCGTTTTTATTTTTTCTACCCTGCGTAACTCAATACGGAAAGTGGTGCCTTTTCCTATTTCCGAGTTCTTTACAAATATCTTACCGCCGTCATACGACTCGATGATACGTCTTACCAACGATAAGCCTAATCCCCAGCCTCTTGATTTTGTCGTATAACCGGGATTAAATATCGTGTTGAATTTCGATTTAGGTACGCCCTTTCCCGTATCCGAGATGTCTATCCTGACCATTTTTTTCTTTATCTCTTCCTGTATTTTGATTTCACCTTGCCCCTCCATGGCGTCTACGGCATTTTTTACCAGATTTTCAACGACCCATGCGAAAAGGGAATCGTTCATCAATACCCATACCGGTTCGTCCGGTAAGGAAACGGTTAACCTGACCTTTGACGATATGCGGGTTTTCATATATTCCAAAGCCGAACAAAGCGATTGATTGATATCAACAAAGGTCGGACAGGGATTAGAACCTATCTTGGAAAAACGTTCGGCTATGGTTTCCAGCCGCTTGACATCCTTCTCCATTTCGCCCAACAAAGAAGGCTCTATCCCCTTTGCCTGCAAATACTCCATCCATGCAATCAAGGAAGAGATGGGCGTTCCCAACTGGTGCGCGGTCTCTTTGGACAGTCCCACCCATACCTTGTTCTGCTCCGCCCTCTTCGTGCTGGCCAGAGCAAAAAAGGCGATCAGGATAAAGACAAACATAACCGAAAGTTGTATATAAGGGTAGACAAGAAGGCGTTTCAGTATGATTGAGTCGTCATAATACAGGTAGCGGGGAGGGCCATCTTCAAAAGTAAAAGCGATCGGGACGTTTTTACTTTTTAGTTCCTTCACCTTTTTTTCAAAGAAAGCCTCCACATTCTTTTCCGGGATCTCAATATTCTTATATTGTATGACCTTATTATGCTCATCAAGAAGGATGATCGGAATAGTGGTATTCCCTTCAAGGATTCTGAGGATAAGCGCCAAATTCAAATCGGCATTTTCATTGACCACCACGCGTCCCGCTTCCGCCCAGATTTCAACCTTCTCCCTCTCCTCTTCCGCCAGCTTCTTGATCAAGGCATTCGAAACAACAACCGAAACGATCGCAATAGCAATCGCCCCGAGAATGAAAAAGTACATCAACCGTTGACGGGAGTCATAAATGGTACGCATGATTTATCTTATCGGAGTGGCTTTGAATCCGAATGGCGAAAAAGCCTTTTCTTTCGACCGGATTGTTATCGTGCAGTTGTATTCTACGCCCTTTTCAAAGAACGGAGCAGCGGAGAAAAATACCGTTGTCTTTTCGTAGGGCTTGAGCGGCGGAACGACGGCGCTGCCTGCGGATATTTTTTCGCCATTCTTCTCGACCGTCAGTTGCAGGGTGGCTTCCGATGAGGCGACCTGTCCGAAATTTTGCACTTCCACGCTGATCTCCATAGCATCAGTGCGGGGAGTGAACACCGGTACAAGCGCCGACAGTATCGGTTCGATGTAATTGATGTACGGCAGGCGGGCGTATCCGTAAAGAAGTTCGCCGCGTATGTTTTTGCCGATGAGCTTGGGTGCAAATTCGTCGGGAGCGATGCCGTTTCCGGCAGCGTCGAAAGTAATGATGAGGTCGGCTCCGGATTTTTCGGTACTTTTCATCTTTGCGCCCCGTCCGAAATTGACTTCCGTCGATGCTCCGAAACGCAACGAGGCCAGGTCGATATCCGTATGTGGGTCGAACCCTTTTTCGGCGGCGATCTTTACGCGGATGGTTTTGGTGGCCGGCGTGATGGGACGGGTGTCGAGGACAGTCAGCAGCAATCCGGGATTCAGGGGTATGGCGATGTTCTTCGAACTGTGAATGTCGTTGGGTTTATCGTCGTTTTTCAGCACGTCGATCACGGCAAAGTTTGCCTGTATCGCCCGTCCGTATTCGTCTTGAAGCACCTTCATGCGTTCGTATTTAAACCAGTCTTCCGAACTGCCGTCGGGATGCCGCGCGATGCCGGGGAGGTATGCTTCACCCGGATCGACTATCCAACTGACACCATCTTTGGAACGCAGGTAAAAGGCAATCCGTCCCAGCCAGTCGTTCACGATAAGGTGGTATTGGATATGGTCGCGCCACACTACGGGGTCTTCAAACTGGCCATCCACGTCGGGATACACTCTCCTGTCGGTAAGTTGCCTGTAAGGCGACAATCCCGTTTCGCTAATCCACACGCCTCCGCCGCGACAAACCATCAAAAAGGAGCCATCTTCGCGCCGGGCGAACGTCAGGTTGCTAAGTCCTTCGATGAGGCGACGGCCTCTGCAGTCGAATTCGAATTCGCCGCGTGTCCAGGGGCCGTTGAGGCTTTCGCCGACATAACGATTGTCGATGACGTAAAGAACATACCGTCCGTCCTTCATCCGGAATATTTCGGGATTATGTCCGCTGCCGATGCTGTCCCTTACCGTAAACGGGCCATGAGCTTGCGCACTCACCGCATGAACGACATGCGACCGGGGCCATTCGTGATGCCCATTGGGCGAATCTTCCCGCCAGCGACATACGAACAGGTGATACTGTCCGTCGTTGCCTCGCAGGATGTTTCCTCCCCAGTAGGAATACATGGGGTCTTCAATGCCGTTGTCGATATAGCGCGGTATAACATTCTCCGCACCCCAGACATCCTTCGACAGCGTGCCTTGCGGCAAAGGCAGGAATCTGTCCAAAAACCGCGCTCCGGGAACAAGTTGTTCCCATTCGGCAGGTCGCGGACGTTCAGTAATCTGGGGAAATAATTCGATGTTTACGCACAGGGCGAAGACGAAGGTAATCAAAACCGCTTTGTTAACTGTTCTCATTGTATATCAAATTAAAGTACACATTACTTTTCATTTTAATCCGGAGCGTAAAGATAGACATTTCCTGACAAAGTCAGGACAAAAAAGAAATGGAGAATAACCGGAATGGCTATCCTCCATTTTTTTCATAGGTAAGGCATTCATTTAAACTTTCCAATTTAATAACCTTTAGAAAAAATTTCTTTTCTGCAAATATAAGACATTTCTTTTAATAAAACAACTCACTGGCGCACATTTTTATCGATTTTATCGTAAAACATAGTCTATCAGGTTAAAACCGACAAAAAAAAGAGACCGACTCCCTTTGACAGGAATCAGTCTCTTTCGTTAAAGACGGCAGTTACCTACTCTCCCACTATACGCAGTACCATCGGCGTGGTTGGGCTTAACTTCT